>CAYPZJ010000088.1:0-15404 GCA_964414635.1 uncultured Spirochaetia bacterium
GTTTCAAACCTACGCGTATGCGTACGATACCATCCTTTTTGTGATTAATCCAAAAAACCCGATTGTCTCCATTCACCGCCGCAATCTTGCAAAACTATATTTTGGAAAACTCGAATACTGGTCGGATATTTTCCCGAATACCCCTTTGAAGAACAGAGAGAATGAAATTTTTCCGGTGGGAAGAGAATCCAATTCGGGGTTATGCTCGATTGTAAGTCGGGCGGTTTTTAATCATGGGAAAGTAGGACCGTCAGTAGTAGAGCTGAGTAATGATCTTGAGATTATCAATTATGTCAAAAAGAATGTAAATGCGATTGGATACATTTCCCAAGCCTCTTTTATTCACTATCATAAGTATATATCAGAAACAGATTCGTATGAAGTACTTCCCATCGAGGTTTCAGGATTATTCAAAAAAGATCCCGCTATCAATACTGGAGAAGATCAGGATGAAATGCCCCTAACAAAAGGAGAGCACCCATCTGATGTATATATACCCCTCGAAATAGAAAATCCGTTAGGGCTTACTGAAACCGGTCGACAGCCGAGACGCTTGGTGGAAACGATTATCCATACCCGTAAAGAAAACCCACAGATTATGCAAGAAATGATTCCCAGTAAGGTGTTTGAAGAAGAGGATTTTGATGAAGGATTTTATATGTTTACAAAAAATCCATTGGATCATACTTGCTATCTGTTTGTACCAGTAACGGATGAAGAGTCAAAAGTAGCAGAAAAGAAAAAGCAGCTGATTAAATCATTTATTGCATATATCTACTCTGAAGAGGGGATGGATATAACTCGGGATTATGGTTTTATTCCCATTTCAGCGGATGAATCAACTATTCAAAGGGAGAAAAAATAAGTATTCTGGGGGACAGCAGACGAGGGAATTATGAAACTTGCTGTGATCAGCGATATCCACGCGAATTATTATGCCTTGCGTGAGGTGCTCGGTCATATAGAATCACTTGTAGTAGATGGAATCATCTGCCTGGGAGATGTAGTAGGGTATGGACCTGCTCCCGCTGAATGCTTACAGTTACTGCGGGATTATTCCGTTCAGACGGTTATGGGAAATCATGATGCGGTTTTATGTGGCTTAGAGCGTACCACTTATTACAATGAATATGCCCGGCAAGCATTGGCAATTCATGAGGAATTGTTGGAACAGCATGATAAAGCGTTCATCCAATCCTTTGCAAAACAAATACAGCTAGAAGACTGTTTATTTATTCATGGTGCGTTGACCCAACCATTTGAGTATATAACTAATGGGAAGGATATGCTAATAAATCAAGTAGTGCTGGAACAAACCTATCCGGATGTACGCATTGTGTTTTTTGGTCATACTCATGTTCGTTTAATCGGACGTCAAGGCGAGACACTTATTCCTGAAGATGGCATTGCTTATGATATACAGTTGTTACCCGCTCGATATTTTATTAATCCGGGTAGTGTGGGGCAACCTCGTGGAGGTATTGATAACCGGGCTTCGTTTTTAATATATGATCAGGGAACCGATCAGGTTCAGTTTTATTATGTACCGTATGATATTGGAAAAACCCATGCGGATATCATTCGAAAAAAGATTCCAGAATATTTAGGGAAACGCTTACATATGGGAATATGAGTGGATGGATTTCAATTGTTAAATACGGCATATTCGGTTGAATATGGTACAAAAAGAGACCTACTCCTTATAGTAGAACATAATCATATGGGTCTGTACAATGGAACAACAGTATTGAAGTGGAAGATGATCCAAAGGAGGAATACCAAACGAATGCCGTATTCATTATGGAATGGACTCATAGTTGTATTGGTACTCTTGGGTATTAGCTCCTGCCAGGTTGGACAGCAGGTTTCATCCTATTTTACGAAGGATACCCAAAAAGAAAAGGATTATCCGTTGTACGTTACCGATTTTGATTCCAAAGATTATACACCCGAACTTCAGGATGAAAGTGAATCATATATTTCGGATGAAGTGCGTTTTCGTATTCAATACTATCTATTACAATTCTCCCAAGAGGAGAATGATGCTCAATTGGAATCGTATCGCCATGGTATCCGAATAATGGGGAAACCAGCCATTCCTTTATTATTAGATGCCCTCCAGATGACCGAGGAACGAGTACGTAAAGAAATTGTTCGGACCTTAGGGGAAATGGGTTTCCCCGAAGCAGTGGAAGGGATCCTTCCATGTTTACATGATCCGAGCCCGTTAGTACGCGCTGAAGCCATTGCTGCGATTGAAGCGATTAACTCCCAGCGAGCAAACGATGATATTCTAAGGGCGTTAGGCGACCCCGATGCTTTAGTGAGAGCCAATGCCGCCCGAGCAGCGGGTAATTTAAAATTAACGCAAGGGGTTCCCGTGCTACGTCGGTTGCTTCATGACTCAATCGAAGATGTTCGAGGATCTG
Organism: uncultured Spirochaetia bacterium; assembly: GCA_964414635.1. Taxonomy (GTDB): domain Bacteria; phylum Spirochaetota; class UBA6919; order CAYPZJ01; family CAYPZJ01; genus CAYPZJ01. The sequence continues at coordinate 2,430 of CAYPZJ010000088.1, forward strand.
CTGCGATGGCACTTGCTCGCCTACATTCATACGGATCGATAAATCTAATCAAACCGTTATTGAGTGACGCGAGTCGGGATGTACGTCAACGGGCTATTCAGGCTTTACGAGCATTAGGGGTAGAAGGTTTAGCAGAAGTAGCACTACCTAATAAATCAGAAGAAGACGACGAAGACGAACAGACAACCCGATCCAAATCACGGTATGATGATCTTCCTCGTTCACCGAGTCGGTATGATATACTCCGGTTTGAAGAACGAGAGGATTCTCGAAAGCGACGGGTTATTGGAGTTCCCAGCAGATATTAAATGATAGAAAAAGAATTATGGCATTAACGTTAGCACAAACATCGGTAACCCTTAATACCACAGTCAGTTCCTTTTGGAATATTTCTGACGAAACGAATCATTCGGATCGCGATGCCCTCCTCCATCAATTGGAAGATGAGCAGTTCCAGCAGGTGTTATCCAAGTTGGGACAGGATGAGATCGCCGTCATTCGAACCATTTTAATCACAAAAAATAATGCATCTAAGCGGGATATATTGAATAGTTATCCGTCGGATGCAAAAAAACCCGTTGAAGAAACCATCACGTTTCTTATGGATCGATATTTGGTCTATGAACGAAAGAAGTTATCTTCGCTATCCCAACGGGATTATTTATACTTTCTGTTTGAAGAAATCTATAACAAGCTGAGTGAAGTGGTAGTTACAAAAGTACAAGATGTACAACCGTATCCTAAAACCACGTACGGACAACTCCGAATACCTCATGATAACGCGGAAGAAGCTTCCTGGTTGCATAAAACCCAAGGAATTATCCCTTACATTTTCCAGGATCGAGTTTCTCAAACCCGGTCAATTCCTTTGCAATATTATATGGGACGCAAGGTGATCCCCTTTTATCAAATACCGCTTAAATATGTAAAATCCATACAGTTGCCGAAAGAAGGATATTCCCAACGTTATTTGTCGTTTTTTATTTCATTGGTTCATTTTGCAGAAGGTTTTTCCCATCAGGTTATTGCATTCACAAAACGTCGTACCTTGCACAAAGATGATTATGAGTTGATTGCCTCTTTTTTTAATGGGAACATGGCAGAAGCGAAAGCATTTTTTAAACTGGCGCTACAAAAGAAATTGCTTGTTGAAAAACATCAGATGATTATTCCCACTCCAGCATTCCGACAATTACTCACCCGTCCCCTGTTGTCCCAGCTTGCTTTCTTCTTGGAAACCATTCCCGGAGCAGATATCCTGCTTCATCATATACGAAGCTTTCGACATCAACCCTTCTATCCTGCTGATTTGGACAAGCAACGAATCAGTACTGCTTGGCAAGAAGAATTGAATGAATTAGAAGCTACGATAGAAATGAGTTGTGAAAAACAAGTGGAGCAACTCTATCAGTGGGGACTTTTAGCGCGGCTAGAATACGAGGGAGAACAAATCTATCAAACGACATCTTTGTTTTGGTTGTATATCCACCAAAAACCAATTGAGAATATCAAAGAGATTGTTCCAGACTCATTTATGTTGGGTGAGGATTATACAATAACGGTGGATCCAAAACTGGCAGTTCCATATCAACTTTATTTATTGGAAATTTTTGGCAAAAGTGTAACCAAGGATGTGATGTATACCTATCGGATAACAAAGGAATCATTGCAAAATGTCGTACATTTAGGGTTGAATGCGCAACCATTTTTGGATATGTTAAAACGTGGAGGGCGTCTTCCAGAAGCTTTTTTCTATAATATTCAGGAATGGATTAGTAAATATAAACAAATTAAACTGAAGTCTATTCTTGTTATTCAAGGGGATGAAGAAACAACTGAGGAAGTGTGGTCCTTATTGCATACCAAACTGAGTGGAGTGGAACGCATTGGGAAAAAGACCATTAAGATTGAAGATGAGATTCCAAAACTATACCAGCTACTCTCTCGCCAATATTATATTGAAGAAGAAGATTCCGGTTTATAGCAGTAGGAACCAGTACATTCAGAAGTAATCAACCAATACTAAAGGAAATCCACAGTTGTATCCTTTAATCGTTAAACCAATGCTTAATACAGCGGATACTAACCAAGGAGATCAATTATGAGTGATGAAACTAAACACGAACAACCCGATACCGAACCCAATCCTCCCGAAGACGATTCCTCTGTAAATACCGATGCCAATGAATCGAAGGGATCCGAAAAGGTTGAATCAGGAGCACGGGCACAGGTTACCGATCCACCAAAAAAGCGAACGACCATCCTACCCTGGTTTTTATTCGCCATATCCACTGTGATTGCTGTTGCTGCTTTGGCAGGATTAATTTATATTTGGTCCAGTTACAGTGGTGCCCTGTTTGATGCAAAAGAACAAGTGAATTCCATTACTAGCGAGATGCAAACGCTGCAAACCGAAAAGGAAGCGGAAATTAAGATCGTTATGGAACGAATGGGGTTAATTGTAGGAAAGATGGTCGCTGCGGTTTGGCGGGATGTTTTGCATGATGAGGATATTCAATGGATTCAGAATATTTTGCCCTGGTTGGTTAAAAATACCGATACGTTGTACATTCATGTATTGAATGCGAATCATCGGGTTATCGCAACAACGGATCAGAAATATATCGATACGGGATTACCGGAAGGTATAGAAGAAGCCAGAGCAAAAAATGATGCCCTCCTTCGATCCCTGGAGGAACGCCGTGGAAAAGAATTGGTAATTCCCATTATGTTTGTAAATCAATATATTGGGACGATAAAAATCGGATTTGATTATACCGATTGGGTTCCACAATCCTCTGTGAAAGATGCATCCCTCGATGATCCATCTACTTCTACTGAATAGCATGTCCCAGCGTATTCATCCTGTATATTATTTAATTGCTGAAGACCGCGAACGGATGAGAGCGTTTGTCCGAGATATTGAGCACCAGGTTTTTCCCTCGGAAGATGATCGCGCTAGTAATATTCATACGTATTTTCCGGATGAAACGCCATCGAGTGAAATTTTCAGCCAATGTTATCAGTTATCGATGTTTAGTCCCAAACAAATAATAAAGGTGCATCATGCAGAAAAAATCGATGCGAAAGCATTCAAACAGTACTTAGAAAAGGTGGAGTCCAATACCGTTCTCATTTTAATTCGTACCACGAGTCCTGCTACCCCGAAAGCAACCCAGGATTTGATTAAACAAGTGAATAAGGTTGGGATGTATAAAGCATTTCTACCTGAAGAAAACCAGAATTTAGAAAAGGTTCTAAAAACACGAGCTGGGGAATTGCATCTGAGCTTTTCTAACGAAGCGATCGCCTACTTAAAAGAAACGATTGAACACCAAAAACATCATCTCGACTTGTTTTTCGATTTGTTATCCAATCTTTCTGATCTCCCCTCCCCGATTGGGGCGGATATCGTAAGCGAATTACTGGGTTCGGGGCGATTACCAAGTCAGAATGAATTTATCCAAGCAATCCTTACAAAAAATTTTATTCAAGCCATTCAAAAATTTCGCACGTTGGCTACCGAAGGTACCGGATTGACAACCCTCATGAATTGGATGTATTATGACCTTAAGTTTATATACCAGATGAAAGCTGGTATTGAGGGAGGTAGTCCCCCAGCCGAAGCATGGTCCAAGGCGCGTCCATTCCCATATTATGGAAAAGATAAACCCCAAAAAGTACGTGAAAGTGAAGAATTAGCGCGGCTTTGGACCTTTCAGCAATTGGAACGAGCCTTAAATTCTGTATTAGACCTGGAAATCTTTTTAAAATCTTCGGATACCGCATTGCAACCCCTGTATTTTGAAACGGTAATCAAACAAATTACTACAGCTTAGGTATGTTCGTTTGGGTGTTCCGGGCTTTCGGGGGTGTAACCATGAAGTTGTTTGAATATACCATGATTCGCATCCGGAGTAACCCTTATTAAACACCGTTGTTAAAATCATGAAAACTATTATTTTCTAACGATGGAGCTTAACCGGCCTTGCATCGTGCCGACACCTAGAATAGCATGAAAATGAGAATACTAGCAGTGTATCAAAAAAAAGGATCATCCTATCGTTTTCCGCTTCCCCTCATCTGGTTGATCTGTTGTAGTTTGGGTTTTATTGTGATGATGTCTTATGCTGTATTCGCTGATGAATCGCCGATGGTCTATCGTCCTCGTTTGGATTTGTATACCAACACAAGTTTTATGCAAGAACTTATACCATCATCCATTTCAACCACATCAATCCTTTCATCCACAACCGTACAAATCCATGTTCCGGTTTATCGTGCGCGATATCCTGGGAATCGGTTTGTAGTGCCTCGTATGATCCTACCTGAAGATCGACACCCATCGGGATTGCATTTCTTCCCTTATAACACCCCACAAAATCCCCACCAAAGTACCACATGGCGATGAATAATTCACACCAGCCTTAACATTGTGGATGAATCTCATACTGATGAAACAAGTACAAAGTCAATTGCGAACAACGTGAAGCAATCTCTGTATAAAAAAGATTACTATGGCGCTTCGCTTTTCGCAATAATGCTTTATTCCATAGAGGTTGGCATAATTGTTTTCACATTACTTTGAGATTCATCTCGATTCATCCTTAAATTGTCAAACCTTATATTATTGAGTATATTGATAGCACAAGGAGGATCCCACCGCATTCCACGGATATCCCCTTTTCCAGGCCACCCACAACTGGTTGGTATCCAATCTATCCTAATACATGAGGTTTCCTATGTGTCTTGCAATCCCAATGAAAGTAACCCATGTGGCGTCTGATAAAATAGCTACGGTAGAACTACAAGGAACGACGCAACAGGTTAGTACCACCTTGGTTCCCCACGTTCAACCGGGTGATTATGTTATGATTCATGCTGGCTACGCCATCTCTACGGTGGATGAGGCGGAAGCGTTGGAAACCATCCAGATGATTGAAGAAATGATGGCAGATTAAACCCATGGAAGATGCATCCCCATTACAGGCATTCCATAACGCAGCGCATATGAAACCTTTGGTTCGACAAATCCAGGAATTAGAATGCGCTCGACCGATCACCCTCATGGAAGTATGCGGAACACATACCCATGAATTGTTTCACATAGGAATCCGTGATATTCTCCCTCCGAATGTTACCCTTATATCCGGTCCTGGCTGCCCGGTCTGTGTTACTCCAAACGATTATTTGGATCTGGCAATCGCCTATACCGAGCACGATGATATCATACTTGCGACGTTTGGTGATCTAATGCGTGTTCCCGCTTCACGGAGTAGTTTAGAACAAGCGAAAGCTTATGGAGGCTCCATTCACGTAGTGTATTCCCCACAGAATGCTGTCAATTTAGCGCGCCAGCATCCTGATAAACACGTCTGTTTTCTATCGGTAGGATTTGAAACGACGATTCCAACGATTGGTGCCGCTATCCTACAAGCAGAAGCAGAGGGTATTTCTAATTTCTCGATTCTTCCTGCTATGAAAGTGGTTCCGCCTGCCTTAAAAGCATTGGTACAAGATCCGGAAGTGCAGGTAGATGGGTTTATTCTTCCTGGTCATGTTAGTGTAATAATAGGGGAACAACCGTATTATTTTTTAGCCGAAACGTATGGGATCCCCGGAGTGATAACTGGTTTTGAACCTGTAGATTTACTAACTGGTTTAGTAGAACTACTCCAGTTGATTCAATCAAACCGAGCCGCTATTCAAAACGCATACAAGCGAGTTGTACGACCCGAAGGCAATCCCGATGCGCAGCGCATTATGCAGCATGTGTTTAAACCGACCGAAGCGGCATGGAGAGGGATTGGCATAATTCCTCAAAGTGGAATTACAGTAGCAGAAAGCTATGAACGGTATAATTTGGCTCAGGTACGCCCCCTATCAATTCCACCTGCATCTGAACCAGCAGGATGTCGATGCGGTGATATACTCAAAGGGAAATGCATACCCCCTGATTGTGGATTGTTCCGTAAAACGTGCACGCCCGATCATCCCGTGGGAGCTTGCATGGTATCCATGGAAGGAACATGCAGTGCCTATTATAAATCAGGAGCGGGGTTATGAAGGATGACACCATTGTTTTAGCACATGGAGGGGGAGGAACCCGCACCTCCGATTTAATACAAGACGTATTCCTACGATATTTTACCCATACGGGTCTACGGGAACTCCAGGATGCGACCATCCTGCCGATTAAGGGATCCCAGCTTGCATTTACAACCGATTCATATGTGGTACATCCTTTGGAATTTCCAGGTGGGGATATTGGTAAATTAGCAGTGAGTGGAACTGTTAACGATTTAGCGGTGATGGGAGCCATACCCCACTATTTATCCTGTGGTTTTATTATCGAGGAAGGATTATCCTTTCGTGTATTGGAACGGATTGTACGTTCTATGGCAACAGAAGCGGAGCGGGCAGGTGTTTCTATTGTTACGGGTGATACGAAGGTGGTGGAACACGGAAAAGGGGATGGGGTGTTTATCAATACTGCTGGAGTAGGGATTCGGGATCCTCAGATATCCTGGCATAGCAAACACATTCAGCTTGGGGATCAAGTACTTTGTACGAGTACCTTGGGGGATCATGCGCTGACTATTTTTACACAACGGGAACACATGCCGATCCAAACGACGTTGCAAAGCGATGTGGCTCCGCTTAACCATATGATAGCCCGTCTCCATCCACTAGCAGACTCTATCCGAGTGATGCGGGATATTACACGGGGGGGGTTAGGTAATATTCTACATGAGCTATTGGAATCCACATCATGCGGTGTATCTATTCAGGAAGAATCCTTACCAATATCACCTGGTGTGCATCATGTATGTGAAATCGTAGGAATGGACCCGATCTACCTCGCGAACGAAGGGAACGTGGTTATGGTGGTGGATCCACATCGGTGTGAAGAGGTTTTGCGGCTCATCCAAGCTGATCCTCTAGGAAAGGACGCCCGAGTCATTGGAACAATTATAGAACGCCCACCCGGAACCGTTATTATGGAAACAGCCTGGGGAACCCATCGTATGATTACCAAAATTTCGGGGGAACAGCTACCTCGTATTTGTTAGGAGTGTTAAGTAGCGGGATGGGAGCATGGGGACTGAAAAATAAACGAATCGCGATTGCTACGCTTGGTTGTAAAATCAACCAATATGAAACCGATGGGTTACTCGCAGCGTTTGAACGATGGGGAGCCATCGCAGTAGCTCCTCAAGAATATGCCGATATAATAATTCTAAACGCCTGCACCGTTACTTCAGAAAGCGATTCCAAAACGCGGCATCTTATTCGATCCTTACACCGGACGCATCCCGATGCATTATTGATTGTAACGGGTTGTGTAACCGAACCCTCTTCTTTTCCTGCAAATGAAGAGTCCATACCCTATTATGTTGTTCCAAACACAAAAAAAGCATTACTGCCCCAGATTGTTCATCATTATTTTGTTACTGGATCATTTATGGGTGTGAATGTCACCGACACGAAGGATCATTCTTTTGATTACCAACCCGGAACAGCATCCTATCACACCCGATCATACTTAAAAATCCAAGATGGATGCGATCAATACTGTACTTATTGTCGGATTCCCTTTGTTCGGGGGATGCCCCGTAGTCGTCCTTTGGATAACATTGTTGATACTGCACAACATATGCTTGATCTCGGTACCCGAGAAATTATTCTTACCGGGATCCATATTGGAAAATACCGTTGGAACGATGCACGACTTGTGGATGTGCTCGAACAAATTTTAAACCAATCGGGAATATTCCGGGTACGAGTATCCTCAATCGAAATAAATGAAGTCACCCCCGCTCTGCTGGACTATTTAAATCATCCGTCTTTTTGTCCTCATCTCCATCTTCCGCTTCAGAGCGGGAGCGATGCGATTTTAAAGCGAATGCAACGTCCTTATACACAGTATGAATTTCGGCAAACGGTGGATTCCATTCGCCAGAACAGGCCGGATATCACATTGACTACGGATGTAATGGTCGGATTTCCTGGAGAAACGGATGCAGACCTGCAACATACCTTGGACACGATTATGCATTGTGATTTCTATCATGTACATACCTTCCCCTATTCCAAACGTCCCCAAACCCCTGCGGAATCCTATTCCCATCACATTCCTTCTTTGATAAAAAAAGAACGAAGTAAACAAGTGCGGGCGCTATCCAGCAGGCAACACCAGCGGATTCGTCAATCTTGGGAAGGAAAAACCGTTCGCGTTTTATTCGAAACAAAAAACAATAAGTCAAACCAAACGGTATCCCAGGGATATTCCGATCATTGGATTCGGGTTTCATGTAACGAAACTACGATTCAAACAGGAACGTTTTATTCCGTACGAATTATACACACCGATGAGAACCGATCATGGGGTGTTGTGATTTAATTCAAAATCATGAAAGCTCGGGTCAATCCACCAGGAATCATGGTATCCCATGATTTAATAGGGGATGAGGATCCAAATGTGAAAAGGTTCCATTTGATCACCCTTATAAATTTGCTTATCATTAAGAGTTGTTTCTTAGTGAAACGATTGAAACCCTAAAATCTGTTAATTATTTTGGGAGTATATACTTCATGTATGATTAACAAAGGAAAATCCTTGAAAAAGATAATACTAATTGCTCCGCTTCCGAAAGCGAATAGCAGAACCCCATCTCCCCTTCGTATTCCTCAAATCACCCTCTATTATCTAGCAGCCCTCACCCCAGGAGATCGGTATGAAATAAAAACAATCGATGAAGAATACACCGATATTAACCTGGATGAACCCTGCGATATGGTGGGGATTTCAATCATGACATCCAATTCCACTCGCGGCTATTATTTGGCAGATGAATTCCGCAAACGTGGACGGAAAGTTGTTTTGGGAGGAATCCATGCAACCGTGTTGCCAGATGAAGCATTGCAACATGCTGATGCTGTTTGTGTTGGTGAAGCAGAAACAATCTGGCACCGTATGTTGGATGATTTTGAACATGGAAAACTCCAGGGGAAATACACCGGAGAATATCCCCAGTTAGATAATCCAGCAATTGCCCCACAGCCCGCCTTGCATTTAGCACCCCGGAATATGTGGGATGTAAAAGGATTGGTCACGACAAGAGGATGCCCGTATCATTGCAGTTTTTGTTGCGTCCATAAATTTTATGGACCCAAGATTCGCCATGTACCACCGAAAATGATTGCGCAGACCATGGATCAATATGATACGAAATATTGGATGTTCATGGATGATAATATCTTGGGAAACCCACAAAAAGCAGAAGCGTTATTTGATGAGATCGCCCCATTAAAAAAAACCTGGCTATCCCAGGGATCCATCGCTCATCTTAGGAATGCAACGTTGGTTAAAAAAATGGCACAGTCTGGCTGTGGAGGGATCTTCTTCGGCGTAGAAAATGTTACTCAAACAGGCAGGGGACATTTCGCAAAAAACAAAAAACATATGCCTTATCTGGAAGATACCATTAAACGGTTTCAAGATTTGGGTATGATCTTTCATGCCTCCTTGATCTTCGGACTGGATAATGATACCATTGATACCTTTAAAGAGACATTGGAATTTCTGATGCGTAATAAGATTGTATCGGTGACGTTTAATTTGTTAACTCCCTATCCGGGCACGCAGTTATATGAAGAGTTCAATCGAGAGGGTAGAATTATCACTGATGATTGGACCAAATATGATCATTCATCGGTTGTTTTTCGACCGGCTCATTTTACGCCAGCAGAATTGATGGAGCATTATCTAACGATCCGAAAAGAATTCTATTCCTATGGAAGTATTGCAAAACGGATTTGGACTAGCCCTCATCCAATTTTCTCATTGCTGATGAATATTGCTTATCGTAGTGGAATAAAAAATCAGCTGCGTGATTTTCATTCCGGATTATCTCAAATAAAATTCACCCACCCGGAGGCTCCGAATCTATAGGAGTGAATCATGCCGTACCAAAACCCAATTATCCCGGGGTTTCATCCTGACCCTAGTATATGCCGAGTGGATCGGGATTATTATTTGGTAACCAGTTCCTTCGAGTATTTTCCGGGCGTACCTCTTTTCCACAGTAAGGATCTTATTCATTGGCGTCATTTAGGGCATTGCCTGACCCGCCCTGAGCAGCTCCCTCTGCACCAAACCCAAAGTTCTCTGGGAATCTGGGCACCTACCATTCGATATCATGATGATACGTTTTATATGGTTACGACGAATATGAGTGGGAAAGGGCATTTTTATGTAACGGCATCTGATCCCTCAGGTCCATGGTCGGATCCCATATGGCTTGATTATCCTGGGATTGATCCCTCCTTGTTTTTTGATGATACCGGAACCGTGTATTTTACCTTTAATCAAAAAGGGGCAATCTATCAATCGGAACTGGATCGAACGCAACAACGATTGGTAACGGAGCCACGATTGGTATGGAATGGAACGGGAGGGATGGCACCGGAGGGACCCCATCTGTATAAAATAAACGGAACGTATTATTTCATGATAGCCGAAGGTGGGACGGAATTCGGACATATGCAAACCATTGCACGTTCTTCCGCTCCGTATGGACCGTTTGAACCCGATCCCAAAAATCCCATTCTTTCCCATCGAGATCGTGCTTTGCATCCCATTCAAGCATTGGGGCATGCGGATTTGGTAGAGGATCATCAGGGTAACTGGTGGATGGTATTTCTTGGGATTCGTCCTGTAGGGCATTATCCTCCTTGTCATCATCTAGGAAGAGAAACATTTTTGGCACCGGTCACCTGGACGAATGATGGGTGGTTGCAGGTTAACAAAACAGGAACGGTGGAGTTATCAATGCATACCGATACGCTACCGTCTCATTCATGGGAACCTGTACCAGCTATCGATTCGTTCGATACAGCAGAATTAATGCCATACTGGAATTTTATACGGAATCCCGTTTCTGAATCCTGGTCTTTAACCGATCGACCCGGATGGCTTCGATTGAATGGGTTGAGCCAATCTCTTCATGATCCGGATTCTCCCGCGTTTGTATGCCGCCGTCAGCAGCATTTTTGTGCTCGGGTGAAAACTCGGATGGATTTTACACCTCACCAACCCAATGAAGAAGCAGGATTAGCCGTGTATATGAATGAGAAGCATCATGTGGAATTCGGAATACGAGGGGAAGACGGGAAAACGACGGTGTTGTTTCTTAGAATACGCATCGGAGACTTGATTGTGACGACCCATGAGATCCCTACTCCTGGAAATCCCATTGTGTTATCCATCACATCGGATACAGACCATTACTTTTTTGGATATGAAAAAGCGGATGGATCGTATGAATCAATAGGGACAGCGCAGACTCGTTATCTTTCCAAAGAAGTGGCTGGTGGGTTTACGGGTGTTTATTGGGGTATGTATGCAACGGGGAATGGTATAAAAAATAGCGGCCCCGCTGATTTTCAGTGGTTTTCTTATGAACTAGTCGAATAAGCGGATGATCGAATATGGAATGCTACTGGTGAATTACCCCTACAATTATAATTGTGAATCCGTTCCCGTATCGGGTTACTTATTTTACAGGGGGATCCCACACTCCGGCTTCGGGGTTTTCAAACAAGGTTAGTTCGATGTTGCCTTCTTCATTTTCCCGTACAATGAGTATGCGTGTTTGGTTCAAGCCTGGGCACATGGCTAAGCTACTTTGGTAGGATGCGTTCAATGTTAGTGTTTGGGGGTATTCAAAATATACAGCATCCCAGGATGTAAGAGGTGTTTGGTTAGGTAGTATATCCCCTTTTGAATAGGCTAGAATTGATGATTCGTCGGCAGGACGAGGGGGCGAAGGATACCAGCTACGATCACACACGCCATCTGCATAATATTCTTGGATAGCATACACAACGTAGTTCCCTTCTGCGAAAAGGGGATTATCACATGTGATTGTTATATTTACGTTAAAATCAACTCGGTCACCAATATAATATACAGTATACCCATCGGGTGTCCAGTCGATTGGATTAAGATAGTCGATGGATATTTCAAAGCAGTCTGCCACATCTACCAGGGGATCTGCTGCCATTTCCACTTCGATTACTGCATCGTTAAAATCCATATCGGAGCTTTCCGTTTCGTTATCTTCAAATCGAACCAACCATTGCATCAGATTTGGATCGTATTCGATTTGAGCGTATTCTCCATAACAGGATTTTGTCCAGACCTCTTCGGAAGGGGGATATGTAACCAATTGAAATTCGATTTCCGTACCTGCCATAAATTCGTATTCGGTTGTTACATCCAATGGACCTTCCCGGGTATCATCAAACAATAAAATGCTTTCTTCTCCGGCTATCAGAAAAAGTTCGCTTTTCCAGCCGGCATTATTATCCCGTAGGGTTACCATTAGTTTTCCTGTTTCAGGAATTACAATGGTGCCATCATCATTCAAATAGCTATAATCTTCAATGACTTCCTGTTGGGCATCCATACGCTGGGTAATATAATCGATATCGTCTGGTAATGCTTCTCCGTTAGTGAGCCGATCCCGTACATCTGATTGCATCGGTCCGAAGATGTCGCTTCGGTCAATGACTTGGATTTTTGGATTTTCATCATACATGACACACGAAAGGAGGATGCCTAGTGCAAGCAGTATGGTTAGTAGTGAATAAAGCCCGGTTATAATATGTTTCATAGGTAAAACCTCCAACAAGGTGTACTCAAAACCTATCTGAATCCGCTGTATTCCTTACATACTAGCAGATCTCATTCTGTTTTTGAAAACAGATTTTTTAACTAATATAAAATCGGTGTTGCTCGTACACTCATAATATAATGCTTTTCGTACGAATATCCAACAAAAAAAGTGGCTTACTTCAGGACCCCTTTTGTTGGGACAACTAAAATTGTTCTACACTTCGACTACGCTCAGTGTGCGTTCATCCAGCGAAGCCGAAATGAATCCTGGACTAATTACTCTCATAATTTTA
>CAYPZJ010000089.1:0-15338 GCA_964414635.1 uncultured Spirochaetia bacterium
AATCAGCGATTGGGCAAGCCGTTTGGAAAATTCCGTAAATAAATTCTTACGATTTTTTAGCGTAATGGCAGGATGAGACAACGCAAAACTATAGGTAATCTCATTAAAATGAAGGATTGCTTGTCCTCCTGTAAGACGGCGGGTTATCGATACGCGCTCGCTTTGGATCGCATCCATCCGAAGATCAGCAATTTTTTGGAAATAGCCAATGGTGATTCCCGGCTGCTCCCAGGAATACACACGAAATTGTGCTTGGGGCATGGATCGTGCACTGGTTGCCAATCCCCATTCATCGGCTGCCATATTCCAAGGAGAATCTCCCCATTCCAAAATTGAAAGATAACAGGGAACATCATCAAAGATTTGTTTTATGGATTCCATCTTTTCCTCACTTGTTTGACTCTTCTGATGCGGGTTGATAAAGCGTGGTTTGAGGATTCCCATGGTGGAGGTATTCTACACGGATGGGATCCCCAGCATGTTTTCTTAACCATATAGAATACCACATAAAATAATGATAGGCAGGAATCCCTTCGATTTTTGTCAGGATCGTGCCTGGTTCAAAAGGGAGTGTTTCAGAATCGTCCGTATCCAAACCAAGAAAAACAACCTTGTTAAATAAAAATGCCACCCGCATATCAAATAAATAAGAACTGGGAGCAAACTTATCCAGCAACATAGCCGTCTGTTCTATTCGATTGGATTGGCTTTTAAAAAGCGTATCAATCCATTGACTCTCCAAATCAGAACTACTTTGTTGATAACAAAGGGAGAAACTAGCAGGATCCAAAAGAGTATGCCCGTTGCTTATTCCTTTCAGTACTTCATCAAACCAGCATTTCAAAGATTCCATTCCATACGCTTCATATAGATACGTGAAAAAAGATCCCAGGGGGGCGATATAATCGGTTGAAAACTGATCCACGGTTGCATACGCGTCATTATCCAAATCAAAAACATCCATCAGGTTCCAGGTAGGGTGCTTTTTCAGTAGTGCATCTACATAAGCATGGATGGGTAATCCTAAAAAACGTATATCATTCAAGGTGGTATTCGCCAATAATGCTGCCGCTCCTTCCATTATCCAGTAAAAATAAGCCTGTTGTTTGAGGTGCTTAATATCTTCTGCATCAAGGGACCCGTTATTCCAATCTGGAAGCCGATGGAGCGTATAATCCAGTAAGAATCCTTTGGTAATCTCATTGCGTAGAACTTCACTGAATATGCTTTCGGACCCTGGTTGTAAATCTTCTCCTGTGTAAAAAGGTACAATCACCTTAGGGATGACATGAAAATCCACTTGATTTAATCGTGCGGTTTCATCTACTGTGTCATAGCTAGACCGATCAATTAGTTGGGTTAATCCCCAAAGGGATGTAAAATTAAGTAATTCAGGTGGAGCCAAATGTATTTCTAATGGCGAATCCGGGTTATATTCCCAGACTGCTTTCAGTTGGGATAGATGTGTGGTGATAATTTGTTTGATGGTTTGCAAATGGGAAGAAAGAATCATAGAAGGATGATACATTAATTCATAAGCGTCGGTGGAAATTGTTTGGGTTTGATTTAGACGATCAATATTGGACGCGGGAGAGACGCTTCCCTCCGGAGTAATCATCACGGCTGATATAAATTGATCCCCATAGCCGGAAACCAGCCGGTTAGCGCCATCCCGTCTGATCTCTTTCTGTTCACCATTCTGAACCCTATAGTAATAAAAATAAATACCTGGTGCCAGGTCCATGGTAAGTACAAACCAGTCATCCCGCAAATAATCCATCTGAATACATGCGTCTTCCAGTGTTTCTACGGGCTTCGTCGTTCCACACCACCATGCTGATTCTCCATTTTGTACTCGTACACGAAAGGTAATCCCTTCCTCTGATGCTTCGGGTTCCGTAAAACCGGTAATACCCAATTGGGTATAGCCTCCACAGGACAAGGTAAGCTGTAGAATGAGAATCTCCACTATAAATAAACCTAAAACCCAAATGGGATGGATCGTTTTATTCTGATTCGAAAGTAGAAATGAGCAGGGCTGGAAGGGTAATGTATGGATTACCCCAACGCGTCGTGTGAAAAAATCAACGCGTGGCATCTCGTTTTCCATATTCATAGCAGGTATTAAAGAATGTATCAATATTTTTTAGGGGAACTTCGGGTTCTAATATATGGGTGGGTGAGATAATCAGCCCTCCATTCCGACCATAGCTGTAAATCACGGTTTTTACACGTGCAGCAACCTCTTCGGCAGTGCCAAAAGGCATCGTTGTTTGAGTCCCAATCGTACCATCCATTACCAGACGCTTTCCATATTTTCGATGGATTTCATCCAGATCCACGCATTCGGGTTGAACAGGGTTGAGGATATCCACACCTGCATCCAACAATTCAGGAATAATGGAAGTGATATTCCCATCGCTATGATACCATATTTTTGCATCGGGGTTGATTTCTTTAACGCTAGTCCAAATCTTTTTCCATCGAGAAAGCATCATCTCACGCCACAACTCCGTAGAAAACATCATGGATACCTGTGTAGCTACGTCATCCCCACAGGTAATCCAATCTACCCCCGCTTCTGCATAAGCTTTCGCTTTAATCAGATTGCTATGCGCAAAGCGATCCAATAGGCATTCTGCCCAGGAAGGCTGTTGCATCATATCCATAAGAAATTGTTCCATCCCCCGAATCTGCCAGGATTTCTCATACATGTGGCCCACCCATCCTTTAGCAATCCGTCCTTCTTGATGCGCTTGGTCTACTAAGGATTTCATGTAACTGAAATCCCACCCCGAAAGATCATCCATCGGATAGTTTTCTATTTCAGAAAGGGATTGGGCATTCCGTAAGGGGGATACATATCCAAAAAAATGATAATACCCGCTAGGTACTTCAGCCACGCCAATATCATTGATTATAGTACCTTCTGGTAGATCTTCATCTTCCCAATACGTACGGAAGTCCAACGCGGGAAGATTTGCTGGGCGTCGTATTGGAATATACAATGTATCTGCCATGTGATAGTGCCGCTCGAAATCGGTTGTACCGATATGTTCGATAACTCGACGGCGGAGATCCTCGGTAAAATCTCCATAGTAAAGAATTCGATCGGGAGGTTCATGATTGGTTGTGGCTTTGAAGTTTTCTAAGTCTGTACTCATACGTTTCATCCTTCCGTTCTAAAATTTATCGTACATGCTAGGGAAGCAACACCATTCAGTTTCAAACGCTTTGTTCTTCTGCGATCCCTTTGGATTGAATGTAAGGGGTTTTAAAAGTCCTGCAAAGTATAAAGTTTATAATATGCTCCTTTTTGTTTTAATAGGCTCTCATGATCTCCGTCTTCCACAATCATCCCTTGGTCTAGCACTAAAATGCGATCAACATTCACAATGGTTGATAAACGATGAGCGATAATCAAGGTCGTTTGATATTGCATGATACGTGTCATCGCTCGTTGGATCTGTCGTTCCGACTCATTATCCAATGAGGATGTCGCTTCATCCAAAATCAGCAGCCCCGGTTTTCGAATGATAGCACGTGCCAATGCAATTCGCTGTTGTTGCCCACCCGATAGTTTCACACCTCGTTCACCAATAAAAGTATCCAGTTTATCGGGTAGTGCAACGATGAAATCATGAGCACAGGAGATGCGAATGGCTTCCATGATTTCTTTTTCGGTGGCATTTGGTCTCCCATAGGTAATATTCTCACGGAGGGTACCATGAAAAAGATAATTATCCTGAGTTACAAAGGAAATTTGCTGACGCAACGAAAAGATGTCATGATTCCAAATATCTTTCCCATCTATTTTAATGCTTCCTCGCTGGGGTTGATACAACCCTGGTATGAGAGAAACCAAGGTTGATTTTCCTCCCCCGCTCATGCCAACCAAAGCCACAGATTGCCCTGCAGGAATCTCCAGGTTTAAGTCTTTAAAGATCCAGGTGTCTGGTTCATAACTAAACCAGACCTGGTTGAACTGAACGGATGCTTGAATGGGTCCCATCGGAGGTTTTTGTTTATCTACAAAGGTTTCCTTCTTTTCATCCATCAGGTTAAATATCCGACGAGCGGAAACGCCACTTTGTTTGATGAGGATTACGGATTTGGATAGATTTTGCAACGGACCACTAATGAAAAATAAACTCCCTGCAAAACCTAGTAGGTCGGAGAAGGTGAAAAAGGTTTCCCCCCAAAGTATTTGGTAGCCTCCTATTCCCAATACAATTAATGAACCAATATACCCAAAAAATTCTGCCAATGGGGATGCAGTCGAGCGAATCATATAAAAATTGCGTTCATGGCGAATATAACGTGCATTCTCAGATAGAAATTTCTTTGATTCACGCTTTTCGTTTGCGTAGAGTTTAATAAGCGGGATATTTAGTAACACCTCATGGAGAATCGCGTTGATATCCGCCAGTTTTTCGCGAATCTTCTTTTCAACCTTTTTAATATTTTCTCCAATAAGATAGATTAACCCCGCCAAAACGGGTGCCAAAATCACAACGATGAGCGTCAACATGGGGGACAGATAAAACATATAGGTCATAAACCCGATGATTTTTAAAGGATCCCGAATAGCAGAGAGCACCCCGGTTTGATAAAAATTTTCCAACACCACCACATCATTATTAATAATCGAAGTGATATTCCCGATCCGTTGCTTATTAAAGTAAGTCATCGGGTAGTACACCATATTCGTGAATAAATGATTCCGTATTTGATAAATAATCTTCCTACCCAGATATACCATAAAGAATTCAGCCCCGAATGCTGTACCCAACCGATATAAAGCGATGAAAAATCCCACCCCGAAAAGCAGAAAAAAATACGCTGCTTGGTCGTACCCTACATCATAGAGCAAATAAATAATTGGATCATACCATTCCCTACCTTTTAACTCAGGAATGTCTTCAATTGTGGAAAGCGGATTCCCTAACATACCAAAAAACCCGCCACCTTGAGTTCCCTTCTCTAATTCTGGTATCGCTTGGGTAGTAGGGGTCTGCTGCAGATGGGGGCTTGCTTCCAACGCCGCATTGGGGTTGGATTCAAAAATACGAACGACATCCTGCCCTATACGCAGGGTAGCAATTTCCGCACTAATTGCAAGAACAATGAATATCAACCCTAAAAAAAAGAGCAAGCGATTTTTCCATAAGTAACCGATTAAACGCGCATAATTTTTCATAACGGATGGTACCTATAGCAATCCAAGTCCAGCTGATCGTTTGCATTGAATCGAATATTTTCTTCTTCGAGTAATTGCTTTTGATAGGATCGTCCAAAGAATGGGTGGCGAATAGAAATTGCGCCTTTGCTGTTTACTACTCGCTGCCATGGTACTGAGGATGCCGGGGGTAGATTGCTCAAGGCATATCCTACTGCGCGTGCTGCATGGGGTGAACCCAACAGGTGCGCAATTTGACCGTATGTCATCACTTTTCCTTTTGGAATTTGCTTCACCATGCTGTAAACGCGTTGGTAAAACGTGATGTGTTGTGGTTCCGAAGAAGATTGATTCATAGTAGCAATTAATATATCGAAATCGCACCGATTTGACAATGTACAAACAGTATCCTTTTTTGGTTTACTTTAATTCCCAAAACACTTTTATTACCTTCTCACAGGATGAAATCCTGTTAAGAGAAAGCCGAAGGGAGTCCCGCATGAACCAAAGAAGCAACGCAATGAGAAATCAAGCCCCCCGATATCTAATCATCCTGCTTGTCACAAGTCTGTTAGTATGGGGAGCATGTTCCAATAATCAATCTAACAACACCAACCAGTCAAACGCTACCGAGACAACCGAATCCTTAACACAAAGTCAGGATGGTGGGAATGATCTGGGGTATTACGGCAAATCTAATCTAAAAAATCGAGTGGATTTAGATGCGTACGAAAAACCAGCGCGGGATTTAATTGTATTATTTCTTAATTCCACCGATGAACGTGCGCTTGATGTAATTCAACAAATTGTACGATTCCCAAACCGAACATACTTAGCGTTTCTAAACGAAGTAGTACAGAGTGATTTACGGGACTACGATAATTATGAGCTTATCTATTCCCTGGTGATTGAACAGCTCGGACAGGTGGGGGATGCACAAAGCGGAGCGTACCTCACTCGTATTTTGGAACAGCACCCAGACTCTGTCATTCGAAGTCGTGCAGCACAGGCATTGGGAGAATTGCGCTATCAAAAAGGTGTTACAGCCTTACGCAACGCTTGTAAAGATGAAGATTTAATGGTTCGTTGGAGATCAGCGGAGGCATTGGGGAAAATTCAAGATAAAAACGCTGTGGGAGCCTTGCTCTTTCTACTTGAAGATACCGACGCAAATGTGCGGGAAGCAGCAATAGAAGCCCTCGGTAGCATTCGATGGGAGAACGCATATGAAAATATTAAACACCTTGTTCATAACGACCCAGAACCATTGGTGCGCAAGCAAGCGTTGGAAACCCTATACGTGTTGAATCCAGCGGAATCTATTGCCGAGATCGCTTCCGCGCTTGAACAGGATCCCTCCCCTGAAGTTAAAATGGAAGCGGCTCGGGTTCTAGGATTGATGGGTACAGAACCGAGTAGAAAAATTTTATTGGATACGTATGTAGCGAGTATGAATCCTGATGTACGTATTGCCTGCATTAAAGGGTTAAGTCAATTTCAAAAAGAAACCATGGTCCCGCTTCTTAAACGCTTATTCGTATCAGAAACAGAACTAGAAGTAAAGGAAATAATAAAATGGGCGCTAGAACTCTATGGAGAAACTGTCCCTACTGAAACGGCTCCAATAGAAGATACCGAATCCCATATGCAAGCAGAGAGCGAGGAAACAACAAGCACTGTAACAGCAGACTCCGAGCATACGGAGGGAAATCTCACGAATACAGAACAAACCCCTACGGAGGAATCGGTGGGTGTACCTCCTGCTGAGTCCTCGGAAGAATCGGATCCTGAAGAACAAACAGGAGCAACGGATAACCCATAATCGATCGCTATGATTAGGGCTATTCCAAGCATCAGGTTTTTATCTTTAGCTCTCAAACATAACAAGGTAATCTGCGTTTTAAAAATGAGATTATGTGGGTGCGCTTCTCTTGATGACGATTTTTGTGTATATTTCTTACGGGGAAAACCCGTAATATGGAACGAAAATTATTTGATAGGAAAAAAAAGATGAAACACCGATACATTAGGTGTATCTTATCTAAGTAAGGGGAGTGGATCCCAGCTACTGAATCCAAAAAAAAAATACCATCACATGGGTGAAACAATGAATTTCAGTTTGTCGCAAAATCTGACACGTTTTATGGGAATCGTTCTTGTTATGATGGGGCTGGTTTGCATTTTGGGTGGATGCAATACAGAACAAGTTTCAGAGTTTTATTATGATTTAGATGGAATATATCCGCTACCTGAGTCAAAACTGAATACGGTTTCCCACTATTATCAATTTATTTTCACCAACCAGGATAAACTAGCGGGGAAGATTTATTATAAGGATGGGAAACAAATATGGAAACAGATTCGACGGAAAATGGATTCAAGCGTTGTTGAAATCAAAGAATATTATAATCAAAATGGTTCCATCAAAAAGCGGATCACGTTTTATTACACGAGTAGTGTACCAAATTATGCTAAAATTGAATATTTTTATACAAATAGCAAATTACGTCGAATTTGGTCTTTTTCACGAGGGGGAAAAGTAAACACCGAAGATTTTCAGTTAACTTTAGATGATAGCACCCCAGAACATCCATCGGGGAGATCCCACCATCCAGGGATGCGAGTGAATTCAACCAACCCACCCAATCCTTCTGTGATTGCTAAACCGGGTTATGATAATACCGAACCAACTCCCGAACAGCTGGATTCAAAAAACCTGGCGGAGTTAGCGAATTCATTGTATGTCGATGAAAGTGGACCGCCTGATTCAGATACCGATCCACTCGAGAATGAATCCGATACTGAGGATCCAACAGAACCCAACGGTACTTCTAACACAACGGAAGATCCATCAGAGTCAGATTCGGAATCACCTCTTAACCAAGTTCAGCCAACGGATCGTCCAATAGAAAATAACAACCAGGATGATGATACCGGGAATACAGGATCGGATACCGCTCGCGACGATACCAATCACACCACACCGAATACGACACGATCATCCCCTGATTCACCCGACTCAAGTGAAGCTACGGGGAATGCTGAATCGCCATCGGATTCACCTTCCACTTCGCGAGTGAATCAGGAAAACGAACCCCGTGTTCATACACCCGATACGTACAACAATACTTGATCCAGTTCAAAATCCTTTTATTTGAAATGAGGTTTCCATGAAGCACTGCGGCACGATAGTTACAGTCTTTGTTTTGTTCCTACTCGTAATACAGGTTATCCTGACTTTCTGTACGCAAACCGATGATGGAAAAACCCCGCCTGACCAAACAATCACAAGCGATACCGCTACCACCAACTCGCAAGACGAGTCATCTATTGTGAAGCACTTAAGTCGGGAAGAACTCATGTGGGAATATTATGCCATCCTTCAAGGTTTTGTGAATCCTACTTTGTATAATCTGGATTCAGAAGACGGTCAAGGCATGTTATTGCTTGGGTTTTATGGCAGGAACAATATTCATAACCCCGATTTATTCCAGGAACAATTTCTGGAATATATGGAGGAAATTGAGAAGGATGAAACACGTTCCCAGGAGTTCAAAACGAATGCGCTGCGTTGGATAAAAGAACAAGAGAGTGAGTATAAGCTCCATATTAATTCTTATATCAATCGAGGTATCGAAATTACTCAAACAGACTACCAACCAAACGATATGGAAATTCTAGAAACCGATGATTTATCCTTAACCCCTGGTTCTGCGATTGGTGAACAGGAAAAACGGCTAGATGAATTGATTGAAGCGAAGATACAGCATCAGGAAGAAAGCAAAGCAGCATTACTTGAGATTTTGCAGGGACGTTATGAAATAAAAACAGGAAACCCCAGCGAATCATTAGAATACACATTTGATGGAGAAAATTACACGTTTCGTGTTGAAAACAAGCAATTTAAATACAACGAAGAAGGAAGCATCACTACGGTAAATCACCAGAATGATTATATCATTGACTTACAATTTTCATACCGGTTAAACTCCGCCGTATACGAGCATGAGCAAGGTGAAGGAACCCGAACCATTACCCTAAATCAAACCGATGGTAAACTAATGATTGTTCGGGATGTCTATCATACAAAATCCAATCTATTACCCGATGATGTCGCATTCCCTGGAGTTTTAATACCTATAGAATCGTAACCTTCATTGACACCCCCACACGATTTCTCTATTTTCTATCACAGCGAGTTTTACGAACAATGGAAAAATTCATACGAGACATGTTCGATTGGATTAGCGGCGATGGGGGTTCACGTTTGTGCGCTACAAATCGGATCCGCTTGTGTATGAATGGGTAAGAACCTATGCAGTGTGATATTCTAATTATTGGAGCCGGTCTGGCAGGTGTAACAACTGCGCTCTACCTTGCAGATCAATTCGACCATATTATTGTGGTTTCCAAATCTTCCAACAAAGCGCTTTCAAACACATATCAAGCGCAAGGTGGTATTGTGTATGATGGGGAAGGGGATTCCCCTGAATTACGTACGAAAGATATTTTGTATGCTGGTGCTGGACTCTGTTATCAACCCCATGTCGATATTCTCACCCAAGAAGGTCCCGAGGTTGTTCGGGATCTGTTAATGAACCAAGCCCATATTGATTTTACCCATTCGGATAATGGAACAATGGATACAACGGGGGAAGGTGCGCATTCGGTTCGACGCATCATCTATAGTGAAGATCGTACCGGGCAAGTCATTATGGAAGGTTTGCTCAATCAAATAACAAATCATCCCCATATCACATATCTTGAAAATTATATGGCATTGGATCTGATTACACGAGAGCATCACAGCGATGATCTGATGGCAATCTATAAAAAACCAGAGTGCCTGGGCGCCTATTTTTTTAATCCATCCCAAAACCGCACCCTCAAAATTGAAGCCAAAGCCACCGTACTTGCAACGGGTGGTATGGGGCAGATCTATCGGTATACATCCAATACGGAGGGATCAACCGGAGATGGATTATCCATGGCATATCGTGCAGGATGCCACATCATAAATATGGAATATACACAATTTCATCCCACTACGTTATTTGACAAAGGACAGGAACGCTTTCTAATTTCAGAAGCGGTACGAGGGGAAGGTGGCAGGTTGTTAAATGATAAGGATGAAGCATTCATGAAAAAATACCATCCCATGGGTGATCTAGCTCCCAGAGATGTGGTTACCCGAGGAATTCTCGAGGAGATGATGCGCACGGATATGCCGTATGTGTACCTGGATATCACCCACCTGGGTCAAGCGCATATTCAGGAACGATTCCCTAAAATTTATAACGCGTGCATGGAAGCGCATATCTACCCAGAAAAGCAATATATTCCCGTAGTACCTGCTTATCATTTTTCTTGTGGCGGGATAAAGGTGAGTGAATGGGCTAAAACAAGTATTGCTCGCTTGTTTGCCGTTGGAGAATGTGCATGCAACGGAGTTCATGGAGCGAATCGGTTGGCATCCACTTCCCTGCTTGAATGCGTAGTGTATGGAAAGCGTGCCGCGACGTATATAAAGGAGCATTGGGATGCGTATGACATCGTGGAATCCTGTCATTTGCCCGAATGGCAGGAAAGCAAAGGGGATGAAGTGGATATCGCGTTGTTGTTACAAGATTGGAATAATTTGCGCACCACGATGTGGAATTATGTAGGACCTATCCGAAGTAAACATCGACTTCGCCGCGCCATATCGGATTTGCGTATCTTGCAGGAAAACAGCGAAGATTTCTATCGGGATTGCCGCTTATCCCAAGGGTTGATCGAATTACGAAATGCGGTTAGTGTTGGATTACTTGTATCCCGTGCTGCATGGGTAAATCGAACGAGTCGAGGCTGTCATTATCGTGTGGATTAAATTAGTAATACATTAATAAATGCACCTATTGAACTACGGAGGATGGAGGTGTTATGAGTAATGAATATGCCATCAAGCAAGAAGAGCTGAACGGGAAATCAACACTTCGAACCTATGTAAAAGGCGAATTTATCTGTAACCAAGGAGATCCCTCCTCTCAGATCTATATTCTTAAAAAAGGTTCAGTCCAGATCGTCATCAATAATATGGTCGTATCCACCATCAGTGAACCGTATACACCCATGGGTGAATTATCCTTTTTGCTTAACTCCCCACGATCCGCCTCTATGGTTGCAGTGGAAGAGTCGGAGATTTACCTGTTCGATAATCAGGAGGCTGAAAAACTTCTTCAGAGAACCCCTGCTTTGTATCGAAAAATACTTATCAATCTAACAAAAGGATTCCTGGAAAAAGAACAACGATATTTAGGGATCCTGGATGACTTAGAAAAACGAGTGGAACAACGAACCGAGAAACTGAATCAGGCAAATAAGGAATTGACGGAATTAAACGATTTTAAAAATGAAATGATCGGAATGGCAGCTCATGATCTACGCAATCCACTCGGGGCTGTACAAGGATATCTGGATGTGATCCTTAATTTCCATGGGGACCAAGTTTCCGAGAAAGTAGGCGAGCGATTAAAACGGATGTCTACTATTTTAACTGAAGTAAATGAGATGTTAACAAATTTGTTGGATGTGAGTATGATTGAAAGCGGGAAATTGGTATTAAATCAATCCCGTGTGAATCTTCATGAAATTGTCATGAATGCTATTCATCATTTGCAATTTCTTGCGGATCAAAAAGCTATTGTGATCCATCCACCCGAAGTATTTACTCCCTATTATTCTGAGGTTGATTCGAAGCGATTTTTACAGGTTATCGAAAATCTGATTGGGAATGCGATCAAATACAGTCCTTACCAATCTAACATTTATTTGAGCCTTACTCAAACCCAAACTCATAACAACGTGGTTATTAAAGATGAGGGACCCGGAATTCCAAAAGAAGAACAGGAAAAGATATTCACCCGATTTTATCGGTTAAAAAATCGTTCCAAAGAATTACAAGGATCCGTGGGCTTGGGTTTAGCAATCGTAAAAAAGATAATGGATATGCATGAAGGACTCATTCATCTAGAATCATCACCGGGGGATGGTGCTACGTTTGTGGTTTCTTTTTTACGGTCGGATTAAAATTGAGCACCTATTTGAACGAAATTTATAATAGAACGAACCGACTTTCCGTTGGTTCCAAGTTTGATTTGTTTAAAGGAGCTCGTATGCTCAAAAAACTCGTTCTAATAACGTTATGTTTGTGTAGTTCGTGGGTTGCATTTTCCCAAACCCCAGCCCTACCTGGCACAGCAGAGCAACTGGTAGTGGCTACGGAAAAAACATTGAAGCAACGTTTGGGAGACCAGCCCTATCAAGCATTACTTCCCGAAGATATCCCTCTTCCCGCATCATTAGATCGGTTACGGAATCCACCTCGATTGCCCCAACTCCAAGATGAAGAAATCCCGATTCTCAGCTCGTATACTATTCCTGGGGGATGGGACATTGTTCGGTCCCAGCGGCAATATAATTTTAAAAGCTTTTATCTGCCGCCTACATTAGGCGCTCCCCTTAGTCAATGGATTCGGCATGAGATTGATACGCTGCGGGGGACGCTTCGAGTCGAGTACTATTATTCTGATAATGCTGCCCATGCACAACAGATATATCGCTGGTTATTAGAAAACAACCCACGTTCTTCTTTTATTTTCTGTGTAGATCGGTTGGTTTATGATATTGAATATACTGATATTGAAGATTACTACCAGGTACTCCAGCTCCTAGAAATCCCGTTGGAGCAGCAATTTCAAGTAAATGCACCTGATATTCCATCCGTTTTTAGTGTTGGGGAAAGCGAACCGGTAGAAGAAAATACCCTTAAACAGTGGCGCATGGATTATCAGGTTATGATTGATCAAGCCTATCGGTTTCAGTACAAAAACGATGCCGAAGGATATAACCTGATGGAATACTTCTATTTTATTGAAGACATGTCCCAAGCAGCGTTTTTCCAACAACGCCTTCAGTTAAACCATCCAAACTGGCGAATTCTTCGTGTGAATAATGTGGTAGCAGGATTTGAAGTTCAATATCAATAGCAGCACTATCGGATTCGTTTATTCAACCGGATCATGCTATATTCCGGTATATCATACGTTGTGTGAAGCCGTGGGTTAAATAATACACCTGCTGAAACAGCAGGAAGCTCGTTACCATGAGGATCCCAGATATGGGACACTTCTTCTGATAAAATTCCTCGGTCTGGCGTTAGCCAATCAATGGTTTCCCCCCGTACAATCTTATTCTTAATCTCTATTTCCACCACCCCTTTTTCTACCATTCGTATCCGTTTCCCACCATATTCGACGCTATTAAAAGATTCATCGGTATAATTGAATGTATTACTAGGCATCCCTTCATAAAAACCCTGGGTATATCCCCGTCGATTGATCCCGTTCAATGCTTTCATCCACCCTTGGATACCCTCAGAGAAGCGCCCCTCAAAATAGGAATCGATGGCTTCGCGATACACTCGGGTGACCAACGCGAGGTAGAAAATGTTTTTATTGCGTCCTTCAATTTTAAGCGAATCCACCCCGGTTTGAATCACCTGGGGAAGAATAGGGAGTGCACACAAATCCTTAGAATTAAATATATAACTCCCGTATGCATCCTCATCAATGGCAAACCATTTTCCCGGACGCGTCTGTTCTTCGATATAAAACGCTCCCGCGGGGATCTCATGTAACGATTCTTTTTCCTGCACGCCGCGATGCAGCCGATACCGCCACCGACAGATCTGTTTGCATCGTCCAGAATTGGACGCCTCATCGGTTAGATAATCGGATAGCAAACACCTGCCGGAATATGCCATACACATCGCACCATGAATAAAAACCTCAGTCTGCATCGACGGATTCTTTTCTGTTATGGTTCGGATCTCTTCCAGTGTAAGCTCACGCGCTAGAATAACTCGCTGTACTCCGTTCTGCTGCCAGAAACGTACTTGTGCCCAATTGGTGTTGTTAGCCTGGGTGGAAAGATGGATTGGGATATGAGGATGGCGTTCTCGGATGAGCATCATCAAACCTGGATCACTCATAATAAACCCATGGGGTTCCAGCGGAATCACATGTTCCATCGCTTCGAGAAACGGATCAATCTTGATATGATGGGCGTAAATATTCGCAGTGATGTAAATCTTCTTCCCCACCTGTTTTGCGTACGCAATGCCCTGCCTAACGGTTTCTATATCGAAGGTGTTTTCTTTAGTACGGAGGGAAAACATGGGTAAGCCAGCATACACCGCATCTGCACCAAACGCAAAGGCTAATTTGATCTTTTCCAGACTTCCCGCAGGGGATAACAATTCTGGTTTGGTCATTTCATTACGCATGAAAAGTTTAGTCTCGCTCCCGTATTTCCATTCCTCCGAATAATAATAACCCTCGTATGCGAATGGTCGGTGCTTCTGGATTCTGAATGCCTCGGGTTCGATCTTCCACCCCACCAAATATCGGAACGACATTCACATCCACATTCATTCCTCGGGGGACAATGATTTCCGCTCCTCCAAAAATGGTCGTGGTCTTAATGGTTGTACCTTCTGGAGCAAATTCGGCTTTCCTAAAGTCCAGCTGGGCTCCACCAAAAACATTAACGAGATTCAATGATCGAGCCGGTCGCCAAACCCCTTTCTTCTCCGTTCCACTAAATACATTAACAAAATTCTGTTGATCCCGTACCATCCCTCGGTTTAAATCCACGGTATTGCCGGAAGGGGTTTGAATTTCCGTTTGGTAGGGTCGGGTAGGGGATGGCAAATCTTTGATGAGTGCAACCAGTTGCTTTTTCTCTGATGCGCTACAGGCTTGCTCCACCCGTTCTTCAAAATCCTCCACATCCAAATTCCCTTCTGCATAATGCTGCTTGAGGTATGCAATGGTAGAATCGGCTGCTTTTTTAAAGCTTTGGGATTCGATTTGATGTTGGATGGAAACCATAGGGATCTCCCATAATTACTAGCATTAGTTTAGGAATACCGTTAGGTCATTCACTTCTAACAGTTGTTTTAAAAATAACGTCGCAATGCATATTTGACAAATCTGCTCCGGTGTATGGGATGAATCTCAAAGTAATGTGAAAATAATTTAGACAACCTCTGAGCAAAAAGCATCATCCTATGTTATTTGTCAAGCCCCTAACGATTTTTTTTCAATTTTCCCTTCTC
>CAYPZJ010000090.1:0-15123 GCA_964414635.1 uncultured Spirochaetia bacterium
GAGTCGGATATATCCTGGTAGATAAAGTTCCTTTCCCCGAACCTGCTCCAACTTTAAATCAACACAGTTCCCAGCACCGTGCTTATGGGAATTTAATCAATCCCCAACAAGTGATTGATTGGTCTGTAGATCGTACCAAACATCAGTTTAATTGGGTACTCATCCAAACCCAGAATCACAACGATTCCGATTTCACGATTCCTCGATCCCAGGAACACCATTATTATCTCTGGACCCCAACAGAAGTATATTTATTGGATCATCAGGGGGTTTCACTTCCCGGATATCCAATAACACACAACCTAGGGCGTATTCCACTATTACGATGTACCTACACCGATATGGATTTGGATCGAATTCCGGAGTCTTTGCTGGCGGATATTGCAGAAATCAATCGGGAAATATACAACGTAACCAGTTTATATCAAGAAGAACTTTATAAGCTTGCCTTTGCACAACTTATGATCCACAAAGAAAAGGAAGATTGGACGGAAGAACAGCCTTCCCAAACCCATAGCCTAAGCGTGGATATGGTAATGGAGTATGCATCCCAAACCCATCCTCCCCAATACCTCCAGTTCCCAGTACAGGCATTGGAAGAAAAACGGGCGTATCTGGATTCTCTTGTCGTAAAAATTATGCAATTGGCAAATCTCGAAAAGCAAGAAGGAATTGCAACTACGAACTATCTTTCGGGATTAGCAATGGCATTTAGTTATAACGACACGTATTATACCGTAGCTCAATTAGCTGCCAAACTAGAACGGATTGAACAACAAGTCTGGCAGCTCATCCAAGCATTTGAATATCCTATGCTTTCCGGAGAAATCCAGGTGGCATACCCGCGGGATTATGATATCAAATCGATGGAACAGAAAATCAATGAATTCAAACAGGTTAAATCCTATTTCACCCATGCGCCAACTCTTCAATATGAAATGGATCGGCGTTTTTATCGTACTTTGATTGACCCCGGCAGTAAATTAAAAGCCAAAATCGATCAGGAATTACAAACCGCCTATCTTCCCGATTAATCGAGAATGATTCATCCGTTAAAAAGGGAAGCACCCCCATACCAGCGATTATTCGATCAAGAAGTAATTCCATGTTTTGAATATGCACGCGTGACCCCACGCCCAGGCAGCTTATATAAGCAAAAGAAAGGAGTAACCCATGAATGAACCATCCGAGTCACATACCGACTCTGTATCAGATGGGGTTAAGGAAGGGAATCACAATTCTGAACAGACCCTAACTAACCTCAACCAACAGGAATCAGCCCCTGTTACCGTAAACTATAACGGTTATCGATTACCCAAACAGGTGTACGAGGATATCAAACATACCGCGGGAGAAATTACCGAACGCCGATTGCTTCGGGAATTAAAAAAAGCGGGTCGGCTTCGCTCGGAAGACGATTCAGACCCCCAAGAAAATGATCCGGAAGAAGTACAATCCTTAGTCCGTCGGCTCCATGCACGTGAAAAAGAACTGGAGCAGATGGCAAAGGAAAAAGATCAAATTATTTCCGATATCATAGCAGAACGATTGCGCTCCGGACTCACACAGGAAGCGATCCAAGCGGGAGCCAATCCCCAGTCCTTGGATGACTTTATTGAACGAATTCGGCGTGACAAACGGATTCGGTTGGAGAAGGATATGCAAACTATGGTTGTATTGGATCCTCATGGGAACAAGCAATACAACGAAGATGGTAGTATAAAAACCGTCACCCAATTAGTATTGGAATATCGAACCCTTACCCCGTATTATTTCAAAGCAAGTACAACTGCCGGCGCGGGCGGTACGTACGGTTCAGATGAGCTGAACCCCGTTGATGTGGGTGTCCCACACTTGAAAAATCCGCGTCCACCTGTCATAAAAAAGGTGGCGCAACAATTGAATCATGGAGGATAATTATGGCAAATCTTACCGATTGGATTGCCACCAATGAAGGAAACCAAACCTCTCGGGTCTATGATATTTCAGACCAAGTGGCGATCTTATCCAGCTTCAAACCATTGATTTTTAACATGGCAATGGCTCGATTTGAACCAACGATGGATGTTCGGTTCCAATGGGATGAAGTCGATTATTCCACAGCAAAAACAAAAATCAATCACATCGGAGGATACTCCGCTGGTGCAACCGAATTCGTAGTGGATGATGCTAGTATTTTCACCGATCGGGATCTGGTGCGGAATTTACGTACCGAAGAAGTATATCAGGTTACTGATATCAATTTGGGTACCAATACCATCACCGTAGTTCGACACGTAGGAGATACGTCCGGATCCGTTATTAATGACGACGATGTGGTGCTCATCATCGGACCTGGATTTGAAGAAGCCAGTTCCACACCCGATCAAATGGCAGCCAACACCACAACAGAATATAATTACTGCCAGATTTTTCGACGGGCATGGGCAATCAGTGGAACACGCGTGCGCACCCTGGGAACCCCGGGGATGCATCTGGAAGATCTTTCTGCTCGAAAGGCAGAAGAGTTTACTCGAGATGTGGAATATGCATTTATCTTTGGAAAACGAGATCAGGATACTTCCAGTTTTTCTAAAGTACGCCATACCACCAATGGATTAAGCAATAGTATTTCAACTAATGTGGAGTCGGTTGGAGGAACCCTTTCAGAAAGTGATTGGGAAACTTTTCTAGTTGAAAAAGCGTTTTATAAAGGATCTTCTGAAAAGGTGATGATATGTGGCGATGCCTATTTTAAATGTCTTTCGAAGTGGGGCAAGCAGTTTCTACAGACAACCCTGGATGTGAATACCCTAGGGATTCATGTATCTACTTATATTGCTCCAACTGGAGAAATCTTACATTTATATAATCATCCCTTATTTAAGGGAGATGCCACCCTTGCAGGACTGGGTATCGTTGTTGATCCCAGTGAAATTGCAGCTCGATTTACCCAAAATCCATTACACCCCCAACTCAATGGGCGTATTCAGTTCCGGGAACAAATTCAAGCTCCCGGCGCAGATGGTATTATTAACGAGTATTTTGCTGAAATCGGATTAGAACTACGAAATGAAGCAAAACATGCAATTATCAAAGGCGTGACCGGTCCTGCAACGTAAATTCCAAATGGGTATCGGGCAATCAGTTTGTTCGATACCCGTTTCCCTAGTACCAATGGACACTTAAAATTATGAGAGTAATTAGTTCAGGATTCATTTCGGCTCCGCTCAATGAACGCGCACTAAGCGGAGTCGTAGTGTAGAACAACTTTAGTTGTCCCAAGATACTAGTACCAATTGAGCAAAAATAGGAGGATCTATGATTTTTATATCCAAATACCGTCGGTATGCCGTGCATATCAATGGGACACGTTTTGCCTTTAATGAGGGCATGTATCAGAGTAAATCAACGGATGAAAGCAACCTCTTAAAAAATGATCCCCGTTGTGGTGTGGAATACGAACAGGATTCAACCTCATCCAGTAAATCCGCAGACAAACCTCCAAAATCCAAAAAGGCAGGGGAACGATAGATGGGATCGTATATCACACTCAGCGATGCAAATAGTTATATCTCGGTTCACCCTACAGTAGGAACTGTGTGGAATGGACTGACGAACGACCAAAAGTTTCAATATATCAATTATGCGGAGCAACAGATTAACAACGAAACCTATCTGGGGATAAAGGTTAATCCCGACCAAGAAGATGAATTTCCACGATATGTATTGGAAGCAGCGAAAGAACACACTATTTGGGATCAGTTGGATTCCACTTTTAAAAACCGATTAACCGAAGACGATGGAAAGGTTCCTACCCGTATTAAACAGGGAAGTTGTGAATTAATTATCCATGTACTTCGAACACAAGATTTTGATCGGTTGGCTGCGTTAAAAGAATTGGACACGGAGCTGATTAAAGCGGGATCCACCCGATTTGAATTTGAGCTGGGTAATCCCTATCGCATCATCCCCGCTCGGGTATGGCATTTAATCGGGTATCTAACCCGTCGGTTTTGGGTGTCCTGTACTCCCCCAATTCTGGGGAGGATATAGGTATGTTGACCCCTATTACCATTGAATATTTATCAACGCCTCAGCGGGATGGTGGAAGACCAACCGTTACCCAACAGGTTGAGGCGCGGGTTTTTTGGGATGAATCGGTAAAAACAGAACTGTTTACTCGGCGTTATGATGAAACCATTGAGGCACGGGTCATTCTGCTTTTCCAATCGGATATTCCTTCTATTAAGCCTGGAAGGTGCCACATCCGAAAAAATGGGGAATTGTATTGTATTCAAGATATGATGCATCCCCTTGCGGATATTGGATTGGAAGGGACGATCGAATTACTTGTATCAAAAGGGAGTGAAAAAGTATGAATCATCTTGGAACGATTTTGGCTTCCGTTCGTTCGTTTGTAGAAGAATGTACGGGGATTTCTACCTATTCCGAACGATTCGGAAACATGCTGGATAACCGTGAAATTCTCATTCATCTGGATGATGGAAATCCGTGGCGCATTGGTTCCAACAAAGAATCCATCTTTTTATTCAATTTGATTTTTCGATACAAATTGGATGAAATTGATCAACTATCGGGAGACTTTTTTGAGGCGGATGCACAATCGGAAGTATATACCTTCCTCACCCAGCTGTTACATACCCCGATTCCCCCCGGAATTATTCTTGAACACCGCCAAACACGGTGCAGCAGGGGATCCCGTGGGGAATACGTGATTATCAATAAATTGGAAGCGTATTTAACATAAAAACCTCGAGTGTTCGTGGGATGTCGGCTTTGGTTGCGTACCCGAATAGGCAAGCTAGTCGACAGGATACCACACGAGCGATCGGAATATCGAAAAGGAGTATATATGGCATATTTTCGTCAAACCTCCATGTATCAATGGAGTGGAACCGCAAGTTCCGAAACCGAAAGCAAACTGTTAACCCCGACATTAGCAGGAAAAGCGAAATATCAAGCGGCACAATTTTCAGATCTCACATCAGGAAGCGCTACTCAAAGCGAAGAACGCTGGTTGGGAATGAAATATATTGATCCCCAAGCCTTCACCAGTTTAGGGAATGCTCGCGTAACCAAAATTCATGGAACGTATCAGAATGGACACAGCCTGCATGCCGGTGCCACCAGCACGTATGCAACCCCTAAAACCACAGGAACCCCATCGACGATTGCAACTGCTGCGATTCCATCCCATTTGATTACTAGCTTTCATGCAGGATCCAGTCCGCTTTCACTAGCCTATGATGTTACCGATAGTGAATATCAATTTCTTGTTCTACAACATACTATTGGAGCTACCACAACATCGTTTGATCCAGAACAACAGGTGGGAGATAGTGGGTATCCCATTATTGAGGTGGCATATCCAATTGAAGAAAAAGATGGTACGCGTACGCTTGTTCCAGGAGGAAACGATCGTACCAGCCAATTTTTACAATCTCCAATTGATGTATATGTGGTCGTGAATGAGGAGCAGCAATTTTTTGGGTGCACCTCCAATGCCATCACCGCAGGATTTTCTCTAGAATGGGAAAATATTGTGAAAGGTGCATTAAATGGAATTGAAGGGAAGTATCTAACCAATCGAAACAACGAATTAAGTGGGGAATTATACTCGTTAAATCCATATGTATGGTTGAATTTTCTGTATGGAAGCAGCTTGGGGTCTAATGGTGTATCCACTCAGATTCAAGTATCCAGTTCCTGGAAACCAGTAAAAACGGTAGAAGTAATATTAGACACGATTTCCCGGGAAGGACGACGCTTGACCATTCATAGCCCAGAAGCGTATTTGAAAATAAATGGGGATATCGCTCTGGGTGAAGGTCCCGCAACCATGCCTTGGATGATTGATTTGGGAGATACCTATAATTTTTATGTATCGGATAATTTATGGGATATTCATCGGTTTATGGTGGATATTACGTTGACTTAATCAAAAAATGAAATCAGCTCCGACCCTCGGTTCTTTTCTATTGGATCGTGAAAGGAATCGGGGGGCAGAGCAGTATTATGAGGAAAAAGTATGACATACAACCAACTGAAGTCAGTTTTAACAACCCATAAAGGGGTTCGAGGTAAATGGTATCATGGCAGATTCTATCCCGCTTCTCCCCAAGAAAAGGACATATCTGCGCATCAATCGTCTCGTACGGTTACACCATCTAAAAACACATATAAAAACACAACGAAAAAAAACAGTCAGGAGTAAGTCGCATGATTAAATCGAGCATACCTCCCACAACCGAATCCATTTTGTTTGACAAACCATTTGAATACACATTGAGCCAAGAAGCGTTTTATATTCCTCCGTTATCACTTGAGGATTATATACGGGTTGAAAGCCGTATTCACACCAGTTTACGTTCGTTGTTATTTCAATCCACCGAGTGGAAGGAACTGCTTGAGAAAGAATTGGATCATACGGTTCATGGCTATGAGGCGCTTGAGAAAATGGAAAATTTGGTGGATATCCTTTTCGATGTATCGATTTGGGTAGCTGGTTCTCCGGAGCGGGAACAGGAACTCATTAAGGAACATAATCAACGGATATTCGTCCGACGAGAACGACGGGTTCACTGTCTGAAAGAATGGTTCAGTCAACAACTATCCCTATATGACACCATTCAGCTTGCATCATATCTGATGCGCTATACCAGCGAGTTTAAAAAAAAACTGTTCCTGCTCCTCCAAAAGGGAATCGAAAGCGCTACAACATACCTCCTGGAACACAACCCGACTTCGTACGCCTCTACCGACGAGGATTGGAAGCCGGGTTACCTCAGTCTTGGACAAGAACTGTTGGATATGCCTTTGCAATGAAAATTATTGAAGACTATGAAAATGAAAAAAACGAAGAGGCTTGGGAATGGTATCTAAACACCACATAAATCCGATGCGGATTCAACATCCTACGTTAAAACAATTTCATCGGATCCATCAAAATCAAACAGGTTTGGTATTAGGATGCGGACCATCTATTCAACAGCTGGAAAATCAGGACAGTAGCTTGCTGTCCATCGGAGTGAATTATGGATCACGCTGGTATGTACCGAACTATCAGGTAATTGTGGATCGAATCAATTCAGCTGAACTTTCACACTGGATGCGACGGTACATCATTGAAGAATGCACCGCATCGTATTTGTTTGCGCCCTATCCTGTTCCGAATATGCATCCAACCTGGGTTCCCATTCGGGTGTGTGCATTACACCAGATGGATATCCAACAGATATTCAAACGCCAGGCTCTGTTTGTCTATTATACCAGTACGTTGACCGCATTAGCCTTAGCGCTTTATATGGGATTCACAAGAATTGGTATTCTGGGATTTGATTTATATAATCATCCCATTTTAGAACCGTATGCTCATTCGATTAATCAGATGTGCTATCGAATACTCGATTACGCACGCGAACGAGGGATTGAGCTAACGAATCTTTCCCCAGCCAGTTTGATAACAGCCTTCCCAACCTGGGAATTAAAGGATTTTTTAGCATGTACGTAAAACCCCTTCGCTCAGTGCGAGGAAAACATCAGGGAAAAGCATGTTTGGTAGTGGGGACAGGACCGAGCGCATGGGAAGTACCCATCCCAGCACAGGGTTATTCCATTGGTGTAAATGGAGTTGGAGCGTTTTTTCTACCCATGTATCTGCTGGTATCGGATTATTTGGATACCACAGGGCAACATGGGGAACGCGCCCAAGCAATTTGTTCCACCCCCTGTGAATGTGCATTTACACCGACCCAACAACAATTCGATCAAGCAGAAACGGTTCGGTATTCCATGCTGCCGCTTCATCGGATGGATCCCAGTACCATTTTGGCTCATGATGCGTTGTGGAGTTCTATGACCAGTACGGAAACTGCAATTGGATTAGCGGTGTATATGGGATTTACGTCAATTGGCGTGATTGGATGGGATTTAAAAGATCATCCCTGTGAGGAACATCTGGATCGTATCAATAGGGATATGGCGGTGGTAGCCCTGTATGGTGAACAAGCGGGTATCAAACTATGGAATGTATCCCCACAATCTTTAATTACAGCTTTCCCCTATCTTGATTTCTTTCAATTTTTGGAGTGTACTTATGTCAACCGACGAATTAAATCTTCTCCGTTCAGAAATGGCGGCAATTGCCACAAAGCTAGATAATCTATATGATGATGTCCATACAATCCAAACCGATGTGAAGGAACTACGGGAATCCCGCTACGAAAATGGGATCCTAAGCACTTCCTTTGATCATCAGTTGGGCATGTTAAATGAATTCCGCCGCAAGCATGAACTTATACATGAAAACTTACAAGAAGTAAAATCCCAACGTCAGTGGCAAGTATGGGTAATCATTATAGGTGCGTTTATCAGTGGGTTTTCTGGGTGGATTGCCTACCTGATGCGAACGTGAGGTGTAATCAGCTCAGGTTGTTTTATACTAATCATTTCATGATACACCCACACCAATCTACCAAGAGGACTATTATGGGAAAACTAATTGTAACGATTATGGATGGAGCGTTGGCATCTATCCATGACCCGTATTACCGAAAGCGAATTTATACTTCGGATCGCATCAAAACCTATTTAAAAGCGCATGCAGATATAGCCAAGACCGAGCTATTTCGGGGGAAAGGTGGAATCTGGCGGTATTGGGATCGCCGGTTGGAATCGTTTGTTAACAAACACAATAACCCTCAGCATACTTTGCTTTGTGTTGGAAAATCCGCTGGCGCATACGATACGGTACGAATGCTTAAGACATTCATTCCTAAGCTAAGATACGCTGCCATCGGTTTGCTTCTGATAGATCCCTGTTCGTTTCATCGGGTGCTCATCCAACGAGATGCACCGATTGCGATCCCAAAGGTTGATCGCTCCTACTGTGTCTATCAAGAACAAGGATGGCTACGGGGAAGAAAAGCCATCTGCTCGGATGCTGCATGTACCATCCGAAACATCAATGTGACGGGGGATCAGGTAAATCATTTTAATATTATTACGCTCTCTCAAGTCGAACATGCTTTTGTGCATTTACTGGAATATCTAATCCGAAAAGGATCTACCCAATGAGCAAAACGATCGATCTTTTCAAGTCTATTTCCCAGGAACTTATGCACTATTATGGTGAATTGGTTTCCCATCTAATGGAAGAGTTAATAACCGCTTTGACTACCTATGCACCCCAAGGGGAGCATGGATGGTTAAAACAAACGGGCTCCGATGGATGGCATCTTGAATTATCCAAAGACCAAAATATGCATCTTCGTTTGGAAATTGTACATCCTGCACCGTATGCAGGAATTCAAGATCAACGGATCCGGTATCATATTCCATCTGGAAAAGGTACCACCTGGGATCAATCCTTTGCAAGGTATGCACCCTCCCGGTCAGGTATAAAAAACGATAGCACGACTTATGAGCGAGGTTATTCCCACGCTAAAAACACGAATCAGGGAGCGTATTATGCAGTTGAATATGTCAAAGCAGCATGTGAACAGATCGGTTTTGAACTCCTATTGGTGGAGGAATATGGGGATAGGTATGTTTACACCCTAGATGGATCTAAAAAATTGGAAACAATTGATGCGATCATACATCCCTTCGGGTAGCATAACCAACATGATAAACTCACATGGGTTAAGTACAATTTCTTAATTCCGTTTACAGGATGAAAAAATAAATTGAGGTACCACATATGGCAGTTTCAATACAATTCGATATCAATTTAGAGCAGATGAAGCGCGAATTGCATTCCGCGGATCAACTTATTAAAAAGAGTCGCAAACACTTTATGAAAGACATGAATAATATGAGTCGGACACTGGAGAAAATGGCTCAATCGCATACGGCTGTGCATACCGGTATAAGAACCCATCAAAAACAAGCAGCGGACTATAAGAAATTAATTCAGATAACCGATCAAACGGTTCAAAAAAGTATTTCCTTTTTTGATGCCGCTACCACCTCGGGTCCTAAGCAATTAGCAGATGCCTTTACCATAACCAGTAAGGTTTTTGATGGGATTTCTGAAGTGGCAGGGAAATTTGGTCCTATGGGTGAAATGATTGGGGGGATTGCAAGTGGGATCAAAAATGTAGTGAAAGCGATCGGAGATCGTATCCCGAAAGAATTATCTACCGTTGAAAAACTGCGAATCAGTTGGGAGAAACAAAAAACCCTGTTGGAATCCAATTTATCACTCATTAAACAGATGCGTCAGGTCAACAGTTCCTTTTTAGATCAAGCGTGGGAACGATCCAAACAACTGCGAGAAGAAATTCGATTACAGGAGCGCCTCACTTCTGCGCGGGGTTCGTCCTGGGATGTAACGGGGAAATCCAGTGATGAATTGATCGACAAACTGGAACAAGTGAATCGCACGATTGCCAATTCTAAAGCTGGAATTAAACGTGCGGAAATACGAGGTGGTGGCGATCGGGATGATTTGATTGGTTCGTATGAGGATGCTATACAGTTAAATGAAGAACTCAAATCCCAAATCGAAGGCATCCTCGAATTGCATCATCAACTCCATGAATCCCTCAAAGATGAAAATTCTGAACGGTTGGCTATGCTTGATCAATCCGAAGGGTTGGGACGTTCTGAATTTGCCATTTTGCAACAGAAACAGGCTCAATACCGACTCATGTTAGAGCAAAAGGATACAAATGGGGCACTGTTATATGGGGAACAGGAACGCTATGAAATCATGGTTCAGATGGGACAAATACAACAAGAATTGCTGGATACACAACAGGCACTCGAACGTTCCAGACTGCGTCAGAAGGGATACGATACCGATTCACTAACCTATATCCAAGCCGAGCTCCAGCATCTATCATCATCCACACTGGATCCGAAGGTATCAGGCAAGCAAGCATTCGATACCCTCGTTGCTGAATTTGGTGGAATTGTGGATGCCCAGCAATACTTACAGAATCTTTCTCGTGAATCGATGGCGGATATGGTGGTTTATGCTCAAGAACGCAAGCGGCTTTCTCCACTAATCCATGAAGCCCTCAACTATGATCCCCTAGCTTATAATACTGCATTGGAACAACAACAACAGCTAACGAAACAAATGATCGATCGCTATTTTTCTGAACAAGAAAGACAAATCACCCATGAATTCACACTTGGGAGCTTAACGGAATCGGAACGGGATTCTCAATTAAATGCTCTGATTAGAGAATGGCAAATGGTTTATCAGAAAAATGAACAAGCAGTCCAACGCATCACCACTGATATTGCATCGCGCTTACAAATACCTGTTTCTGATCTCCAGCTCGATATGGCAAATCTAATTATCTCGGATGAAGATCAAATGAAATTAACAGAGCGACTCCATAATACGATAGCAGATTTATCCGACCTTATAACCGATTCTGCTACATGGAAAGATATCAGCAAGGAGCTTGCTATGCTTCAGCACCAGTATGCTATAGGGGAGGTGGAGGAATCAACCTATCTTGCAGAACAACTTGCATTATTAAAACAGCAGTATGCGCTCATTCCAGAAGGCATCGCATACCAAGAAGAACGCTGGAAAATGGAAGAAGAAATCTATCGGTTAATGCAAAAACAAACAGAAACCCTCGAAAAACAGGATGCATTACACGATGCTATGCTAAATCGGTTATTCAGACAACGTCATCAGCTTCTGCAACAACGACATTCTGGTTCCGAGAACGCACAACCCGATATCACACAACAAATACATCAACTAGAACAGGAAATTCTCCATCGTATGGCAATTTTGGGCGTGGATGATGTTCTGAAACAGCAAACAGCTCATGCCATGCGCCAACAAACCCATTACGCAGATGGAGGCTGGGTTTCTCAGACAGGATCCGCAGTAGTGCATCAAGGTGAATTTGTTCTTCCTGCAACATCCGCTTCCATTTTACATACCACTAATCCAGGTTTTCTAGATTCCCTTCAGCAAATCAACGATGTTTCCGAACTGGACCGGTTTCTGAATTTTAAACCCGTTGTATCTCCATCCGCAATCCCCAACGCCGGATTTTTACCCCCTTCTCATATTCATACTACCCAAAGTACTTATCATCTAGGTGGCAACCAATTCATTATCCATGCAACCGATGCAGCTGATGTGGAGAAACGGTTACGTAAGTGGGAAACCAATTTTAACGATCGAGTAGTGGAGGTGATCCAGAAAAAAGCGGTATTGAAGCGATAGGGAGATGAATCTGGAAGATAAACCTAATGCAATAACAGATCCCCCTGTTTAGATATCCTAGGAAGAGGAAAAGCAAAGGAGATTCAAATGCGACTATACTACAATAAAACAAAGAGTATAACAACAAATACGAATAACGTTGTGGGTCCTAGCACATCGACAACATTGAGAACGGTAATTGCAAATAATGATAGCAATTCCATATATGTAGCTCCAAATGGAAACGATACAACAGGAACGGGGACTTCAGCCAATCCTTTCTTAACGTTAGATCATGCCTTGGGGAATATGGGCGGAAAATCTATATTGACAATAGAGCGTAATTCAGTCTTTGGTAATATGATATTTGATGCACCAAACGTTTCAATACCTGCTAGTCTTACAATACAAGTAGAATTAGGCGATATAGCAACCATTAAACGCAGTGGGTTAGACTGGTTTCAAGTAACATCAACATCACGTTTTTATGTTGATAGTGCTTATGGGAACGGAGTGTGGGTATGTGGTGTCTATAATAGCAAAATATATTACTCATCGGATGGAAGAACATGGACGGTTTCAAGTAGCGCCTCGAAACAATGGGGTGAAATATCGTTTGGGAATGGAATCTTTATGGCGTGCGCTTCAAACAGCCCGGGTGATTATCATTATGTTTCTACTAATGGTAATACATGGACAGCTCGCACCACTCCAAATAATTGGTACAAAGTTAAGTATGGTGGTAGCGTTTGGGTATCTAGTGATTTTTCGCAAACATCCTTATATTACTCGACTAATGATGGTGTTTCTTGGTCGAATGCCAATAGTCCAAATCGTGTTTGGCTGTCTCTCTTTTATGGTGATGGTTTATGGCTTGCAGCAGCTACGGAACCGGATGTGCTTTATAGTTCGACCGATGGAATTAATTGGTACAAAACAAATAGTCAATCCTTGGAATGGCGATTCGTGTTATATGGTGATGATTTATGGGTTGCATCTTCCAACGATGATCGAATGTTTTATTCTGAAGATGGTATTAATTGGGAATTCGGTTCCGACGTGGATAATGCATGTACTCATATAGAATATGGAGAAGGATTGTATATCGCTTCTGATAATGGAGCAACAACCAATTTATATTACTCATTAGATGGTATTGATTGGATTAAGATTACAGCACCTGTGGGTAATTTTGCCTATTTTACTTATGGAAACGGTAAATGGCTAGCTGTTGGAAGTAGTCAGTTATATCTTGCTTTGAGTAGTGTTGTTTATATAGAATCAAACAATGTTACGCTTAATGGATTTATTATAGATGGAGATTCAATAACACAAAAAGGGATAGCAGGTGATAATCCGACTGGCTTTACAGGCAAATTTTTAGAACTAAAAAACATTTTAGTTGAGTTAATTAGTACATTCAATGCACCATCACTTTCTAATAACATCGCATATGAATCCAAATATGGCATTGCTGATGTAACATCTCCTTTTATAACTGAATGTATTTTATACGATATTGACAATGAAGCGCTTTCTATTTCGGGATCGACTTTAGACATTTCGTTATGTACTTTTCATAATTGCGGAATAGGAATATTGGTAAACGATAATATTACAACCACAACGGCGTTTAAAGGACATATTTTTAACGCGTGCAGTTATGCTGTATATAGTAAGGCTTCTTCTTTAACATTAATTGATAGTGTAGTGAATGGTTCGTTGTTTAACTGTACTATAGACGAAGATTCCTATGTGAACGTTAAGGTTTTATTTCATGATTTAGCTAATCGTGATCTACATTTACGACATAAAGAAGAGGGCTATCCGATTGAAAGTACTGGGGTTTTATTGGTTGGCATTTTAAGTGTTTCAAGGGATGCTGGTGCATATGACGTAAAGTTCACAACCAATAGTATAAATTGGGAAGAAATATATTTAGACCCACAACGTTTTAACGTTAAGCGGGAATTGGTTCCTGTACGATCAGAAACAGCGTTTACATTCACAAGCTCTTTTCATAAGTACGTTCAAGATTTTGTTTGGAAGTTTACCATAACAGCACAGCAAGCCGCTACAACACTATCTGTGTATCAATTTCGAGCATTGGGAGAATATCTGGATTTGATTCCATTTTTTCCCGTAAATACGGGAATAACAGCAACAGGAAAAAGCGGTTCTTTTGTTTGGGAAAATAAATCATCTATTGACGGGTTAATACGTTGTGTGGTTGGTTCATCGGATTTAAGTTCCGTGCTTTCATTTTTTGGTACGGAATCTCCATTGGGTTGGTTTGTTCGTGTTGATAATATTTCGGGCGCAACAAGCCCTTACATTCAATATCCATTTAAAATAATAGGTTGGGAAAAATCCTCGGGGACTTTATTATTAGAAAATTATTACGATCATTACCCGAATAACGGGTTTGTGTCCAACCCCGATGGAACATACACATTTAATATTATAAAAGCTTTGTTTGTTGGAG
Organism: uncultured Spirochaetia bacterium; assembly: GCA_964414635.1. Taxonomy (GTDB): domain Bacteria; phylum Spirochaetota; class UBA6919; order CAYPZJ01; family CAYPZJ01; genus CAYPZJ01. Next base: position 14,673 of record CAYPZJ010000090.1, read on the forward strand.
TTGTAAAGGTAGTTGGTGCAAACAATGACACCAAGATAATACGTTTGGAAGCTACGGATTTACATCAGGAATGGGTAACGGATCAATGGAAAGGGACTTCGGTACTTTTAGATTGTACCCCCTTTGGCGGGTCCATAACGTATTTTTATATTGCTGGAAATAATTCCAATACATTATATATTTCCAATCGTAATAATACATTCTTTGGTGGATTGAATAATATATTTCATCCCATTATTGATCTAATCGTATGTAGATCTGATCCACAAAATATAGAACCCGGTCAATTAGGAAATGCCGAATTCGGTAAACACGGAAACGATTGGTACACTACCAAAGTAAATCGGGGTGAATCTGCGGATTACCAAAGTACATCCCAATTAGCATATAACGACACTGAACAACGAATAACGTTGATTCAGACCACGGATTCAGATGAAGATATCAAATA
>CAYPZJ010000091.1:0-14972 GCA_964414635.1 uncultured Spirochaetia bacterium
GCTTTTGGTAGGCTTCCCACCCTTGTTCCTCCATAAAATCAATTGATTTTTCTATACAAAAGAACGGGGAATAGTCACGGGTTCCCGAATAGAAAAATCGTTGCTCATAGGGCGTTAATCCATCATAAAGAGGAATTGCTCCTTGGGTAAATACGGTGGGTTCAATCCGATCCTGAATGGATTCGTTCGCATAGAGAAATCCAACACTTTTGGGTGTATTCACCCATTTATGCAGGTTTCCCGAATACATATCAGCTCCAAGTGTTGTTACATTTAGTGGTAACTGTCCGGGAACATGAGCCCCATCAATGCATACCACCAATCCATGTTGATGCCCCAATCGTACCAATTCTTCAGCAGGAAGGATAATTCCACCTGGGGAAATGATATGGCTGAAATACAACGCTTTTGTTTCTGAAGTAATTCCTTCCTCAAAATTGTCTATGATTGTCTGATCGGAGTCATACGGGACAGGAACCTCCACCAATGTAATAGTAAAACCCCGCTGTTCGGCTAAGCGTCGCCACATATACATGGTGGGATTGTACTCCAGATCTGTCATGATAAGATTGTCCCCTTCTTTTAAGGGAAGGGATCGCGCCATCACATTGATCGCTGCTGTTACATTCAAATCGAACACCACATCCCTTGAGTTACATTGAAGGAAGGCTGCCATGGCTTCCTTGTTAGATTTCAACAGGGTGTAGCATTCGCCTAAAAAGAAATTGTAAGGCTGGGATTCCACATACTCCAGAATACGAATCCGCTCCTCGTGGATTGCTCGGGGTAATCCACCAATAGAACCATGGTTCAAGTAGGAAATGGATGGATCAATCAAAAAATCGTGGCGACCTATCATGCCCGTTTACTCCCAACTTAATGACTATATTACTTCGCGTGCATCCCGGTCTAGTATCTTGGGGAATGTAGCATGGGGCTCTGTTTGATACCAGTATGCAACGGATGCAATATCATCCTGAAGGGGGAGATAGCGCCCTTCGCTTCGCCATCCTAATGCTTGCATCGTTACCTTTAAATCCTGTTTGAATCGAATGGGATCCTGAATATGCCAGCGGTACAATCCATGCCGAATCAATTCTCCCGAAACTTTATGCCACAGAGGATATCCAAGGTATGGAGTGGAAAAGGTTTCACCGAAACACCAAGCACCACCAAAATAATCTTCCGTGCCGGTTCCGCAAATCGTAGGAAACTCCGCATCACCATCTATAAAAAATTTAATCTCCCCTTCACCCCACCATCCGTTGTTATTTTGTCCCCATGCCATATACGTTCCTACATAGTGTCCCTTTCCTTTTACATCATCCAGGATGGTGTAATCGGTTTTATAGGGTAACGGGTTGGTGCGACGCCATTGAGCATGAAAATAGGCAGCTTGGTCGGAGACATCCGTTAGACTATAATCAATTTGATAAAAAAAACTTCTAATTTCTTCGGGTCGTTGGTTTTCGATAGTAATCTTAGCATGGTTTCGGAACGGCATAGGAAAATAGGAATTAAACCCACCAGTCGGATTTACGGCAATTGGAAGGGAATTGATGGTGCACCGCATTGCATGTCCGTTTGCAAAAAAATCACCCAGTGGAACTTCTACCGAAGGATCGGATTCGCCATCCCAATACATGCGAAGGATACAATCCCGATATGCTTTTGGATCTACTGTAATCCAAATGTGTTGAATGATACCGGGTCCGGTTATATCTGCTAATACAGTTGTGGATTGGGCATCTAAATTGATGCATGGTGAAACCTTCCATTTCTGTCCCAGTTCTCGTGCTGCATTTGCCCATGCACCATCGGTTGCCATCCCTGCTTTTCCTTTTTCTCCCGTTTTATTTTCAGCGCTGATGGAGCGGGTTTCCGCATCGGATAGTCGGAAGATGGTTCCCAAATGTTGTTCCGTCCCGTTGTATGAATCACTCATATGTGCTCCTTTTTTGATCCACCGATTGGGTTTTATTTTTTAGTTGGTATCCCCAAAAAACTTCTTCCTCACTAGCATGGAGAAGCTGGATGGAAGATAATAAAAAAAACACAGATGAAAACAGGGATTGATTTTTTATGTCCCCTATCGTATCTTATCTGAAATCAGGGTATACGATTACCCGATATCTTACTAATTGGAGTATCGCATGTTAAAAATCGCCATGATTGGAGCCGGAAGCGTTGTTTTTACAAAGACGTTAATTGGAGATATCTTATCCTATCCCGAGTTAACCCACGCAACGTTTTACCTTATGGACATTGATCCAGAGCGGTTGAAAGCAGCCGAAAATCTAGCAAATAAGATTGTTAAGCAATTGGATGCACCTGCGAAAATCCATGCGACGCTGGATCTTAAAGAAGCATTAACGGATGCCTCCTATGTTATCAGTATGATCCAGGTTGGAGGATACGAATCAACCCTCGTTGATTTTAACATTCCTGAAAAATATGGGTTGAAACAAACGATTGGCGATACCCTGGGAATCGGAGGAATCTTTAGAGCCTTGCGCACCATTCCCGAACTCCAAAAAATTGCTTTTACCATGGAAGAGGTGTGTCCGGATGGGCTATTCATTAATTATTCCAATCCAATGGCGATGAATATGTGGGCGTTATATGAGAGTAGTTATATTCAATCGGTGGGATTGTGCCACAGTGTGCAAGGAACTTCTGAGGAATTAGCAAACTATATGAAGATTCCATATGAGGAATTGCGATATCGGGTGGCTGGAATCAATCATATGGCTTGGTTTTTAGAACTGAATCATAAAGGAAAGGATGTTTATCCTTTATTAGAACAGGCGATGAACGATCCTGATGTATATAAAAAAAATAAGGTGCGATTTGAAATCATGCGGTATTTTGGGTATTTCGTAACCGAATCGTCCGAGCATATGGCAGAATATACTCCGTTTTTTATACAACATAATGATCTAATTACCCAGCTGGATATTCCCATTCGGGAATACGTACGGCGTTGTGAGGGTATACTTGATGAATATGAAGCCAATAAGAAACTGGGACTTTCCGATGAAACGTTGGAGATAAAGAGGAGTCGGGAATACGGGTCGTGGATTATTCATGGAATTGAAACAGGAACTCGCCACTGCATTCATGGAAATGTTGAAAATACTGGTTTAATTACGTCCTTACCCCAGGGATGTTGTGTAGAAGTTCCATGCATGGTGGATCAAACGGGTATTAACCCGACTTTTGTTGGTGAGTTACCACCTCAATTGAATGCATTGAACCTGAGTAATATCAATGTTCAAGAATTGGTGGTTCGTGCTTTATTAGAGGAAGAGCGGGATTATGTATATCATGCTGCTTATATGGATCCGCATACCCAAAGTGTTTTACCCCTTGCCAAAATTCGGGCAATGGTGGATGATTTATTCGAAGCGCATAAAGATGTGCTTCCTTTCTAGTACGAATGGACACTTAAAAATATGAGATTAAGTAGTCCAGGATTCATTTCGGCTCCGCTCAATGAACGCACACTGAGCGGTGTCGAAGTGTAGAATAATTTTGGTTGTCTCAAGGTACTAGCTGGTTTATTTACAATGAGTGACTATCCTTCCAACTCCCCTGAAAGTAACGATGCGTCTATCCCAGAATTGCGATGGAAACCGCTGCGACCTATCCACGGTTGGTTTGGGCTGATATTTACACTTGCATTTACATTTATTATCAGCATGTTGGTGATGATGGTATTGCATCCATCGGCTGAAACCTTGGTTCATGAGGATGGTACACTTGTTTCAACGCCCGTTTCTAAATGGGAAACGTACCTACAAAATTCGCTTCTCCCCCTTTTACTCGTAATAGGAGTCTGTTTATACTGTATTGTTACTTTGTTACGCCCCATACGACGGGTGGTCCTTCTAAATCCAGTCCCATTTTCACCTTATCTTTGGGTATTGCTTGGAACATTAAGTCTTGGAATATTGGGGGATGAATTTGTTTTCCTAATCAATCAGGTAGTTCCCACCTCGGATTTAACCACGTATCTTCAATTTGCAATGTTTACTTCAGAAAGCACTATCTGGGATTATCTTATGGTGATCTTGATTCTGGCAGTGTTTCCAGGATTTGCGGAGGAAGTATTCTTCCGTGGGTTTTTGTTAAATAGCTTCCGTCAAGGATATGGTATAGGCGTTAGCATTCTTGCTACAGCAATTTTGTTTGCAGCCGTCCATATGAATCTTACCCAAGCAGTACCTGCGTTTCTTGTGGGGATATATCTCGGTTGGATGAGTCATCGGTACCATTCTATTCTGCCCGGTATTGTAGCCCACACGCTGAATAATGCCATTTTTCTTATTCTATTAAATAGTGGGATGGTGGATCAGATTTTTAGTGAGGGATATCCTATTTGGATCCTACTGCTGGCAGGAATGGGGATTGTTATCTCATTGTGGGCTGTATTGCGTATGAATACTTATCTTAGGCGGACATAATACGATCTTGATATCCTCCAATAATGTTTCAGTGTAGATGGATCATGTACTACATCCCAGTTTTCGTTGTGGTGGAAGGAATGACTTCTCCAGGTGCAATCCGTCCTGCATGTTCGATGAGCTCATCGATTTGTTCATTAATTTCATTGGTAACATACGAAAAAGGGTTGTAGTAACTGATAATATCGTATGAAATGGAATCTTCGATATAAGCGCTTAAATCGGGTAGGATGGGATAGCGTACTAATAGGCTGGTCAAGAGAAATACAATAAGAAAGGCTTTGAGTGCACCGATACCCAATCCAGCCAAACGGTTAGCAAAAGATAACCGTAGATGATCAAGGATCTCCTCGATTTTTTCCCCTAAAAGGCGCACTGCCAGATTGATTACAATAAAGAGGATAATGAAGCTAATTACCGATGTCCATGGGGATTCCCATCCCAACTGGCTATTAATGAAATTTGAGACTGGTTGATAGAGGTAAAAGGATGCGATTCCCGCTACAATAAGAGCTCCAAGGGTGAATATTTCTTCTACGAAACCACGGTATAACCCTTTTCCACCCATAAACAGCAGGAGCGAAAGCGAAAAAATATCAACCAGATTCATGCTAATCTTCTCTTTAGAAAAGTCAGAACGTCCGCTTAATACCGAAGAATCATTTCCCGATAGATGGGATTAGCAATACCAAAGTCGTGTTGCTTTGCGGATGTTTCCGCTATTTTTTCGTACATCATATCCTGGAATGCTTCTTCAGAAAACCCACCGTGAAACAGGTTATTACTAGGATTGAGCGTCTTTCGCATGGATTTAAACATCATGTTTACGAAAATCGCTTCCATATCTTCAGCGACTTTCCGCATGTGTTGCTTTTCGCTTTTTGGAATTCGTGCTTCTTTGGTTTTCATATCCTCATGCTGTTGAACAGCTTGTTGTAAGGTGCGTGAAAACATACCTTTTTCATCGGTACGTTGTGATAAATTTTTCACTCGATTGAGTTGACTTTGCATGTGAAACATGCTGGGATCAGTTGGTTGAATGGTCATGATATGCCCCTCCTCGGCACCCGGGTACTATATTCTTATCGTTTCAATTGTACCGCAGTCGAAAGCATGGAATCAGATGTTTGAATTGCTTTCGAATTGAATTCATACGCACGCTGAGCTACAATCATATTAACTAATTCTTCCACGATTTCCACGTTGGACATTTCCAGCATTCCTTGTCGTAAGGTTCCAAATCCATCCATATTAGGAATCCCTTCAAAGGCAGCGCCGGAGGCATCGGTTTCTACTAGTAAATTCGACCCAATTGCCTGCAATCCTGCTGGATTGACAAAACGGTATAGTTTTATTTCACCAATGGGGATTGGTTCATCTAACCCGGGCATCTTAATGGTTACGAGACCATCAGGGGAAACCGAAAATGAATCTTTAACATAGTTTCGCGTGACGTTAATGGGTGGATCAATCAGGTAATTCCCATTGGATGTTACCACATTACCTTCTGCATCGATTTTTAAGGCACCATCACGAGAATAGGCTTCTCGTCCATCCGCAAGCCGAATTTTAAAGAATCCTTCTCCTTCGATTGCCACATCCAGATTATTTTCAGTGCCCTGTAGTTTTCCCATAGTATGAATTTTGGGAGTAGCGGCAGGTTGTGTTCCTAATCCGACTTCTACTGGTACAGGGAACTGGTGGTTAATCGTGGATGCAGTACCTGCCATCCGTTGTGTTTGATAGAGCAGATCCTCAAAATCCACTCGACTTTTTTTAAAACCCGCTGTATTTACATTAGACAGGTTGTTTGAAATTACATCGATGTTTAATTGTTGAGCGGTCATACCCGATGCCGCAGTGTATAATGAACGCATCATAACATTGTTCTCCTTATTTTATTTGATGTGTTACTACGATATCCCGAAAATATAGGGATATGGTACGTTTTACTACGTTCTTCTTTTCCTTTATGTTCTACCTACTTCATTGATTAACCTTCCCAATGTGCCATCACTGGTTTGAGCCGCTTTGGAATTAGCTTCATAGGCGCGGTGAGCACTGATCATACGGACCATCTCATGAATGGGATTTACATTGGAGGTTTCCAAAAATCCCTGTCGCACTTTTGGACGCCCGCCTTGACCAATCTCCAGTTGCGCGTAATCCTGATCCAGCATCAGCTGATTCCCCTCGAACTCCTTCATACCAGAATAACGAGTTGCTCGATACAAGCTACTGCCTTCTTTTACTAATTCTCTGGGATCAAAGAAATTAACGAGTTTCAGCTGTTGGGTCTCATAATATTCCATAGGTTCGTCAATGATACCACCCATCCGAGCGAAATCATCGGTTAATTGACGCCGTATTTCGATCTTACCGAATTCGTCTACTCGAAACTCAGATAATTCAAATTGCTGATTCTGTAGCTGAATCGCATCGCCATATTCGTTTAATACGTGATATCCTTCCTTGGTTACCAGGTATCCCTCTGAATCCAGTTGAAATGATCCATTTCGAGTGAATCGTTCTCCTCGTTCCGTCCACACGGTGAAGAAGCCTTCTCCTTCCAACGCCAAATCCAGTGGGTTGGTGGTACGTTTCATATTTAAGCCCTGCTCAAAACTAGTGGCGATATCGTTAACTTCTACACCGGTTCCCACTTTCCCAATAACGGGAGCAATATCATAAGAACCCAGCGGGAAATGAACCAAACCATCCCCTTGAACCCGTCGCAAGAGCATTTGCGGAAATGATTTGAATACCGCCTGATCACGTTTAAATGCCGTTTTATCGACATTGGCTAAATTATTGGCTATGACATCCATTTCATACCAACGCGCTAACATACCGCTTGCTGCGGTGTGCATACCTCGAACCATAATGTTCTCCTTGTATGAAATTCCGCTGTTAACGCAAGCTTAAGCCATTTCCCAAACAATAATATTCGCTGTTCCCGAGGCATTACGTATTCCCATGCGTTTCCTCGGGGATTCCCCTTGTTATACGGCATTAAAAGGTTACCACTGATCTTTTTCTACGGTAATCCGTTCAATGGTACCTCCCAATGCTTTAATTTTTCCTGTTATATCTTCATATCCCCGTTCTATATGATAGATACGAGAGATCTGAGATTCACCGTTAGCTGCGAGGGCTGCGATGGTTAACGCCGCACCCGATCGAATATCAGACGCAATCATTTGTGCCCCACTTAATTTATTAACCCCATTAATAGATATACCCTGCTCATTCATGATGATATGTGCACCCATCCGGTTTAATTCACTGATATAAATAAATCGATCGGGATAGATCCCTTCTGTGATCTGACTGGTACCATTAGCTAGTGCATTTAGTAATGTATACATGGGTTGTAAATCAGTAGGAAAGCCAGGATAGGGTTCCGTATGGATATCATGACTAGCAAATCGATTCCGGTAGGCGACAGATAGAACCCCTTCCGATTCGAGTTCCACATGAATCCCCATACGCCGGACGATTTCCAATGGTTTTTCTAATAAACTCATGTTTACATTTTTGAGGGTTGCAGATCCTTTGGTAGCAGCAATCATCGCAATATAAGTACCTGTTTCAATCCGATCGGGGATGACACGATACTGTGTCCCTTTTAAATGCTGAACCCCTGTGATGGTTAGCGTGTCTGTCCCAACACCTTGAATATCCGCACCCATCTGAATCAGAAAGCGGCAAAGGTCTTCCACTTCAGGTTCCCGAGCAGCGGCATGTAACACCGTTTTTCCCTGAGCTAGCACAGCAGCCATGACCACGTTATCTGTTCCCAGTACAGTAGGACCAAATGCCCCTTTTAATTCGAATGTATTTCCTTTTAATCCATCGGTTTGGCAGTGTAAGTAGCCTTCATCAACTATTATTGAGGCACCCAGCTGCTCCATTCCTTTTATATGCAAATCCACGGGACGGGGACCCAATGAGCATCCCCCTGGAAGCGCTACTTGGATATCTCCGTAGCGAGTTAGCAGCGGTCCCAGTACACAGATCGACGCCCGCATGGTTTTTACTATTTCGTATGGGGCTTTCGTTCTATTGGTATACGGATCGGGGTTGTGTTCTACTTTAAGTATTCCATTTTCATAGGTAATACGTTTCCCTAAGCATTGAAGCAGATCAATCATGGTTCGAATATCTCGAATATCCGGTATGCATTCGATAATACAGGTCTCATCGGTTAATAGCGTGGCTGCCATAATCGGGAGCGCTGCATTTTTTGAACCAGAAATGGGGATGGTTCCGTGAAGGGGAATGTTCCCCGTTATACGATATCCGTACATGGATAACCTGCCTTTCTTCTGCTGGGCTTTTAATCGGCAGGATTCAAAAATGCTTTAGTCGAAATGTGGAAATGTGAAAGGAGAAGGAATTAGAAACAACGAGAACCGATACCATTACACTATTTTGTTTTTTATTATTGGAACTGTTTTAGTCGTTTGACAGCTGGTAAACGTTTAGTTTGATTTCCCTTCACTGGTGGAAGCATCTCGAAACAGAAATTGCAGCTACGATTAATTATTAGTGTGTTTTTCCTGATTGGTTCTATAATATTTTAAGGAGCGTATATGGTTTATATCAAATTGGCGAGTACGCAAAACAACCTGAATAGAAAGAATTCGTGGGGATTATCCATGTGCGACCGTCTGGGTTATGTTATTGGTTTACTGTCAGTAGGATTTTTCCTTTGTTTTGGCTGTACACCGCGTACTCCAACGGATATACGCTGTGATATCAGTCCATCAGGTTTCTATGATTTCTTTACAGAGGAATCAACGTATCCCACGTCGGGAGGCTACCTGTATTCTGGAATCTTCTGTATGAACCCTTCTATTGTACGAGATGTCATCTATGAACTCAAAATGGAAGATGATGCAGGAACGATTACGTATATGACTGTGGAATGGCTTCCGCTGTTATATGGTCATAATGGAAATTTAGTTTATGATCGGAGTACGATTCCATTTTATGATAAAAGTATTCAAGTAAGAGCAATTGCTCCCGAACAGCGAACCAGTGATTGGTCAGAACCCATACGTTGTACATCTGATTATTATCCTTTTACTCAACCCAATGATTGTGACACGCTATGGGATAATTCCAAATGATTGATTCATATCGGGGTGTCGATGAGGGATTTAATAGAAACTTATCCATGTGTAGAGTGAACCGTATGAGATCGAATGGATGGCAGTAAAACAGGTTGAAGTGACAGACGTACATCTGGTCACCTCTACCTGTTGCAAAACATGCGGCCCGATCATCCTTGTCGTTATGAAACTAATTGCTACTCTAAAACAAAAAGTACGCGCCCTCAAGCATGAGATGCTAGCCCTTTACTATGCTTCTTTTCATCCATCCCTTAACGTGCTACCAAAAATCGTAATTGGTATTACGCTTGCCTATCTACTAAGTCCAATAGACTTAATCCCAGACTTTATTCCTATACTTGGATACATCGATGATTTACTCATTGTCCCTGCGTTAATTACGCTATGTATTGCGCTGATTCCAAAGGATATTATGGAAGAATCACGATGCAAAGCAAAAAATGAACCCCTTGAATTAAGAAAGAACAAAACGATGGTTATCCTTTTTATCCTATTATTGGTGGTTGTGTTAGCAGTTGCTATAAAAATATGTATTGAAGCTTTTATTTTATAAACAATTAGGGTTTTCCCAATAAAAAACATACGCAAAATCGTCATCACGAGAAGCGAAGCGACGAAGTGATCTTGCTTCCAAAAAACAGATTGCTTCACTTTGTTCGCAAATGACTGCGTAAATTATTTTTTGGGAGATGCCTTATGTAAAAAGAAGGGATATCGTATTTACTATTATTGGATGAAACAGTGTTTGAATCAAGTAAGTCTTACCGGTTTAGAACCAACGAAAAAGAAAAATATAAAGGAGGGGCTTGATTCAGATTAATATGTGAGCGTATGAAACCTATTCACTTTTGTTTCGTTCGTAGTTTTTTAACACAATCGAATCTAGTTTGATTTGGTAGCGGTTTAGCGTCACTGTTTTGAAATGTTGATCGGTAAGGTGGTGCTCCATTTCTTCATAATAATCAGCATCCAACACATCCAATGGTTTGATTACAGGAAAGGGGGTGAGAAGATACCAATGATTTAAATCAAACTCATAGCAGGACTCACCGGAATCCTCCATTTGTTTTCTACTATTCTTTTCACCATAATAGAGGGTTCCTTTAAAAATAAAATTCCCTTCCCCATTTGGATAGAGCACGTTCCATTTTAATGAACGAAAGAGATGGAGTGCATCATTATCCGATTGATCCGAAAAACAAATCGGTATTTTTGTTTCATCAACCATCACCCATTGATTGATACCGGTATTCTCCGAGAAATAATACACATATTCTTTTATGTTGTTCGAACAGGTTGTCAAGAGAATCCCAATACAAAAAAAGCATGAGAGTAGCTTACAAAACAGATTCACGTTTACAATCGGTATCATCATCCTATCCTCAATTTGGTATGGTTCAATCCAATACCTTCCACCATCCAGTATAATGCAATAGGACTGATTTATCCAATGGGTTTCCCATTTTGTTTTTTTAGTGTGATAGCATCATCCTTTTCAGAATCCACAGTATTTGAATGGGTTATAAAGCGCTGCAGTTCTGCATTCATCTGCTGGATATTCGTACTATTATGTTGTTCAATCGTTGTCAGTTCTTCTGCACCTTGATTAATCTGTTCAATACCGGTGGATATTTCTTGAATACTTTGAAGGGTTTGCTGTGATATTTGGCTGACCTTATCAATCCGCAAATGGACGAGTGCAGCACTCTGATTCATATGATTACATCCCTGCTCTGCTTGTTCGCTTATATCTTTTAATCCGGTCATGGAATGTACCATATCATTTGCACCATGATTCAATTCTTGCATGTTAGCAGTGATTTCATCCAATGCAATCGTAACTTGTTCTACCTCGTTCATGATTTCAGCATAGCCTTCCCCACTTGCATTACTTGCTTCGGTTGCATCATCAATCCGATTTACTACCGATTTTAGTACGGTTGTTATGGTTTTAATGTTGGTAGCGGTTCCTTCTGCAAGTTTACGGATTTCATCGGCTACGACAGCAAATCCTTTTCCAGACTCACCCGCATGGGCAGCCTCAATCGCAGCATTCATCGCTAATAAGTTGGTTTGGGAAGCAATATTATTGATTAGCGTAATTGTGTCCATGATTCCGCCAGCAGCCTGATCAATTTCATGAATAATACGAATTGTTTCCTGTATCTTCCGTTCCCCTTCCTTGGTAATGGAAATTAAATGTTGGGTGGCTTCCTTTTTTGAATTGGTAATCTCGGTTACATTCCCAATGGATGCGGTCATTTGATTAATAAACGAAGAAGTGGACTCGGTTGATTCTTTTTGGGTTACCATCTTCGCGGTAAGGGAATCGATTTCGGTCATGATTTGATTGATGGATTCGTTGGCTTCTTGAATCGTAGTGGTTAGATCGGTAATCATCCCTTCGATGGAAGATACATTGCCTCCCATCTCCTGTAATGCAGAGGAGGTCTCATGGGTATGAGAAGAAAGGGATTCACTAACCCGTGTGCTTTCTCCGGAAAATTGCTTTATGTGGGCGATCACATCATGAAGCCTACCCACAAACTTATTAAACCGAGTGATTAACAACCCGACTTCACCTTTATTCGCATAGGATAGATGTTTCACGAGGTTTCCATCGGCTACTTCTTGAAGATGATCCCCTAGAGAATACAAAGGGGATAGCATCCGCTTTAGAAAGAGCAAAATAATGATTACTACCAGGATCATGGTTAGTAATCCCAGTCCAATAAACATAAGACTGGTCTGGAACAGCTTTTGATACACGGGCTTTGTTGTAAATATTAAACGAACCATCCCTTTTAATCCTTCAAAGATAGGCGCGTCTACAACCAGCCCGACACGCTCGGTTCGTACCTCTATTTTTTTTGGTACAGATTGGATGTCAATGGTTGTCGCAATGGGTCCTTCGGACTGCTCCAATTCTTCACTGGTGAACGATTCATGGAGTTTGCCGGTTCCATCATAAATACCAATTTGCATAAGCCCTGGTTCGTCTTTATTAGCTTCTACAATATCAATCAGTTGATAATAGTCTTCCGTCAGCATGCTGTTGATACTGGAGATGGCGATTTGTTTACCCAATAGTTTCGCCCGTTCTGAAAACTCAGAAAAAATAGATTTATGTTGTATAATAATGGTGTGGATAAACAGAGCAGTAAAACTTATAAAGAAGATTACCAGGACAACCCAGGCAATTTTTGCACGAATTGTCATAACGGGTTATCGCTCCTCTTTATACGCATCTTGAAGCATATTATAATCTAAATGGGCGTTTAAATTGATCTTACGCATCTGCACATTCTTTTGCATGCCTGGAGTAATAATTCGTTGGTAGGTTGTTAGGATAAATGCATGATCATGAATGTATTGATCCAATTCCTGTAATCGTTGTTCATGTCTGGTTTTATTGGCTACTCCAACAGCCCATTCTATTTTCTGATCGAGTTCTGGATCTGCTGTAATAGAAAAAGCACCCGTGCTGTGAAGGAAAATGAATGCATGAAACGCAAGGTTATAGATAGGATTGTCCACGAGATTAATTGTCATATCCCCATCAAAATCAACGGTGCCTGTGGTCATTTTAGCAATGACAATCCGTTTCGCCCATTCAGGACGGGAAACAATTTCTAATTCCAGATTTATACCTATCTTTTGTAGTTGAGTTTTCAGATTTCGTGCCACCCGCTCGCTAATGTCAGATACAAGCGCGGTTATGGTGAATCCATCTGCATACCCCGCTTCGACAAGCAACTGCTTTGCTTTCTCTATATTATACTCATACGGTTCTATGTTTGGATTATAACCAAATTCCCCCTGTTTACCAATAGAAGCCATGATTTCACCATTCCCATATTCCGCGTATTTGATTAATGCTTCTCGATCTATCGCAATATTCATAGCATGGCGGACTTGCTCATTTGCCAGTGGTCCCTGATTTCTAAACAGTGCCCAATAGGAAGAAAGAACCAGGCGTTTCATAATCTTAGTACTTGTATTTTTTTCAATTAATTCCGCATCCTTCCCTGATAAATACATACAAAAATCAATTGATCCATCAATTAACCGTTCAAGCCACAGATTTTCCGGGATCATATTAAATACGACCTTTTCCAATTTCGGAATATCTGGTTTCCAGTATGTGTCATTTTTAACCAGTGTAAGAGATGTCCCTTTGTTCCATTCTGAAAATTTAAAGGGTCCCGTTCCAATGGGATGATTATAAAAATAATCCAATCCTTTTTCTTTTACATAGTTGGGAGGAATGATACTTCCAAACATATGCATACGATAAAAAAGCATACCATCAGGGAAATGTGTATGAATATTCACCTTGTATTCATCTAAAATTTCCACCTCTTTTATTGTATTCAATACATTTTGTGTAGGTGATTTGGTTGCTGGATCGGCATGAATCGCAAATGTACCTTTTACTGATTCTGCATTGAATGGTTCTCCATTATGAAATGTTACCCCTTCACGTAACGTGAATTGGATTACCGTTGGAGAGATGCGCACCCACTCTGTAGCCAAGCCAGGTTGAATTTCACCATCATAGTCAAAATACACCAACGGATCGAAAATTTGAGAGATTACTTCGTAGGAATCGGGGTCAAATGCGTGTAACGGATCACATGCAGGGGGATCGGTTGAAAACGTAACGATATTCAATGTAGTTTGGTCTGCCTTTTCAACGTGCGAATCCACTCCTGTTTGCACATCGGATCCTTGCTTGTTCGATTGTGTATCACACGAGATTAGTGAGAACGGGAGCCAAAGCAACCATAGAAGAACAATCAGAAAAGAAAAGATATCATTTTTGTTTAAATTATGCCAACCCGTAGCAAATTGGTTACTTGTTCGAATCGTTGATTGCCTTGGTAGACTGGTGTTGAATCGTAGCTGGTGTCTGAAAATGCTTGAATCCATAGTTCTTCCCCCTGGATAATAAAGTGAAAGTAACGAAAAAAACTAGGCTTGATCTAGATGTTTTGTGTATGGAATAGGGTTGGGACCATTCTAATGAATATACCCATTCGCTCATTTAAGCATATACCAAAAACGTAATCTAAAACCCTTACCAAATATCTTTGTCCAATATCATAGATTAAGATAGTCGTGCCGCATAATAATAAAACAACAAAGAGACGTCAATATAAAAAGAATAAAAAAATTAGCAACGTTTTATATTGAGATCAAATGCTCTATACTACTACCGCTTCTATGTACTAGATTTTTTGTATAGCGCAAACAGACTGCCGTTTAGCACTTTCCAAGATTAACAGTCCCTATAGTCTACAAAATAATGGGCGAAGTTGGAAATCAAGTTTCCGCTTTTTTTGTAGGCGGCTATGAAATGGTGAAT
>CAYPZJ010000092.1:0-14960 GCA_964414635.1 uncultured Spirochaetia bacterium
GTTAACGATTCTAGAACGGTTATTAGCAAATCATCAGAATACCGAGATTAAAAACCAATGTCAACAATTTGGACCTGCGTTGCTTCGTATTATTAAAAAAAATGAATCCTTCTTGATTAAAAGTCTTGCCATTCAATTGGTAGGGGAGATTGGGTACAAAGAAGCGTTTGAGGATCTGTATTATTTTGTGGTCTCAGAGGATTCTCCTTATAAGGGCGCTGCTATCTTCCCATTGGTGAAAATATGTGAGCAAGAACAACTGGAAAAAGTACGCCAAGTAATCATGGATTATATCAAGGATTCCTACGCTGAAGTCGATGAACTTGCCCGATCCGCTACCACACCCAAAAAAATAGTTCTTTCTCCATCAACGCTTGTGAATTTTCGTATGGCAATGTATGCCATCGAATATGGAGAGGCATATAACCCTAAATATTTGGAATACCTTTCTCAATTGGGATTACCCGATTTAGATGTTGTATTATCCTCCGAAGAATATTTGCTTAAAAATCCACAACGGAGTACTTCCTATTTATGCAAAGCGTTAAAAGATGTAGATCCTACCATCCGCATTCGTTCTGCACGATTACTAGAAAAAATCAGGGATCAGGAAGCGGTTCAGATTATGCTTGAGGAGATACATCAATTTACTAAAAATGAGAAGCGACAACGATGGCAGCATGCATCCTGCCCCTCTTACCTTCCCGCGTTTATTCATTCGGTTGGACTGCACCAAAATATGGATTTGGTTACTGAATTTTCAACGTTGCTTGACCATCCCGATACTCGAACAACAACGTTAAAAGTGATTTTTGTGTATCCTCCAGAAGTATGGAATGCATATAAACAGTATTTGGATGAAATAGCAGATCTTAGTATTTTAAATGCCATCGTAGAACGCCAATTTAACCAAAATAATTCGCCCTGGTTATTCGAACAGCTTCAATCTCCGAATCGATGGTTGCGATTGGCAGTATTTGTATACTTGATTAAAATGAAAGTGCAAGCAACACACCCCGCTATTGAAAGCTGGCTTGCTGAAGAAACCGATACGGAAATCCGTGCAGCTGCGGAACACTATTTTCATATCTCCAATCAATCGGGATGAAAGGATGAATCCATGAGCAATCCAAATCAATACAAAGTATTAGTAGTAGAAGACCACGATGTAAACAGAGAATCCATGAAAGAATTTTTAGAATCCCATGGATTTCAAACCCTTGTTACAGCCGACGGCATGGCAGGGATTATCAAAGCAAAGCAGGAGCAACCTCAGCTAATCTTACTAGATATCCAGATGCCTCGTTTAAATGGTATGTCTTTTCTCAACAAAATGATTGATGAAGAGTTAGATATCCCCGTGATTATGACTACCGCACTGGGAAGAGAAGACGACGTACGGAATGCCATGAAACGAGGTGCACGAGATTACGTGGTAAAACCTATTGATTTTGATATTCTCAAAGCAAAAATCGAGAACATACTAAATATTTCATTTTAACACTGGATGATGCGACGGCAAATGGGTTGGGTGTATCGCATTCTAGCTACGTTATTCTTTATAGCAGCAGCAGTCGGACTCATCGTTTTCATAAAAGATAACGTGGCTACCTTCTATCCATCATCATCCAATGCCACATCTGTAAATTCTGTTTATACGGTAATTGAATATTACAGCGCCTATATGACACTGACTGCAACACCAGACCCTGTCAATCCTCAGATACTCACCCTCTATTTTAAACGTAAACCACGCTTTCCCCTTTCAGAAAAAGAGATAACCCGTGAATGCAAACGATTGGATGTAAATGAAACGATTCAACCCACTACCCGAGCTTGTATTCAACAATTATGGGATGGTGAAGTACAAATACGCCTGTACCCAATTCCCAACCAACAGCACCAATCAAGTATTGTTAAACAAATTTCAGTCCAATCATTACAACAATCAGAAGTTATCCAACGGGTTATTATGTTACCGCCAGCATTCCAACTTCATACCGTCCATGTGACATGCACGCCATAAAATCCAGTATAGTAAAAGGATTCCATGCCATGGGTTTAACAAATGAAATTAACAGCAATTTGTGAAAAGCCTGTAAATATTTTCAGTATTTTTTTATTCCTCCACCTAAATTTTTGATTTTTCCGGGTACTATAAGATAAAACGAAGGGTCCACACGGATCAAGCAAACGATTTCTACAGAAAACACGAGAACTTGGATTATTGCGTACACTCGTTTTATTCAGCACGCATGGATGCGCCTGAAACCGGTGTACCGCATATTCTAACGTATCACATGGAGGGGAACTCATCCATATAAAACGAAAAGGAGTTTCACTATGATTGATTTCCTAAAAGTCATGAATAGTCCGATTGTCCATCTTATTCGGAAAGAATTGGGAGCCGGATGTTTGGATGTGTATTTGCGGCTTATTTCTATTTGTAACCAACAAGGTGAAATCATCTGTCGAACCGAACCGGGAACATATTTAGCGGATGCCTGGCGGTTACACTACTATGATAAGAAACGATTTCCAGCTCGGTTGAATGAGCTGGAATCCATCGGTGCCATCCATTTACGGGGAGACCAAATTGAAGTAATAGACTATGCGTGGTTTCACTAATGTTTGGAACGATACAAAAGTTACCATACTTCAGTATACGTTACATATGAATTAGTTTACTGATATATCTATGACTTTTGTTGACACCTTGCCTTAAAGGACATAGTTACGATGTTATCAAACTGGTAACCTTGTTCTTTGGGGCAAGGTGTGATACAGCATTGTCGCACATAATGATTGAGATTTGAAATTCATCCTGAAACTAAAATTGCACTCCTGAAGGAAGCATAAGTTGCCCTTTTTATCATGAAAAATTATCTTACTTTTGCTGATTGGGTTAGAAAATCCATCCGATTTATGTGAACGACTCCTAAGGATTGTCTATGTCAAAAAACCAGAATTATGGTCCGGGTAAACTGAAGCTGAGTTTTTCAGAAAAAATGAAAATACTTGCACCCTATGTTTCCGACCGCTTTTTTAGTCAAGTAAAGAGCGTATGGTTAATTATCGTTTATCTGCTAGCCTTTCAATTGATCGTCTTGCAATTACCCATTGCTTTTAGTGTACAAATTGCGGTGGGTATCGTGATTGTTGTTCTGGGGTTGATGTTTTTCATGGAAGGATTAACACTTGGGTTAATGCCCTTTGGAGAATTGATCGGTGCCGTGCTTCCCCGCAAAGCCCCATTGGTGGGCTTATTGATTTTTGCCTTCATTATAGGAATTGGTGCAACATTTGCAGAACCTGCTATAGCAGTGTTACAGGCAGCAGGACGTTCCGTGGATGCATCCGAAGCGCCTTTGCTTGCCGATTTGCTTACATCCTATTCGGGTGTATTGGTTATAGCAGTGGGAATCGGAGTCGGAATCGCCGTGATTTTCGGTATGATTCGATTTTTGTATGGGTGGTCGCTAAAAGTGCTGATTTTTCCTTTGATTATTATTTTATCAATACTAACTATCATCGCGTTGCTGGTTCCCCAAATGTTTCCTATCATCGGTCTTGCATGGGATTGCGGAGCAGTTACTACGGGTCCGGTCACGGTTCCACTTGTATTAGCGTTAGGAATTGGGGTTTGTCGCGTTGTGGGTTCTTCGAATGTAGGAAGTGCTGGATTTGGTGTGGTCACCCTGGCGTCGTTATTTCCTATCCTTGCGGTATTAAGTCTGGGATTTATCCTGGTGGTGGGCGATACCGAAGGGAAATATATACCCCAAACGGAGATGGATTTTTCTTCACTGGTAGAACGATTGGCTACTGAGGAGGAAATGGAAGGGGATCAGGAGGCGATGGCGAATATGATTCGTGATGCCATCGATCAATCAGAAAAAATTCATAGCTTTCGGGAAGATATTTTGGCTTCGGCACTTTCCCTGTTGGAAAACAAGGATTACGAAGCATTACAGAGTCAGTTTTGGATTAATGCCCTTGTTCCTACAGTGGAACAATACGACATTGAACAATATCAAACCATTATTGGACGGATTGCTACACCTAACGAGCTACAAGCGGTTCCCGGAGATCGTGAACGAGTGATACACCTGTTAATGGTTGCAAATGAAACTATGAGCAAATTGATTGCTGTATTTTCAACGGATGAATCGGATGAAGACACAACAGAAGAAGATATTCCCTTCGAGCTGGATCAGGTTAAAGATCGTCAAGAGTGGCTGAATCGTATTTTGGAGACGGTTCATAGGGGAGTATTCGATGTTGTGCAAACGGATGAGGCATTACAGCGACTCAGGAAAATGGTTCAAACCTATCAAGCCTTGTTTATTGCTGGTTCCGATCCGATTGATCAGGACACCTTGGAGAAATATGAAACAATCATCAAGCGGATTGGAGGGGAGGATGAAATCCAGGAAATCAATGGGGATCGAGATAAACTCCGCAATATTCTTAAAACAACCGGCGATTCCATCCATGCTAATACAGAAGAAAAGGAAATCCTACATCAAGCATTAATACTAGCATCCGAAGACAATTTTGAAGAATTAAAAAAGGATAATTGGATTGGGAAAGTGGTTCCGATTTTGGATAAACACAAAACCGCTTCCCTCCAAACGTTGTTGCATAATCTAGGTACAATTCTCAACGATCCCGATGATTCACAAGAGACCCTGGAATCCATTCATATAAAAATAGAAGCGATTCTACATGATAGCTATGCTGCATTAAAAAAGAACCATAAAGACGAGCTAAAAATCTTAAGGGAAGCCCAGGAAGCGCTTACTCAAAGGAATCTGAAGAAAATTAAAACCGGGCAATTAGGATCACAAATCAAGCCCATTTTGAAATCGATGGAAACCCCCCATTTTCAAACGATTCTCATGCGGATTGGAACAAAATACATGACGAAAGAAGATCCAGACACATTAATCAACTTGGTGAAAAATCTGTTGAGTCGAATGGGGTACATTGAAACCCGGAAGTTTCTTCAGAAGATGTTGGATTTAGTGGAAGAGGCAGTAGCTCAGCTTCATGAATTACGCCCCAATGATGATTATTCCGTCGATTCGTTGCCTAACTTTGCTTCGGATCATAATACATTACCTGCCTTTTCAAAATTCAACGATCTAAAAAGTCATCCGGAACTGGTACAAGTGACCCAGCTGCTGTCTGATATGGAAGCGGGTTTAAAAGTCGATTTTTCAGATGAAGATATTCAAATACTTAAACAAACAGGAAAGCTGCCGGAAGACGCGTTCATTTCCCGATACAGCGGGACTATTGTTCATCAGGAAGGTGAATTATTAATTAAGGATGCGACCATTATCCTGGAAAAACGGACGGGGATTGACACTTCCCAGCTCCGTATCTGGAATGATCATCCCATTGATGAGAGTCAGAAGCTCCCTGCCATTATTCAAGACGGAGCCATCAATGCGGTTCGAGCGATCCTACCCCTGGTGCTTTTCCTGTTTATTGTATTAATCCTGTTCCTTCGGGAGCGAATCCAGCATCCCGATGAAATGGTACTTGGTGTTGGGTTTGCGGTATTTGGGATGTGGTTGTTTTCCATTGGTTTGAGTTTGGGATTAACGCCGTTGGGAGATCAGGTTGGTTCCAACGTACCGTCTGCATTTTCTTCCATTTTACCGGCACCAATTAATGGGGGGATTGCGGGCATCCATGGTCCGCTATTTGGTACTATCTTTGGCAAAATTGTAGCAATTGTCTTTGCATTTCTGCTTGGTTATGCTGCTACGTTAGCAGAACCAGCACTCAATGTTTTGGGAGCAACCGTAGAGAAAATCACAGTTGGTGCTTTTAAGAAATCCCTTTTGATGCAAGCCGTGGCTATTGGAGTTGGATTAGGATTGGGTTTGGGGATTGTCAAACTCGCATTTGATGTTCCCCTCCCGTATTTGCTCATTCCACCGTATATTTTATTATTGTTTATCACATTTATTTCCTTGGAGACCTTTGTAAATATCGGTTGGGATAGCGCCGGGGTCACAACGGGACCGATTACCGTACCCTTGGTATTAGCCATGGGGCTGGGAATTGGTTCCCAGGTAGATGTTGTTGAGGGATTTGGTGTCCTGGCGATGGCATCGGTAATGCCGATTTTGTCGGTGCTTACAGTAGGATTGTTGGTTGGTAGAACCCAATCCGATGCAGACGCATCAGAAGGGGGTACACAGAATGCTTAAGTTTAATTTTTACCCCGATTGTTATTATGTTTCCGCATTTTTAGCCCAAGGAAAAGGAAAACGGGTGGTTCAGAGTTTGGAGAATTTTCCGGGAATTTTTAATATCACCACTACTACAGGGCGTGGTACGCTCCTTACAAAAAAGCGATTATTCAAACCACAAATTAGTCCTCAAGAAGACATGCTTCGTCTAACAGTTCATAAAAATGTAGTGGATCGGGTACTTAAGCATATTATATCAGAAGCCCAGCTGTATTTATCTGGTACCGGAGCGATTTATACGGCTCCTATGCAGAAGGCACTCTTCCATGAACAAGATATCCCAAAAGAAACACATCCCCCTAAGGATGCCTCCATCAATTTTGAAGATGCACACTACGAAATCCAAGAGAATTTAGTATCCATTACCTGCATTGTTCAGTCGGGGAAGGCAGATGACATATCGAAAGCTGCGTTACAATTAGGATCACCGGGTCCGGTTATTTCATTTGGAAAAGGAAAAGGGGTACGTGATCGCATGGGAGTGATCCGGATTGCGATTAGCTCGGAGAAGGAATTGATAGAAGTGATTGTGGGAGCGTTTGATAGCGATCGTATTTTCGAATCCATGGTAGAAGCTGGGAAATTAGACCTGCCTGGGATGGGATTTATTTATAGCCGCCCTATTGAAAAAGGAATTGTCAATTTACCCAGTACGGTAGATCCGAATCAAGCTGCTTCGTATGGACAGATGATTAAAGCCATCGATGATTTAAAAGGAAATACCGAATGGCGCTCGACGGGATCATTAATTTCAGATTCCAAACAGAAAACCCGTAAATATTTATCCAATTTATACAACCTCATCTGTGTTTGCGATCGTGGTGAGGGAGAAGATGCTGCTTATGCTGCTATGGCAGCGGGAGCGGGAGGAGCAACCATCTCCTATGGTAAAGATTTGACCCATCCAACATCTCGGGTTTCGGCTTCGGGGATTTCCATGAGTCATGAAAAGGAGATGGTTGAATTAGCGATTGCACCGGATAATCTGGATACGATTTTAGAAAGGATGCTAGCTACGAATATTATGGATGAACCGGGTAAAGCATTCTTTTATACTTTACCTGTCCCCAAAGCATTAACCTATCTCGGTTAAAAATTCATTTCTTTATTATCTTTACTTCTATGAAAACACTAACCTCGCATGAGAAAAAGCAGTTAAAAAAAGTAGCTGTTTATAAGGATACCTTACAATTAGGAAAAAACGGACTTTCGAAAGAAACGCTCAATCATATTCATAAGAATCTGATAAAAAATGAGATCGTTCATATCCGAGTGGGTAAAAACACGGATGAGGAACTTTCAGCTATCACCAATACGTTGGAAACGGCATTAGATTGTATGATTGTACGGGTTGTTGGTAGAGTCATTACAATTTATCGGGAATCGGAAGATCTGGAACCGAAAGATCGAGTATTAGGTTAACATCGTGATTCGGATTATTCTGTGATACGCGCGTGATTCTATTCCGGCAGTATGCATTATGGCAAAAATTAATTATATCTCCGATCGCTATCTACTTACCCTCATCTGCCACCAGGAAAAATCCAAGCGGCTTATTGAAAAAGCGTTTCAACATGGGGCTGCAACACTTATTAAAACCGCGGCTCGAGGAATGCTACGCACCAAACATCCCTTATTTAAACCTTCTATCAGTCCTTTATTGGATGTAATCGAGATTATTTTACCCCAGAGTTATGTTGATGAGCTGATGGAAGAATTAGTAAAATATGGGAGGTTATTTATCCATGGGAATGGCGCCATATATCAAATTCCTATTCCCAAGCTGCATTACCATCCAGAGGAAAACTTTTATACCAATCACGCAATTCGCGAACCGACAGAGAACCTAGAATGGGAAGAGGTGTATGATCCCTCGTATTTTAATATTCCCGAAACCATATTTTATCAAAAAGATTTGATTTCGATTACCTGTATTGTTCAACAAGGGAAAGCAGAAACTATCGCTAAGCGTGTTATGAATATGGGATCGGCAGGTCCCTATATCTATTATGTTCAAGGAAAAGGATTGCGGGATTGGTTGGGATTACTACGGATTGCGATTAATCCCAATCGGGAGTTGATAGAAATTGTAGTGGGCCAATCGGACAGCGAGCGTATTTTTGAGGGAATGGTAGATGAGGGGAAATTGGATCTACCAGGAATGGGGTTTATTTATACCAAAGCAGTGAAAAAAGCCATCATGAATTTACCCAGTACCATCGACACCCGGTATGCAGCATCGATGGAACAAGTAATCAAAGCCGTGGATGAAATCAAGGGAGGAACAGAATGGCGGGTTCACGATTACATGGATTATGAGCTTACCCAAAAGAACCGGAATTATTTGTATGATCAAAGTTTAATCACTGTCGTTTGCAACCGGGAGTATAGTGAAACCATCACCCAGGCAGTCATTTCTGCAGGAGCACCGGGGTCAACCATTACCATGGCACAGGAGTATGCGTGTTCGGGTACCATAGAATCATCTGCAGTAGGTATTCCCATAAGCCAGGAAAAAGATATGGTTGAAATTGTTGCGGACGGAATCTTTGCTGATGAAATACTAGCCGCTATACTAAAAACAGGTTTCATAAGTGAACCGGGTCAAGGATTTTTTTATACCATTCCCATACCCCGCGCCCTCACATATCTGGGATAAGAAACCTCAGAAACTATATCTACAGACGTATTGCTGGCATTGCCTTTTCCACTACTTTTTCTTACCATGTCACAGGGAGGTCCCATGGATGATACAACGATTCTATTACTTCTAGTAGGCTTGTATTTTGGATTCATCTTCATTTTAGGGGTTTCGAAGTACCGAGAAATTAAAAACACCGATGATTTTTTGGTCGCAGGTCGGAATACCCATTGGTTTATGATGCTGGCAACCATGTCCGCTACGGTTGTTGGTGGTGGGATGGCGTTAGGGGCTGTGGGAAAGACGTATGATTGGGGTGTGATCATGGTGGTCATCTCCCTAGGGTTATATCTTCATTTTATTTTCGCTGGGATATGGATTGCTCCGGCTTTTCGGAAACTAAGAGTGTATACGGTTGCCCAATTTATTGGGCACCATTTTGGGGAAGGACCGCGGGTGATAACCCTTATTTTATCGGTGTTATTCTCGGTGGGAGTCATTGGGGCTCAGATGGCTGCGGTTGGAAATATCCTCGGTGCTATTCTCGCAGGAAGTGTGGAAAATCTAAGCACCATTATTACCTGGTCGGTGGTCATTGGAGGAACCCTTGTCGTGATTTATTCTACCGCAGGGGGACTGAAAGCGGTTATTTTCACCGATTTGTTTCAGTTTCTTATCTTGATTGCCGGATTTATGTTCACCGTATTTTTTATTGTGGATCCATTGAACATGAAATGGATCCCCACTGATTGGGAAGCCATACAGCTATCTGTACCTGAGGGATTTTGGGATTTTTCCAGTAAAGGGGTTTTGTGGTTGATTAGTATGGTACTATTGTTCATGTTTGGAGAAATGTTTGGTCCAGGATATGCAACCCGATTTGTCTCCGGGCGGGATATCCGTCATACAAAAATCGGAATAACCGGAGCAGGTATTTTCCTATCGTTGACATTACCTTTTATTCTAATCCCTATTGCGATGTATGGGCATTATTTAGGATTGGGTCCGGATGTAAGTCATGATCAGGTGTTACCCCGGGTTATTGCTGCCTTACATAATCCGTGGATCGGTGGGATTATTATTGCTGCCTTGTTAAGCGCTGTGATGTCTTCTTCGGATACCGCACTAAACTCATCTGCCGCGATTTTCATCAAAGATGTACTAGAACGCTATTTTCATATTTATGATGAGAACGGCAAGCGTCAACTAAAAATTTCTCGAATCTATACCTTATGTATGGGTGCGGTGGCAATTTTAGTTGCAGCGTTGTGGCCAGATGTGCTGGGTTTGATTGTATTTGCGTATGAGATATGGGCTCCAGGAATTATCATGCCGGTTGTACTCGGAGTATTTGTTAAAAAGAAAAGTGACGCATTATCCCAAGCGGTTTTTTTGGGGATGATCTTGGCTACCATTGGATCGTTTATATACCGGGAAACGATTTGGGCAACGTATTTTAATACCGCACCAGCAGGTATGATCATTGCGTTCGGATCCGCTCTTATCATGTGGGCACTCTTTAGTAAATTCCCTTCGCTTGTATTCATTGGACATCTACAACCAAAAAAATAGCATAAGGACACCAGAAAAAATGAACCAAATGTGAATCGCAAAGTGTTTTTTAAATTAACCACAAGGCTTCGGGTATCCGGGTATGCCTGCTTACTCCGATCGGACACCCGGTATCTCCCATTTGATTGAATATACTTTATCGTGAGCGATGGAAGGGTAATGGGGTGACAACTTGCACGTTGAAACCATATTAATTCACGCTCACAAAGGGATTAAATTAAACAAACACTTCAATAATTAGTAAGGATATGATAGGAGGGAGGTTCTAACAGATGAAAAAACAAACATTGGTAACCTTGATAATTATCTTTGCAGCGGTAATTGTGATTGCGATTTTCTTTAATGATATTTTAACTGTGCTGGGAGCAGAAGAATCCATCACGGGGAAGAAAGAACAGGAAAGTTCGGAAACCGTGCTGGGACAATCCATCTATATTGATTCCGATCAGGTTTACAAAATCCATATGAAATATGATGATGTGGATTTGGTATTAGAAAAAGAAACGGTGGTGGAAAAGGAAATGATCGAGGAAACGGAAGAATCTCCTACTGAATCCAGTGAGGAATCTGCCGAAGACGAATCATCCGCTCCCAAATATAAAGAAGTAGAAAAACAGGTTTGGTTTATCACCGAACCACGCCGTTTTCCAACCGATGAGAATACTGTAAGTAGTTTTCTAAAGGTATTTGAAGGACTCCAAACCATGTATTCTCCCCAACAGCGGGATGAAATCACCGTACCTGAATCATATAAGGACGAAAGTCTAGATGAATTCTTGGGTTTAACCAAACCCCACTTATCGATTACGTTATATACGACTTCTGTTTTTAAACCGGAACGGGAATTCACCTTAACTGCTGGTACACCAAAACGGGTTACTCCGACCCTAGCTAATCTGTATGTGACCGATTTTAGCTCGGATGAGCAGCGGGTTTACTTTATGGAACGCTCCAAAGTGGATGGCTACAAAAAAACCATAAAGGAGCTCCGCCGCAAGGATATCATTGTAGAAAAAGAAAACCAGGTAGATAAAGTGGTGGTGGATAATGGAATTCAAACCTTTACCAAAGTAGGGGAAACGTGGATCCTTAGTGGATACAGCGAAGCAGAATGTGAAACAAATAAGATTAAATCCACAGTGAACGCAATCCTGGGGATTCGAGCTGCAGAATTCTATGATGATGTAACAAATTTTGCTGAATACAACCTGGGCACACCGCTACATACCGCAGATATCTATCGAGGTAGCGAAAAATTGCATACTATTTATTTCAATAGAAAGACTATTCCTCCAGAGGATGAAGAGGGCAAAGAAACCCAGGCTGGATTTGCTCGGTTGGAAGGGGATTCAACTGTTTATAAGATGTCGGGTATGGGTGTATTGGATACCATGGAAAAACCAACCGACTACTATATTAAAGAGCCCGAACCGGAAACCGATGAAATAACCTCTCCTGAGGATTTAGATACCAGTCTTCCTGAACCGGGTCAGGTTGATGCTGAACCAGCACCAGATGACGAAATCACACCTGACGCATCACAGGAAGAACCAGTCGAACCAGCATCAGACAATTCAGCCGATTCTTCGACCGATACAGACGATGTAATAGATGATGGGGGAAATTAACGCTTGGGGTTAAAACTGGTTCTGTTTGATATTGACGGTACCATCGTCACAGGAAATGGAATGGGCACCCGTGCGTTGATCGAAGCAATTGAATCCCAACTGCAAATCACAATCGATCAACCTGTACAAATGGCGGGGAAAACCGATCTTCAGATTATTTATGATATTGCTACCACCGTATTACCAGAATCAGAGATTACCCCAAACATACCTGCAATTAAGCTAGATTATCTAGAACGGCTTCAATCCTATTTCACAAAGGAAAACGGAGTACGATTACTCCCACTTATTCAAACCATTGAACGCCTTGCACGGGAATCCACTTGTTTGCTTGGTTTACTCACTGGCAATTTGCAGCAGGGTGCTCGTATTAAAATGGGTGAATTTGGTATTAATTCATTCTTTCAATTGGGTGCGTTTGGAGATGATACTCGAAAGCGGTCGGATCTCCCCCAAAAAGCAGTGAATTCCGCATACGAATTAACCGGTCAATATTATACAGGGAAAGCCATTACCATCATTGGTGATACGGGGAATGATGTGCGCTGTGGTAAGCATCTGGATGTAAAGTCTATCGGGATTTGTTGTACCCCACCTTTCCGAAAGGAAATCCTGGAGGCGAATCCGGATTATTACTTCGAGAAAGATGATCCTCCGGAGGAAATCGTACGGGCTGTTTTGGCGGATTGACAGAGAGGAATAATCATGTTACGGTAAGGTAAGCTGCATTTCCACCTGCCAGGAAAGGTGATTAATCACCTGAAAGTTGGTAACCAAGATCCCGTTTACTTCAGCGGTTGTAAAATCATGACATTTACCAAATAACCAGGT
Organism: uncultured Spirochaetia bacterium; assembly: GCA_964414635.1. Classification (GTDB taxonomy): domain Bacteria; phylum Spirochaetota; class UBA6919; order CAYPZJ01; family CAYPZJ01; genus CAYPZJ01. The sequence continues at coordinate 12,942 of CAYPZJ010000092.1, forward strand.
TCCATCCTTCCATACGCGTACAATCCCCTGGACCGGTACGGTTCCAGCAAAATAGTTTACCCAAATTGCATACGTCCCTTCCACCGGTTCCCCCACCAAAGTGATATTTTCCGGACCATATCCTTTCTGATTATCTGCATCCAACTGGAGTTGACTTCCATTCCCCAAAGGGACGATGCGATTGGGAGCAGCATAAAAACAGGGTTCGTTATTAGGTCCGGACATGGCAAGATCCAGATCCACAGGATTATTCCAAGCAAGTTGCGCTTGTACCGTGGGTGTATCAAACGTCCCGGTGAGTTGGTAAATTTCCGATCGGCGATAGGGAACAAAGGTCGTACCATTATATCGAAGGATAAGTACGGCTACGATATTGATCTGGTTATCTCCCAAAGGTACCGTCAGATGAATGCTGCGGCTCGTTTTAACCTCATCTGAATCATTAAACTCCCAGGGCGCTTCCACCTCCACCTGATTCATATATGCCACAAGAATTCCATTAAAATTCAATCCACAATAGGGTTCTTTCACTTTCGCAGAAACAAAAACATTGGGATTACTTAGCGTATCCGACGTCTGAAGCAAATTATTATTGTTATCAAAAACAGCCACCAACATGGAAGGTTCAATGGGGACATCTTCCAAATCATAATCAACTCGCTCGCACGGCATTGCATACGGTGGAACATCCCCATCGAAATTATGGACAAACGGTTGTAGCTCACTCCATGAACTGGCACAGGCTTCCCCCTGATTCCGAACACGGAAAAAATACTGCCCCGTCTGTTGTTCCTGAAAGGAAAATGCAGGTTCGGTTATTATATCGGTTACCAGGGGAGTAACGGATGTATCCGCCTGATCAAAGACCTCGATTTCATAAGCGCGAGTATAAACGGGAACCTCCCATAGAAAATGACTTTGGCATGCAGCATCCAATAAATCGAACTCAATATGAGACACCGGAGGAACCTGTTCAATCCGAAATACAGATGAATCCGAGAACGGAAACTCGTCATTGGAATCCTCCACCATGACCCTCCAAAACAAGGTTATCAATCCTGCATCAAATGGATTGTTCCATTCATACGATGTGCTGGTTAATACCTCATCAACAAGTATTTCATCAAAGGTATGATCCATTGCGAGTTGAATACGATAGGTGTCTTTTCCTAAAACAGTATTCCATTGAAACGATATGGAATTATCGGTAGGGCATAACAAGATATCTGCTACCGGTTCCAGAAGGACGGGAGCGGGATTGGCAAGGTAGAATGGATGTACTGGACTATTTGAATATTGAAATGCATTTTGGGCACGAACCATGAAATACCAATAATCCTCGTCATCTTGAGACCAATGGATGGATTCATATTCAGGAAGTATCCATGTTAGGGTGGCACTGGATGAGAGTGAAGCAACTAATTCATCAAGCTTCCACTCATTAATATAAAGATGATAGGAAGCAGCCTCCGGAACGGCTTGCCATTCAAACTCGGGATGTAAGGTATAAAATACTTGATGAGATGTCGGAGTAAGAACGGATACTTCAGCCTTCATTTCTTTAAAAGGTTGCAAATCCGTTTGACAAGAAAACCCGAGTATACCGACAATCATGATTCCTAACATAAATCGAATCAGCGGTCCTATAACGATGAAAATCGGGTATTCAACACGGAACATAATGTTTCCTTTTTGTATGATGATAGTTATCAAGGATGGTTGGTTGAATTACTCATTCCTTTCATTTAGAATATAGTATAATAGAAAGAACGATGCAACGAAAAAAAATCCGATAATGGGGGAATACCATCGTGGCGTATTGGAGGGGTATCATTTTTCACCAAACCATTTTTGAAATTCCACCCATCTTTTACGGGCTCAAATTAAAAAAATGGTAGATTTCTAATGATGGTTAACATACTCTTACCCTCTATCACACCTATGGTTACAACCATACGTCATCATCATAAAACCGACCTCCGTCGGTTTTATTGGGTGGGAGTTCAAAAAATGGTAATT
>CAYPZJ010000093.1:0-14870 GCA_964414635.1 uncultured Spirochaetia bacterium
ACATACCCCGTCCTCCCCGAATATCACCAGATAACCGTACGATCGAGTGTCTAAGCCTCATTTTGTTTTGGGTAGGGCTTTGTGTAATTGCTAGTTGTGGTAACGATTCGAACAGTCTTCCACCAGAAAATGATGTACAAGCCGATCAACCTATAAGCTCAACAAGCAGCGTGGATCGTGTAAAAAAGACAAATGAACTACCGGTTGAAACGGCTGGCAATATTATCTCGAATCAAATTACAGCCAGTCATCCAAGCAAGGAGATTAGCCAATGACAACTCAAGGGTTACCTTCTACTTTACGTTTAATCGCTGTGTTTAGCATTGTTATAGGTAGTCTGGGTATGACGTTTGCTATATTGGGAATTATTAGCAGCACCTCCACCGGGTTTATCCAGAATGTTGATCAAATGGATTATGGAATTCTATCATCGGAATTACAATCCTACACGACAGCACAGGGTACCATCAATGTGTTTCTATTGCTATTTTATAGCATTTGTTTAGTCAGTGGGCTTGCGTTAATGGCACGTAAGTTTTGGGCAGTCCCAGCGATGATACTTTTTATCGTGGGGGTTTTAGTTTCCAGCACAATATTGCTTATTGTTGATTTGAATATTGAAAGTAGTCTGGATTTGGTTTCCAAACGTGCTGCGGATACTGGGAGTGAAATTTCATCCGGTGTCAGACAAAGTTCCAGTTGGATGACGTTTATATTGAATATTGTCTATCCCATCATTTTGCTGGGAGTGCTCGCCAAGCGTAATGTTCGTAAAGCGTTACAACAAAAAGATTTTAAACTTGAGCAGGATCATTCAAAAAATGATTAATATTGTCGAAGATCATCAATCACACGCAGTTCTCTTGTACTGAATAGATTAGCAACATCAAGAACAATAATTAGTTTTCCATCTTCATCTTTGGTTAACCCATGAATGTACTCTTTTCCTACACCTGCTATCACTGCAGGTGGGGGGATGATTTTATTACGATCGGTAACCACCTTCTTATGCATGGCATCAATCAGAATCCCCAATAAATACCCTTCGAATTTTACAAGCAAAATATTATCCGCTTTACTTCCTTTTTGACTTAGATTTATTTTTTTCCGCAGGTTAATTACGGGGATTACACTTCCTCGCAGATTAAAAATCCCTTCTACATACTCCAATGAATTGGGCACATATGTTAATTCGGTCATGGGAACGACTTCCTGAGTTTTCATGATATCAATCCCATACATTTCATCGGAAAGAAAAAACGTGATTAATTCCAGGAAATCTTCCGCAGAAACGGTTTTAGCCTGTTTTTTATCTGGAGATAAAGCCATGGGTTTTCACTCCATTGAATGGCATCATTTGCCAAAATCTTACCCACATTGGATCTTCACGTTGATTTGGATTTATTCGTAGTCTTGCTATGGATTGCCCCCATACGCTGTTTTATGGGTTATGTCCAAATCATTACGATATATGTACCCAACCTCTAATTCACTATAATAAAATACTCAAAATGATTCGGATTGACAATTTCGTGTGACCAGTCAGATATCCGCTGTCATCCCGCTATGAACTTAGTTATCTGTAGAATCCTTCAGCAAATTCATGATGAAGGTGTATTCAGCTGGTTTTGGAATACGTGCTCCATGCCCATTATTAGGATCTATCAATAAATATATTGGATTCTCATCGGTTTTCATTGCACGTAATTTTGCAGTCCATTTCAATGGTTCCCAGTATTGTACCTGAGAATCATATAACCCACCTACAATAAACATCGCGGGATAATCCTGTTTTTTGACATTGTCATAAGGGGAATAGTTCATTTGGTACTCATATACTTCTTTCTTTGTTGGATCCCCAAATTCATCCCGTCCAATTACCGACAGTGGAATGGTATCATCCAATAGGGTGGTGACGACATCGACAAATGGCACGGTAGCAATGACACCACGAAATAAATCCGGTTGCATATTTACCACGGCTCCCATCAGCATTCCCCCTGCACTCCCTCCATGAGCAAAAAGTTTGTTTGGGTTGGTATACCCTTCCGCTACTAAATAGCTACAAGCATCAATAAAATCAGTAAAGGTATTCATTTTGTTTAAACGACGACCCTGATAATACCATTGAGCTCCCAATTCACTCCCTCCGCGAATATGGGGAAATGCAAAAATAAACCCTTCTTCCAATAGACTTAATCTTGGAATGGAGAAATCAATGGTATTTTTGATTCCATACGAACCATATCCATAAACATAAGCGGGATTTGAACCATCCAGCTGGATTCCTTTTGGATAAAGAATGGATATGGGGATGGTTGTTCCATCGGTTGCAGTGGCTTCGATTCGCTTTTCAACATATGCTTCTGGATCATAATCCCCTTCCACTTTTTCTTCATGCACCAACTGCGTTGATTGGGTTTGTAAATCATAGTCGTATGTTTTCGCTGGGTATCGTAATGTATTTACAGAATACCGCAATAGATATTCATCGGGTTCTCCAGGCTGCGTAATGTTGACTCCATAGACATCCCCTGCACCAAAACCGATATCTATAGGATAGGATGTATCTTGGGATAAATCATGAACAACAAGCTGGGGAAATCCATTTTCCCATTGCTCTAATACTAAGTATTTTTCATATGCAATGAAATTATTAATATAGCGTGTTGGGTCATGGGGAATTACATCTTCCCAGTTATCTTTACCAGGCGAGTCGATAGGGACCTTTACAATACGAAAATTAGGAGCGTGATCGTTGGTATGTAAATAAAAATAATTTCCTCCCACATGAAATGGTGTCATGAAAACCCCCACCTCACGTTCATAAAGTAGCTTGAAGGCTTCTTCGGGTTTATCCGCTTCAAGGTAACGGATTTCCGTTGTTGTGTGGGTTGTTAGAATCAAAAAGATATATTCTTCGGAGATGGATTTTGTTAGGGTTGCATAGAACATGGATTCAGGTTCTTCGTAAATTAATATATCATCGGTGCGGGGTGTTCCCAGTGTGTGTTTGTATAATCGATTATGACGAAGCGTATTTGGATCTTGTCGAGTGTAAAACACGGTACGACTATCATTTGCCCATTCAAATAATCCTGTGGTGTTTGGTATTTCATCGGTATATTTTTGGTGGGTTTCCAAATTCTTAAAATATAGCGTGTTGAATCGTCTTCCCTGATGATCCAAACCAAAGACAATTTTTTTATTATCCGGACTCACTTTGGGGAAACTCAAAGACGAGTATGGACCCCATGACCATACTTCAAAATCTAAAATTATCTCTTCTTCTGCTTCCATCGTCCCTTTTTTTCTACAAATCATAGGTACGGGATGATCTTCATCATACCGCATATAATAGAAGTATCCTTTATTATGGATAGGAGGGCTTTCGTCTTCAATAGGAATCCGCGCTTTCATCTCTGCTAGAAATTTCATCTGTTGAAATTCGTAGGGTTCGAACATTGCTTTGGTATATGCATTTTCTTCATCTATATACATATTGACAGCCTGATTCGTGCGGTCATTCATCCAGTAATAAGGGTCAATACGAGTTGCGCCATGCAAGGAAAGCTTATGCTCCTGTTGTTTTGCTTCTGGAGGGGAGCTGGTTTGTTCTGATTGCGGGGTTTGTTCCTCATTACTACCGCACAGTGCTCCCAGCAGGAGGATAAACAAAGCTACTGCAAGGATTCCAACCTTAGAAGATCGTTTCATGAATAATACTCCTCAAATTGATTACGCAATTTTACAACGCGTCGTCTTCAGGAAATGTAATAATAAATTCTATTCCGGCACTTCGATTTAGCTCAACTTTTCCTTTTAATTGACTAATCAATGTAGAAACTAATTGTAAACCAAGGGTCTCACTTTGATTCAGTTGGATATGTGCGGGAATTCCGATACCATCATCTTTTATAATTAATTGGTAATATTTTTCTGGTAATCGGATGAATTGAATCGTAATACATCCGCTTTTTTCTTTAGGAAAGGCGTATTTCAACACATTGGTAACCAATTCATTAATCAACAACCCACAAGGTACGGCAGTTTTTATCGACAGATAGATATCTTCAATGGATAATATCAGATGAAGTTTTTTTAGATCATAACCATAAGAAGTCATCAGTTGATTGATTAGGCGTTCGGTATAGGCACGAAAATCCACGCGGCTGAAATCTCTGGAATTATAAAGTCGATCATGAATCAATGACATGGCTTTCACGCGGTTGTTACAGTCCTCAAAAGATTGAATAACTTCCTGTTGCGTAACAGCTCGAGAATGAATACTTAAAAGTGAACTAATAATCTGAAGATTGTTTTTCACCCGATGATGTATTTCCTGAAGTAAGATTTCTTTTTCATTAAGCGAACGCTCCACCTGTTCCATCGCAGCACGGTGCCGGGTAACATCCATAAAATTCCAAACCACTCCAATAACTTGTTGATTTAGCAGATGGGGTTGTGCAGCACATTCAAATGTTTTCCCATTTTTTAATCGAATCAAAAGGGGATCGGTTGGTGCCAAGAACAAAGACTGTGTGAATAAATTCAAAAATAAATCGGCGTCTATAATTTCTTCCCTGAAACGTTTTTCGACACTAGCTCGTGTATAAACTGTGCCTTCATCATTTGATAGATTCCATAATGTAAGGAATTTTTGGTTATAATTTATCTGTTCGGATCCATTATCTAAAACCAAAATACCTTCGCGAATGGATTCTAACGTAGCCTGCAACAGCGATACATTCGTTTGATATTCCTTTTGGATAAGCGTACGTTCGGTTATATCGTGGCAAATATTAATTATTGCATGCAGCTGATTTTCCTCATATAGACCCGTGGATGTAATATCTAAATTACACAATTCACCATTCGGTTTCGTCAAGACATAGTTATCAACAATATACCCACGATGATCAAACAAGGTAGAAATGTTATAGATAAAGCTTTTCAAATCCTTTTGCGAAAATTTGAAGACTTCCCCCACCGATTTATGAATAAAATCGTGGTAATACCCATCTAAAAACTCACAGGCTTTCTGATTCAAATCAATAAGTTGATTTTCTGGATTACAAACAAAAATTGCCGTTCCTGCGTAATGAAACAACGCTTGATAGCGTTCTTCACTACTTAAGAAATCCAACGTACGTTTTCGATATCGTTCATGAATTTCTGCAGCAGATAGAAATTCGATTTTTTCTTCTTCCGCAATTCCAAATGGTAGGGATTGCACAATAAACTTATACGCGGTTGGTGTGGTCTTCAAATCATGCTGAATTTCTTCAAAGCATTGATGGAATGCTTCTCGAGCGCGGCGGTTGGATATTACCATTCCATATGCATCAAGGAATAAACTAATAAGTCGTGTAAACATTCTGCAAATCATCGTTAGGGAATCTCTTTGATCCACGTGGATTTCTTTGTATATGATAGACTGAACATCTATTAAACCATCTTCTAATATATGAGATTTCTCTAATAAGTTGGGGAAAATAGATTGAATCTGTTTTATAATTGTTTCTATCCGTTTTCGTCCAAGTACTGGAATAATATGTAGAATATAACGGTTTGTAAGCTTGGTATACTGGTTGATGAGTTGTTTACTATCCTGATCTAATCCGTTAAAGGCAGAACGATCCACACGTGTAACCCATATTTTTGAAATGTGAGGTATAATATTGACGGATGTCGAACCTCGTTCAAATACAAATATAAATGCAAACATCAATGTAAAAAAAAATAATTCGCTTGAAAAGCTAAAACGCTTAATCAAAAAACATATCATAAAACCCAGGGCTATTTGGACAGACTCTTAAACAAGGTGAGTTTGTCTTGGGTTTGTTTTTGTTATCTTACATAAGAATACTGTCTGATGAAGGAGGTGTTCACTCAAATGAATAGAAAACGATATCCCTTCGTGTTTCATTATATGATTATCCTTATGCTGCTAAGCGTTTTCATCCAATCGGGTTGTACAACATCCGGACAATCTACCAGTACTTCCAACCAAACAATATCCCATTCTACCAAAACACAGCATAACGACCGACCAGCTATAACCGATGATCCCGCTGTGGATCTTCAAACAGGATGGTTTCAAAGTGACGAGTATACCATTTTGCTGTTCCATTCAGAAGATCGTAGCTCACTAATAGCAGATGAAAGTTTGAATCTGAATGATGGAATTGCCCATGGTATTGATTTGATTCAAGACCCATTTTTTAATTATGTATTGCAGTTAGATGGAAAGGGTTACGTTGAAATCAATGATAGTGATACCTTGGATCTGACAGGACCCTTTAGTGTAGAGCTTTGGTTTAAACCTGCTTCAACTCAATCTGCTGACTATCCATCCCTTATCTCAAAATCAACAAAAGATTCGGGTACTGGTTGGCCTACCTTCAATATTTACTTCCACAAAAATAGAAGGAAGATGAATGGAACTCTTCAAGCAGCGGCAGTATCAATCGAAGGGGAAATTTTAGAGGTTCCATCGAATATCGCACTGGGTGATATCACTCATCGATGGAATTACGCAGCACTTACCTGGGATACACGAGAACTATGTCTGTACCATAATGGAGAGCGTATTGGCTGTTCCAGTGCAACAGTTGAGTTAGCTCAAGCAAAAACACCTCTATATATTGGGCGAACGCATATTGAACGACGTACTTTTTTTCAAGGATTAATCGATGAAGTACGTATTTCAACTGTAAAACGTAGCGAAAAAGCAATACGAGCTACCTGGAACACCGTACGTACGCTGCCGGATTTCCCTACTCAATAAGCTTAAACCGTACTGCTAATAACCCATAGTTAGGCATTAGAGTTAGTTATTTTAAGTTTAAAGCAGCAAAACGCGATTTTTGCACCTCATTATGCTATATTATCAATGTTACCTTCAAAAATTCCCTTGAATCAGTCTGTTTTAGGTTTTAAGATTTATTGCCATTTTGTCAAAAGAATATATATTTACAATGTAGGAGAGCAAAGACATGGCAAATACGCAAAAAACGCTAGAGTCTCGTGTTTCCACGTTGGAAAATGATACCCAAAAAACAGAACATTCATTACAAGAACTAATCAAAAGTCAAAAGGAAACCGGTAGCCAATTAAAGGAAATCAAGCAGCTATTTAAGGAAATATCGAAACAAATGAAAGAAACTGATCGGAAAATTCAGGAACATTGGTTACAGATTAAGGAAACTGATCGGCAATTACAGAAAACTGATCGGCAATTACAGGAAACTGACTATCGTCTTAATAAATTGATTGGAAACTGGGGACGCCTTATAGAAGCCCTGGTTAGCCCCTCAACTATTCGATTATTCCAAGAATGGGGATTTGATGCTGTGGGAGTCAATGAGCGAATGAAGACAACCTTGAAGGATGGTCGTACGATAGAAATCGATGCCATGGTCCATAACACCGATGCACTCATCCTAATAGAAATAAAAACTACATTACATGTTAGTGATGTGAATGAACATATCGAAAAACGATTGAATCATTTTCACGAATTTTACCCCGAATATCGACACAAGAAAATCTTTGGAGCCGTGGCATTTATCACGAGTGATGAACAAGCAGAACGGTATGCTTATAAAAAAGGTTTGTTTGTTCTAACCTTATCGGGTGAAGGGATGACAAAGATATTGAATGATGATTCATTCAAACCAAAAGTATTTCAATCTCCACAGACATCCTAAGCGGTTTGATTCCACCGATTACGTTTAATAACTCTATAGATCTGATTGCCAACACCTGTTTTTATATTATCTTTTGAGGATTTAGAAGGAAAACCCGTGGTATCTAAAACCCCTGTGCTTCGTTATCTCCCTAATCCTCAGTACCCACCGCTATTAATCTTGATACTACTAATCGGTATTCTTGGAGTTTCAATCCTGTACCGAATACCCGTTTTTGGGGCAGATCTTCAAACTTTTCTTCACGATACCGTGCGGTGGGCAGGACCTGCCTTGAATTTTGTACGATTTGGGGCAGAAGCCTCCAATTACCTTCCAATCAACGAATATGGGATGTATAACCTTGAAATGGATTATATCCCCTATTATTTAAGCTGGCCTTTTTTACCCTATTGGATGCTTGCAGGGGTTTATTCAATTTTGGGTGATTCCAACCCTATTTTGCGCTTCCTGCCATTCGTATTCAATACCATTGTTGCATTTTACATCTATTTTCAGTTCCGAATCTATTTCAATAACCAGCTGGTTGGACTGCTTTCGTTTGCATTATTTTTATTTCTACCAGCTAACACATTTTATTCCCTTCAAGTCTGTGACACGCAGTTTTGGTTATTGGGTTGGATAGGGTCAACATTTCATTATTTAGCCTATAGAGAATCAACTCGTAGATTGCATCTGGGATTGGCTATATGCTGGATCATTTTTGCTTGTTTAAGTTCCTGGACAGGATATTTTGGATTATTTGCGTTGATTTTTGTAGATGTTGGAAGAAGGATTCAACCCATCTGGCACCATCATCGCTGGAAAAGCTTGTTACACTGTAAAGTATATGGTACCCTTTTTAGCAGTCCATTTTTTTATGTGGGGCTGGCAAGTATTATATTTTTTTTGGGACATTTACTTATCATCCAAGCTACTATTGGAATATCATTTTTAACTGATGTTGAATCAAAAATATTTGAGCGTACCAGCGATATTCCGAGTGATCTAGCTTTTCTCAACGCCCTCCCCTATGGTATTACACGCATTCTGCTTGTAATCATTGATGGTTTTGTTGCTCTGGGCTATCATATTCCTCTTGTGATTGGTTATCCCCTGTTTATTACTCTATTTGGTGTTGCTATTTATTTGTTTTATAAAAAACGCAAAACAAACAATGAAGAATTTACCGGGATCAAAGTGTGGATTACATTATATGGGGTCTCTTTTCTAACCTATTTGATCGTACTTCCCAATCATGCTTTCGCTCATACGTTTTCTGTATTATTACTCATCCCTTTAATCCTTGCCGTTTTTTTCTACTGTATAGATTATCTCTGGGGGCGGATCCAAACATCCTCATTTCCAACACTGCTCCGGGGGATCTTGATAACATGCTGTATTGTATTTGTTATAAGCGTAGGCATAATATATTTATCCACCAATGTAATTATTCCCCAAGCACGTTTGCATTCGAATACCTACGCAATGACTCTTGGTAAAGAAGCTAAAGAGCACAGTTTCGCCTATGATTTAATTTTGAGTAACAATAAAGGGGGATATTACGAACATACCGTCCGATTTTATTTACAACGCAATTTTCGATTACGTATTGATCGTAATCTTTTAGTTCGCTATTTGGCGGATCCCATTTTCCAGGGAGTAATCTATTGTTACGAAACAGATCCACATTGGCAGGAACGGGGGTTGGATCATAAAGCCGTGCTCTCTTATTTAAAGACAAAGGGAACGTTTGTTGCAAAGGCTTCCAGCCGTATATACTATAGAATTCGTTAGTTTAATTGGGTGGTATAGTCTGTCGTGAATTATTTGAATTGATTTATTGAATACCAAGTTGCTGTAGCAACGTTTTAGTATCATCTTCGTATGTGTAAAACCGTACTCCATGGAATACATCTTTACTTTTCTTTTTTATATCATGTTTTGTCCAGACAATTTTACCCGTTAGATGAACCACACCATCCAATACAAGTGCAATATCCTCCATGGTGTCTAATTCTTCTTGCAAAACAAATGCAAGCCCACCACACGAGATATTCAGTGTTTGCGTATCATATGTTTTATTGGTACTCAAATTTGTGATCTGCAGCGGTAAATTAAGATTATATCGGATGCTAGTTCGTTGATTGGCAAAGGTTAAGGTTGACATACTATTTCCTATTCCAATTTTGTCGATTTTTTTTTATGTGTGCTTGAGCTCTGATTTGCATGGTTTGATATCACAACTATTTAACACACATCTATTGTTTACGTTCTATTGCCATTTTAGACGATACGAATACGTTGCAGTGGCATCGCAATCACCTTACTCATAATATAGGTAAAAAATCTAACAAAAACTCACATTTTGTTAATGTTTGGGTTACAGGAATTCCCCTACTGTTCCAATACTCTTATTCCAACACATTTACAGAATACATAAAAAACTATAAAAAAAAGAGAAAAATCTGGCTTAGGTGCAAAATCTAGTAAATTGTGCTGTAACTGGAAATTATGAATTGGAATGGGATGCTGCTTGTGCTTGTTCTAAGCTTAGATAATCATGGAGGAATGTAAACATAACTTTCACAAAATCCTGCTCGAAATCCTGAATGTCAAAAATATTCTGATGAGCAAGACCTTTTAGTGGAATGGGATATTTAACAAGCGAAGGATTTTCTGGATGGGTGATTCCAGTACGAATAAAATCATAGTTTAGCATGGTATCATTTTCAGGTAGACAAAAAACAAAACGTGGGTAATAATTGGGTTGCTCGCGTTGTGGTTGGTCTGAAGGAGGATGCGCCGGATCATAAAAGAAACGCAATTGAAAATCCTTTTCGAAATTTTGGATGGCAAAATTATTCTGTATTGCCATGAGCTTTTTTCTAAAATCATCCGATAGCAATTGATCTAACACTTTATTTCCCGTAAATTGTGTGGTAAACCCCAATATCCCTCGCATCCAATCCGAAAACCCTCCCAGATAGGGGGCTATAAATAAAACCCCTTTGAGTTTGAAATCGTACACCCGTGTCGGATTGATGTAGGCTTCTCCCAATAAACTTTTATCCACTAATGTATAGCGTCTTCCAGAACTAAGCAGATCGATATCGGTTAAAGCCTGTAAACAAAGGGATATCTTATAATACAGTTTAGCTTGCGAACTCACGGCATCAATGCTTTTATAATTTTGGCTCAATTGGTCTAAAATATCCAATTCCATTTCATAGGTAGCAATCCGGTTATAATACCGGTTAGCAACCTGTTCAAACATTTCATCTAAAACAGCATAATAAGCAAGCAACGCCCCTAGTGAATGGGCAAAAATTGCAATTTCATCATAATCGTCCATAAAATACGTAATTACTTCTTTGAGCATTCTTCCCATTTCTTCCAGGGTTACATACTTGGATTGATAATATTCATTGGCTTCATACTCATCCGCTTTACCATAGGAACCACGGGGTGTCTTAAAAAAGAGTAGATCAAATTCCCCACGAACGGATTTAACTAATGCCTTATATGTTTCGTCTTTAATATTCTCATACTGTTCGTCCACTGCGTGTGAAATACCTGGTACTAAATATTGAATGATTTGTCCGGCATTATTCATTAGTCCACCATGAAAACCATGAACAATAATCAAAAGTTTTTTATTCCGCAATCCATCCGTGCGAGTCGGAAAAATCTGCACTGAAGTTACAGAATCAGATAAGCATTCCGCTAATGATCGTGATTCTGCTTCTTCGGCAAGTAAAGGGCGAAAAGGCCGGTGTTCAAGGGAGGTTATTATTCCTGCTTCATTTAAATCTTCATAGTGACTTAGAAATAAACGATATGAAAACGGTTTTGAATCAGGATCGATTTTTACATAGTCATCAAACACATCTACCAACGTTTGTCCTCCACACTGACTCAACATACCCACAGCAATCATACTCAGAATGAGTATCCCAATTGTTTTTATCGGATTCATCATAAAGTCTTTCCTCCTACGGTTTGATTCTGGTGCATGTACTTGGTTTATAATTCCATTCTTATTCAAACCCAATTACAATAAACAGGTTACGATATGTACCTGGTGCAAATGCTAGGTTGATTCGGATCCAACTATCCCATATATTTTGGGGTTCGGTAAGAGGGTAAATAATTTCACCATCTCCACCTTCAGGAACCTGTGCTTGATTTGTTTGTTGCGTTTCTTGAAAATAAACCGCTTGTTTATTCTTTGTAGACGATACTTCTATAAACGGAAGTCCATCTTCGACACTAAATTCACTCTTTTGTTTATTCCCAATCCGAATGATGAGTTTCTCTTTGGCTTTTGGAAAATAAAGTTCCTTGTAGACTCCCCAATATGTTTTTGCGTCACCACTAATTTGTAAAATTTGATTCTCATAGCTGGATGTTACATCCATTTCACCGCCATAAACAATAAACCCATCCGTTTCAACCGCATTATCCACTATAATAGGAATCCCATTTGATGCTGCATCATCTATAACTGCTCCGGTTTCAGCGTTTATATACACAATTGATGCAGCACGCATAGGTTTTTCATCCGAAGTGGATTCTTTTGGTTCATAATATCCCTCTGTTATTGCTGGCTCTGATTGGGCACCACAAGCAAAAAGTATCATAATTCCTAACAGAAAACTTAGCAGCCAGCGTAATTGATTTACGAAATAGTGCATATTCATATATTGATTCCTCCTTAAAAATGGTTATTCATCTCCAAGCAATTCCTATTTCTATATGAAATAAAGAAATTCTTGTTCGGTTTCCATCGTACAGATAATTAAGAGCAATTAATCTACACATACTTACATAGGTTCACCCACCAACACAAATGCCCCCCAATATCCTGGGATATCATATCCATATTGTTCGATAATTCGGTTTCTCACTTCCATTTGTGCTTGGCGTAATGCCTCTATTTTTGATTGGTTTTCTAAAATATAATACCGATAAAATGCGTCAAATAATTCCATCGTTTCTTGATCGGGTACATCCCACAAACTCATAATGACCGTTCGTGCACCTGCAAATCGTAAAGCGGATCGTAATCCTAATATACCTTCTCCCACTTTTACTTCGCCTTTTCCTGTAGAACATGCACTTAGAATCACTAATTCGGTATTCCATAGATTCAATCGAGATATTTCCTTCGCAATTAAAATCCCATCCTCTTCATGTGGTGCTGTGATTCCATAACTAAGCCGATTGAATCCGGCCAAGGCTACTCCAGAACGAAGTAATGGCAAATCCACATCGGAAAGTTGACTGCGAAATCCTACTGAGTAATCTGTTGAAACACCCGTCGTCTGCAAAGAAAAAGCACTATCCGTTCCATCCAATAAACGAGGAAGAAAAAATCCATGGGTGGCAAGATGTAAAAGAAAAGGCGGGGATTCCATCTGATATAGCAACGATTCAGCCGCATTTTTTCCTTTAAATAACCGGTATGAATGATTGGATTGCTTGAGTGTTTGGACAATGGAATCCACCTCCTCCGCTGTTCCAGATAAGTAAGAAAGACGAATGGGCCAGAGCATTCCAATCGCATGTCCATAAGGGGGTTGATACATTGTAGCAATAGACACGTTACGACCAGGGGTCTGCTCATTGGATTTGTTGGTGTTTACATCTTCATAATCTACTCCACCAATGAGCAACGCGTCTTTGAGTGGTGATTTTCCAACCATCCAATCCAAGATTTCTCTGCTGTTGTTAAGGTAACTAATCTGATACAATTCAAACAAGCGTTCATCCGAGGATACAGGTAGAATTTCAAAGGGAAGATTCGCAAGATCTCCGTCGGGAATCACTACAAGATGATCTACTTCTGGAATGGTTGTTAAAATTGGTTGGAGAATTTGTCCATAAAGAGATCCCGACTTTTGTTCCAATTCCATTGGTGTCCCATTTTTTTGAGTTTCCACCGGTTGAATCATCGAACTACCACAAGCTAATATAGTACATACCATCCCCATCCCTATCAATTGGATACCCATAATATGCTTCCTTAATCGAATCACATGACGACTTATCCAAATCAAAAACAACAGCATAATAGCTAAAATGAAATCTATTTGCTTTTCAATAGGTTGCACCGAAGCGAGTATGCCTTCCGATTTATGAGGGGTGGTTGCCATTCGTTGAATGAAGTGGATTTTTTCATCGCTTTCTGATGCGGAACCAAGAGAAAAACGATGAAAAGATACCGCTCCAGAACTATCCTTGACCAATACAAACGCTCCGTAGCGTCCAGCATTCCAGGCATCTTGTCCACGAGTGGGGAAAAAATTATAGGGATAATAATAGCAATAATCAATCACCGCAGTGGCTGATGGAACTTGTTCTATTAAGAGATCCAAATTGCTCCGCTGTTTTATTTGTTGTTGTGCAAATTGGGAAGAACGAGCTTCTGCCTGCCTAATTAATCTTTCCCGTTGTTCTTTTACCGCTTCGACTTCTTGTTCCCATACCTCCTGTCCCAAGACTGTTGGACCTTCAAACTCCAGCTCAGCCAGATGGGTTTGAACCTGTTCCAAGGTTTCAAACAATATTGCATCCTCTGTATTCAATCGTATCAATTGGGAAAATCGTTCTTCCATCATCTGATATGTTAAAGTTAAGCCTTTTCTCCGTAGTAAAAACGAAAACCCTTCTTGTGCCATTGCAATTGTTTGAAAATCAAATTCAAGCCAGAGAGTCAGTTCGGCATCGGTATACTTCCGAATCGCACTATTATATTTAAGGCGTTCAGCAGTCGAACCCAACGCATAGATACGCTCGATAAGCTGGTCAAACCCTTTTGAAACTTGTTTGATGAGTGGATATGCTTTCTGAAACTGTTGAAGTGCTATGTATGCCCAAGCCAGATTTTTTTGATATAACAAACGATCTGGATGATAAGTTCCCAGCTGTTCTTTCGCCAATTCATTGGATTGAATAAACAAAGGAAGCGCTACATCATAATGCCCAAGCATATAATTGATAAATCCATAATTGTTGATTGCTTTGATGGTTTGGGGATGACTGATTCCTAATCGATCGGTAAACTTTTCTAACACTTGCTGCGCTAACAGCAACGATTCATCATACCGTTCCAGTTTATCATAGACCATGGATAAATTATTCAAAATGGATACTGCATTGGGATGATTCATATCACCC
>CAYPZJ010000094.1:0-586 GCA_964414635.1 uncultured Spirochaetia bacterium
GCTTCCTCAGATGCAGCTTCCTCAGATACAGCTGGTTCTTCCGTTTCGGTTTCTTCACTAATCGGTTCTTCTATATCATCCAAGTCAAAACTAAAATCGTCATTCTCTAGACCTTCTGTCTCCTCCGCAGTATCGGATACTTGTGATTCCGTCTCAGCAGCTGGTTCATCAAGTGAATCCATATCCAGTTCGGGTTCTTCCTCCAAGGCTGGCTCTTCATCCTCAATTTCCACCTCGGCTTCTGCTTCTGGTTGTTCTTCAATTTGATCTTCCACCTCGGATTGAGGTTGAACATCTTCAATCTGGCTTTCACCAAAAATTCCATCGTCCGTTAAATCAACTTCAATTGATTCAATCGATTCCTCATCCTGAGAAGATTCCGTTTGATCCTCGTCTTCAGCAACAGATTCGGCTTCATCATGCAAATCATCTGGACGATCTCCATTCGAGACTTCCAAATTCTCAAAATCCACCTGAATCGTATCGGATTCCGGTTTGGAACCTTCTGCGGCTGTTGAATCTTCATCCTCTTCCAGTTCTACTTCTGGTATATCG
Source organism: uncultured Spirochaetia bacterium (assembly GCA_964414635.1). Classification (GTDB taxonomy): domain Bacteria; phylum Spirochaetota; class UBA6919; order CAYPZJ01; family CAYPZJ01; genus CAYPZJ01. The sequence goes on from CAYPZJ010000094.1 coordinate 556, forward strand.
TCGAGATCCATGCTGATACTTTCGTCGTCTT
>CAYPZJ010000094.1:686-14630 GCA_964414635.1 uncultured Spirochaetia bacterium
CGGGTTTATCTTCTTCTATTTCTGGTATATCGTCGAGATCCATGCTGATACTTTCGTCGTCTTCGGGTTTATCTTCTTCTATTTCTGGTATATCGTCGAGATCCATGCTGATACTTTCATCTTCGTCAGCTGCTTCATCTGGTTCGGGTTCAGCGCTTTCTTCTTCGATATCGGGTACGGTCATTTCCTCAGGTTCTGGTTCTAATTCTGGTTCTTCTTCGATATCAGGTTGTTGTTCTTCTTGTTCTGATTCTTCTTGTTCTTCTTCCATCGCTGCTTCCTCAGCTTTACGGTCTCGTTCGGCTTTTCGTTCTTCTTTTTCAGCATCCATTTCCTGTTGAATTGACTCCTCATCGATGTCTTCAATGTCCAGATCGTCGTCCTCATCAAAGATATCCGAGAATTCGGATTTAAAATCCCGTTTGGGACGCTCTTTGTAGTAGCTACCTGGTCTTGTTAGTTCAGGTGGACGGATTTCCTGGAAGACATCCATATTTTCAACATCAACACCATCCGGGGAAAGGTCTCCTCCTGCGTTGGCGTCGACATCTTCCGTATCTTCTTGTTTGACATTAGACCAATCAATTTCTCTATCAATGCGCGATAAAATTGAATTGATTGCGGTGTCTTTCTCATCACGAACAAGAGGACCCTCAAAGGAACCTGGTTTTACTTCCTGGGGCGGTTCATTTCCCTCATCCTCGGAATCCCCTTCTTTGGGTTCCTTATCTGAGAAAAACGGTTCGTCTTCCTCCAAAATCCCACCTACATCACCCCCTGCAAAGAAGGATTCTCCTTCGCTATCTTCCGCGTAAGGATCCCCAGCAGTTTCAACGGGTTTGAAGTCGTCGCTTTCTTCCGGGTCGGGGGCTTTAGGCGCATCCGTTTCCTTTTTGGATTTGGATTTTAGCTTTTTTAGCTTCCAATAGGATTCGCCCTCTACCTTGTTACGTTCTTCTAATGGAGTTCCTTCCTCCCCAACCTCTGCGAAGAGGGAGTCGAACTTCTTGTACTTTGAGTTTTCCTCTGCCATAGTATTCACCCAGTTATAGAAATAGTTCCGATCTAATTTACGGAAAAATCCTTTAGGATTCTTAGCATTTCTTTCTTCATTTTCGGCTTATTTAAGGTGAATCTAAACAATCATTCAATTCCGTGATCGTTATATACAAAAATTCGGCTTGCTTAAAAACCAACCCATACCGGTCAAAACACCAATCCACCACAACCTCACCCAAATCATCTACTTCTGCATACCCCCCATTTAAATCATATTCCCCCGGTTCAATAAACCGAAGTACTACAGTTTCGCCCACTTCCAAGGAATCCCCCGCTAATTGATTTGCCCCCCAATTATCTGCAGAGGTAGGATGTAGCGCTAAGTAATTCCATTCGTATGAAGTATCATTGGTTAATTCCAAAGCAGCGCTTGCTACCGGATCGCTACATCCTACCCAGAATACAGCGATTAGCATCCAACCAAATAGTAGCACATATCGTAAAAGCCAATTCATCATACACTCCTTCTCCCAAGCTGTTATTCAAAAGTAGCACATTTAGAGGATGATACTCGGCACTTTTTTCCATAATAGTATGTACGTTTTATTGTAATTTTTTAGTGTTGTCATATTCCATAATCCCTTGTTCTTTTTTTAATGCCCGAATCCCACCTAATGCCAAGGATTCCAGCTCATTTTCTCCAGCAAAAACGATAACCGGTGCGATAAACCCAACTCGCTCTTTAACCCATTCGACAAATGGTTTGCTGTATGCAACTCCTCCAGTCAGAACGATTGCATCGATGTTACCATGGGTGACGGGAGCCAGGGAACCGATTTCCCTTGCAACCTGATATGCCATTGTTTTAAAAAGCAGCGTGGCTTTACCCGTATCCATCCCTTTGTACTCAGTTTGCCCCTTTTGATGCGCTAGGTATGCTTCTTCTAAATCCATGGCACTATTCGTACCGAGATGCGCAACCACCCCGCCTTTTCCGGTAAGTTTGGTGCCAATCTCTTTAAGGGATAGGTTCTGTTCTACGCAAAATTTCGCCCAGTCATAAGCAGGAACCGTTCCAGCACGCTCCATAGTTAGTGGTCCGTCCCCATTTAACGCATTATTTACTTCCACCACCTTTCCATTATGATGTATTCCAATCGAGATGCCCCCCCCCAAATGCGCAATAATGAGGGTGAGCCCTTCGTATGGTTTATTGAGTTGGGCTGCGGCTTTTCGTGCGACTGCTTTTTGATTCAGTGCGTGAAAAATGCTTCGTCGAGGGACTTCTGGAACACCTGATAGGCGTGCCAAATCATCCAATTCATCCACAACAACAGGGTCCATAATAAAAGCAGGCACTCCCCATTTTTGTCCCAATTGATTAGCAATCAATGCTCCCAGATTACTTACATGATTCCCATACATACATGACCGCAAATCGTTTTGCATTGGTTCATTCACACGGTATATTCCACTCGGTATGGGTTTTAGCAGTCCTCCCCTTCCCATAATGCAACCGATCTGATCCCATTGTGTGAACCCTTTTTCATTCAACCCACTCAAAATATCTTCAAACCGCATTTCTAATTGATCAATAACCGAAGCGTATTGTCCCACTTCATCCGCTGTGTATTTTTTGTTCCACTCTAAATGGCAACTTCCATCTCGTTGATAGATTCCAACTTTTGTGGAAGTGGAACCGGGGTTAATCGCTAGGACGAATTGCCAAGCATCCGTTCCAGTGCTTTGATTGCCCATTTCTTCGTCTCCTTTTCAACCTGAATTTGATTAATAAGTTCATGATTTGCTATTTTTTCCAGAGTCCACGCTAGATGGGGCAGGCGTATCCGATACATCGTAGCACACAAGCAGGGGATTTGGGATAAGGGAGTAATAAAAAGGCGATCTTGATAGTGTTGTTTCAACCGATTGACAAGATTCTGCTCAGTCCCAATTGCCCAGCGAGAACCCGATTCAGCATGTTGAATCATAGAAACAATCTTTCCTGTTGAACCCGAATCATCTGCTGCCTGCACCACATCGAATGAACATTCTGGATGGACTACAATTTTTATTCCAGGATATTCCTGTCGCACTCGAGTAGTATCCTTGACGGTAAATCGTTGATGCACACTACAATAACCATACCATAAAATGACCGTTGCATTTTGAATGGCTTGGATTGTATTCCCACCTAAATAAGCATGCGGATCCCATGTAATCATTTCTTCCAGTGGGATCCCGAGCTGATAACAGGTATTTCGCCCCAAATGCTGGTCAGGAAAAAAGAAAATTCGATCTCCTCGTTCCAATGCCCATTTTATAATCGATGTTGCATTGGATGAGGTACAGGTAATTCCATCATACTTGCCACAGAATGCTTTCAAGTCGGCTGTGGAATTAACGTAGGTAATTGGTATTATTTTATTGTTTACTGTATTGTGTAGCATATCCCAGGCGGTTTGAACTTCGTTAAGACTTGCCATATTTGCCATGGAACAACCAGCGTCCATATCGGGTAGAATCACCGTTTGCTCCGGAGTGGTTAAGATGTCTGCTGATTCTGCCATAAAATGAACGCCACAAAAGACGATGTACCGGGCATCTTTTTCCTGAGCCGCTTGTTGTGATAATCCCAGTGAATCACCGATGATATCAGCATGTTGGATGATTGCGTCTTGTTGATAATGATGCCCCAGAATGATTAAATCCTTCCCCAGTATTTGTTTTATTTTTCGAATCCGCTGATGAAGATCCTCATCCGAGTATTGTTGATAGGTTTCGGGTAAAAACTGTATATTTGTATTCATGGGTTGCTGCTATGCTTAATTTGTTCTGAAGAAACGGGTGCATGGGTAGCAATTCCGCTAGTATTATAAAAAATAACAGCATAATGCGAAAAATCAACCTTCTGATCACGTGTTGGTGGGATTTTAATTTAATATAGCATAACTTACGTTAGCTAAAAAATTAGGGGGTCCAAGGGTAGGGTAGAAACACCCAATTTTCTGACATCCTACCCTGCCATTGGGGACGTGGGTTCTCTGCTTGGTACTGGGCAAAGGTATGGTACAACCGACTAACAAACGGATCTGAAATCAAGCCTTCATAAAAATAGGAAGCAAAGGCTCGTTCGTTCTGATTTACATCCATATCGTAATAATATTTGCCACCGATAGTTTCAATGATTTCTTTCATATAATATTCACCTGGATCAAACTCGGTTCCGATGAGCCAGGCACTATGTCCCCAGCGCTTTTTTGCTTGTCCATGAGAGAATATTCCAGTATTCGCATCTACAGCGTAATTGTTCTTTACGATATCATATTTTTCCACGAGCGCTTTGACTAGAGCAATCACTTTTTCTTTTTGTCTGAAATTGGATAGCAACGTTTCTTCATTCCGCCCAACAATCTCAATCTGAATACAATGTGAGTTAAATCCGACGGCACCGGTTGCCCTTTCATCCAGATTATCCATAGACTGATATGCAGTTCCATCTTCTGCTACAATGATTTGTACTCGTAAACCTCGATTTTCGAGTACCCGGATGGTTTCCCGATACGAGGAATTGGCAGTAAAGTGGAGGGTTATTCCACGCACATCAATATTCGCATAATGCCAGTAACGGAGTCGTCCCCGCTCAGCTATCTTCCCATCGCTATCCGTTGCAAAGAGATTAGGTAATGCGGGTTCTGGTGCTGTGGTTAATCCTCTTCCTTTCCTTTCTCGAGTAGTAACTCGTCCACCGGAGGATCCACTACTCGATCGTGTACGCCGTGCACCTGGTTTAATGTTGGGCATGGTGCGATGAAAATACCAATTTCCCGAAAACCGATTCTTCCATTGACGCTCATTGAAAAACGTTCCGCCCGCTGACTCAAGGATGTCATACATATAATGGTAACCCGGATCAAACGGGTCATTTTCCAATACTCCACCATATCTTCGTTTCACCTGATTATGCGAGAAAACACCGGTTTTAGATTCCACATCTTCATTGGTAATTTCAATATTCAAATCCGATGAAATGAGTTTAATGAGTCGAATCAAATTTTGCCTTTGTCCTTCGTTGTCCAATAGATCTTCTTCCGTACGCCCCACCATCTCGATATGGATCGCATGGTTGTCGATCCCCCGAGCAGCATTCGCTTTGTGGGTAATCGAATCCATTAATTGATAGACCTTCCCATCTATATCAATCATAAAATGTACCGAGAATCCAAATCGCTCCATTAATCGAAGCGCTTTGGTAAAGGTGCGGGTTTGTGTTCGATGGAGAACGATACAGGTGGGCGTGATCCTTCCCGAATATTCATATCGTAATCGTCGTGACTCAATTACACGATTGCTAGCAGTTCGTTCCACGATGCTATACGCAGCACGGGGCGCTTCTGATAACCCCCGACCCCGATTAAAATCCATCTTTGACAAAAATAGATGGTCGCCCTCAATTTGGGGGGGAAGAATATCACCATCATCTTCAAGGGGAATCCCGTCTTCATCGGGGTTTTCTTCGGGGTGCAGATCTAATAATTCACCAAAGATTGTGTCTGCTAAATCATCCAATGGAACCGAATCCGTATTTCTTCCCTGGTTTGTATCCGCAAGTAAAGGGGGAGCTACAAAACACAAGCATAGAAAAATGAGTAGGGTATTAATAGGTTTGTGTAGTACGTGCTTCATTGTTTCGGATAACCTCGTAGATGTGTATCATAAAATTACAGTAAAGGGTTTGCGCCTTCATTATACCTTGCGATGTTATCTAAAAAAGACGCTATCGTCTATCGGCAATGAATAAACCCAATGCTGGATATCCAACACTACCTTTATGGTCGGCTATCACGAGGGATTTCTAAATAATCCAATATTTATACCAAGCGAAGTTCGTCTGAATAAGATGCATGCATAGCGATACAAAAAAAGTGGACCCATCTATTTTTAATGGTTCAGATTACTTCAGTGATTGCGCATCAGTGATGCGTATCTGTGGAAGTTTTTGGTTTAGACTTTTCTAATTTGATGCCACCGCCTCGCTTGCTCGTGATGCAAATCCATCCGCACCAATTTCTTTCCAGAGGTCTGGAATGCTATTAAATGCATTTCCCCCAACGATTATTTTGATTTGCTTCAACGAATCTAATGTCCGAACCTCTTGAACCAATTCTTTAATCTCATTGATATAGTAATACATGGTTACGGAAAGCCCTACCAAATTCGGCTTAATTTGTTGAATGCTTTCTAACAGGGTTTCGCGAGGAGTATTTGCTCCGATATAATAGGTATCCCACCCATCCATCTCAAAAAAATCCGTGACCATTCGAATGCCCACATCGTGGAGTTCTTTACCAATACAACTTCCAATGAATCGTTTCCCTTTTTTTTCTGATCGAAACATAATCGGATGAAGTTGGGACATGATTGCCTGGGTTGTTGTTGTACAGTAATGTTCCTGTGCGATTGAGATCTGTTGAATTTCCCATAGACGTCCTACTTCATACAATACTGGTTGAAAAATCCCTTCGTATACCTCTTTAACAGACATACCCTGATTCACCAAATCCATAATCAATTGTGATGCTTCGGAGCGTCGGATTTGTAGAAGTAAATCCAAATAGGACTGTGCTACCGTTGATAATTCAATAATCGGTTGATTATTCTTATTGGTTTGTCGTTGTTGTTCCAAGCTTTGAGTGATTAAGGTTTCACAAGCATGATAATCCGTTGGGTTAAGGTACGGTTTTAGTTCTTCTAAAATGATTTCTAACCCACGATACACAATTGGTTCATTCAAGTTGTATTTTGGAATCATTTTTTGAAACCATGACAACGATTCTAAAAAGATAGTGGGTTTATCCAACTGCAGCGCTTCTTCCAAATACACAAGTATGTACTGTATACCACGACTGACGCTCTCTGTGGTAAGCACACCTGGTTTCGGTTGAAGGGGTTGTAATTCGCTTTTAAATTTCTCAATAACCGTTACAAGCAACGAATCAAACTGGTTTCCTACATATTTTTTCATACTGGTTCATCCCCAAAACATGTGTCCACCAAAAAACATCCCCAGACACTATAAAAATCTTCTTCTGCAACCGGTTCTGTATGTTTGTTCCAATCACAGAATTTGATGGACGAATAACCCTATTATCTAAAACCAATACACCAGCTTACTAATATGCTCAAAATTACCAGATTTGGCCTCAATCGTAGCCCTTTAGAGTACAGTTGAGTTCAGATTCCAGAAATGGAAAGGGAACAAACTTATGATTTCTCAGTATAAATATACTCAAAATTCACAGGTTTGTCAATCTGAATTTAGATTTGGGATGTATCTCAAAGTGATGTAAATATCTGTACTCCCAACAAGTGGATTTTTTGGGGTGTCGTGCGGCGGAGCCGCACGACACCCCTTTAATTACTGGGTAAAACCAATTAGGGTGATTGTACTTTTCATCAGTTTGAAATTCATCCTTATGAGTCGAGATGCAATTTCAGTTTCAGGGTGATTCTTATTTCAATCTAAAATCTGCCTGATATCCTGTTCGTATTGCACCCTAAAGGATGCAATTACAATGCTATCAAATTGGCAACCTTGTTCTTTCGGGTAATCTGTGATACAGCATTGTAGCGCACAATTGTTGAGACTAAAGATTCATCCTGGTTTTGGGTTTATTGTTCTTGAAGTTGGGTGGGGTATTACGTAAAAATAAATGAGAGCCTGCATGAAACGACAACCCGTCCCTACCTTTTTGGATGAATTAGTCAGGACAAGTTGGCTAATTGCATATGCTTACACTTGATTGACTTTATAGCGTGCCCTATTAGGAAAAACAATAAAATCTGGATAAAATTCGAACACTTAGAGTTGTAGATTCAATTCAGGTTGATGATCCGATCCCTTTCTTACTATAAACAAGGAAAGTTTCTGTTATCAAGAACACGTTGTGACCATTTATGGAATATATTCATAGGCTCCGATATCCCAAGCATCCATTTCTGGACGTTGATTCCCTATGATGTCAGTGATAATACCGCCATACTCCTCTTCATCAAACAGATTCATACCATTATCGTGTGCTAAATTGGCATGCCCTTCAACTAAATCATTTTTAAGTTGATAATCGTCCCAAGGATCTGTTGGAGTAATCGTTCCATCTGGATCAACAAAAATATCAGATAAAGAATCTAAACCATTTATGCCGTAATCGTTCGTGCCAAAGGTGAGGTTACCAGCGACGGTTGCTGAACTCCCTGCACAATGACCACTCCCACACGCATTTTCACCGATTAGTGCATCGATGTTATTGTCAGGCACATTATCGTCAATATTAATCGCTATCGTATCTTCATCATGGTATAGAAATGAATTCGCGTCCATATCAACATTAATTAACAGATTATTGTAAAAAAAATTCCGGATTCTCCTGATTTGTGCCATCTCCATTCGTTTCATTGACAATGTGTCGGACATGTCCCTCTTCAGTTTTTACTATAGCAAGGATATTGTTTCGAAAATGTGGATTATTTGTACCTTCCCCACTCATATTAGTCATTCGAATGAGATATTGATAATCAGTGCCCTGGTAAGCAATGATGGTATTATTAAAAAAATCTGGATCAGAATAACTTCGGCATTCAATGCCATACCAGGTACCTGTAAGTTTAATAACGTTATTAGTAAACGTCGCATTGTTTGTCTGACGTAAAATGATTGTTCCAGAAATAAGATTGCCAGAAAATATCGGATCAGTGTATACACTGCCTCCGACCCCCTGACTATCAACGGCAACATAAGCAAGATTATCATCCGATGCTTTTATAATATTTCCAGAAAAAGTAGGAGTAGCACCGGATCGGCATACGACTCCATAACCACCATCATGGATTAAATGTGAATTGGTTACATAATCATTCGAGTTATTGCAATAATACACATTAACAGTTGCACGGCTTCCCATAGAGATGGTCGTATCATGGATATGCGGTGCAGATTCAAAAGAATAAACTCCATAATTTGTGCCAGCTACTACGTTTGAAGCACCTATGATTTGACTGTGTTGAAATAAGCAATTACCAAAATTGATGGGATACAAGCCACAGCAATACGAACCGTCACATTCACCAAACTCAATTTTCACATATTGTATGATGAATGATCGAAAACAATCTTCCACAATAACAACATGAGTAGCGCCAGTAGTGTATTCACGAAACGTAAATCCTTCAATCATGCTATTGGAATGGATTTTTTTTGCTTTTAATGTAGGCTCAGAAGCACCACGAATTATTGTTTCATAGGTATTCCAATCCCGTTCCCAATTATTAGATGGATTATACCCACCATACATAAAAATCTCATCCTCTACTAAAATACTTTCGATATATTCACCTGCAACAGCACCAACCTTGATTGTATGTATACCCAGTGTCTCCATATAGAAAGACCACCATTAATGGTTTTATATGGTTGTGACATCGTCCCTGCTTCTTCAAGTTCGGCTGAATCCCCCCAAATATAGACGGCATCTAGTGGGGTAAATACTTTCGGAGTTGGTTCGTAAATCGTATAATCAGCATACACTTTCCAATAATGGGGATTAAATTCAGTAGGTAAAAACTCAAACGTCGTAGTTGATGAATCCAGCTCGGTATCAATAACGATGTTTGTAAAATCTGAATCTAATGCTACCATTAAGGTATAGGAATTAACCTGAGGGAGACTTCCCCAGGACAATGTGACCATTTCCGATGTCACTACTGCTTCATGGGATGGACTCAGCATTACTGGAGGATTATAATAGCCAGACATAAAACTTGTATCTTCTGGGGTAATTACGTTATAAGATAAATCTTCAATATCGGAGGTATAGGCAAAATATTCCTGATAACTATCCAATGTACCGTCGATTGTCACAGTTACTCGATCCTGCTCACTGTTTAATTCAGCAGCCAAAATCATAAAACAAGTAGATAAAGATGCGTCTTCACATACCTTGAAGTGTCCCACATCTTTTGTGGATAAAGGATTTATCGGTTCAGAATAAACAAATTCTATTTCATTCACCGCACCAGGTACATTCCTTACATAAAGCAACTCGGGTGGAAAGGAATCGGACGCAAAACTTATATAAACTATGCTGTCAGAAAGCGTTTGATTAAATTGATCGGATATATTTGTGAAATCCAGAGTGTATGGGGAATTCGATTTTTGCTGGGATGTTGTTAACACGACAACTCGATTCCCTTCTGTCAGAATAACTGAATAAATATCCACAACCGTCGCATCCAATTGATCTGTAATTTGAAATATAGATAGATTGTCAGCCCAAATTTCTTCCACAGGATTGGAAAAAATAATTTTGACTGTTGTCATCGAGGTAGCAATCACATCGATTACATTAAAAGAAGATGCAGGGAAACCAGAAAATGACTTCGACATGCCTTCATCAGAAATCGCAATGTTATGTATTGGTTGTAAATTACGAACTGTTAGTTCATACAATTCACCCGATTGCTGAATCCCTGTTGTGATTACAAGCTGGGACATAGAACCAGCCTTAAATGCAACCTGAACAACTTCTAATGCATGATTTTCAGTATTTAGTATATTAAAATTTGCATTATCTGTGATTGTTTCTGGTTCTATCGGATGGGAAAAGTAAACCTCTATCGTTGTTTCACTGGTTGGAATCACATATAGTATTTTTAGTGGCGGAACAAAATCACCATCTAGAACATATTGCACAGAGTTTTGGTTACAAAAAAGTAGGCATGATGCTATTCCCACAACAAACAAAAAACATACTGTCCTATATAAACCAATCATAAGTGCCTCCTGCATAAAGCAATCACTATAATTTATATACATTCTCCCCAATGACCCTAAAAAAAGATAGTACATTTCCAGTTAATTGCAAATATCCAAACTAATTCGGATAATTCAATGAGTCGGGGAAAATAGGATTTTTACTCCCATTCAATACCTACAAATCATTCAGAGCATATGAAAGCCAATTCTGGTTGGGTTGGTCCTTTGGATTATTAGATACGCTCAGGAAAAGCAAATAGAATGTCATCCGCAGTTTTATCGTAATAGGCAATGATAGGGTTCCCCTGCTGATCAATAACCATTTGATTAATAACTCCCACATCCGTACCTGTGGCAATTGTTTGACGCATGAATTCCACACCCGTCCACCGACCATAATATAACATTTTTGTACTGCTGTTATAATAAACTAAATGAATATGTCCCTCAGAATCAATCTTGATTTGATGGCTACTTACATTTCCCAACGAAAACACCTCAAATTCATCAATATTATGATATTCCCAACCGGATTCATCCCGTATAGCAAAACGTAAGATAACATGATCTGCATCTTTATAAGCTAAATATACTGCATAAAGGATTCCATCAGGTGCTATACAGAAAGTACTTGACCAAGAAAGGGATTGAACGAGCTCCGTTTTCCAACTATTAGCTTGATAATACGCATGATACAATATGGGTGGATTATTTTTAATGAACATAAAATGTGGTTCCCCTTCCGAATCAACCTCCAAAGGGGTGTGGACTATACCATCAAATCCGACAGGCTCAAATTGGTGGGAGGTTCCATCACTTACAGTATATTCAATTGGATTGAATGTCTGGATCATCTGTTCATCTTGAATTCCGAATAAAAAATGAATCCGATTGGATGATTCCACATACATTTCGCTGTACATAAATCCCGTTTGAATATCTCGTTGTATTAGTTCTGCAGATGTAAAGCTGGAGCCATCCCAGATGCCATGGTAGAGTTTGCCAGCGAGGTCATCTTGGTAGGAAATATGGATGGCGCCGGTTTCATCTTGTTGCATGCGGTAGAAGTATGCTTCAGGCGAGGTTAGCTCCGCCAGTAGATACCGTTTCCATAAGAATGGCAATTCTTCCAGGGTTGAATCGGGTGTTCCGATCGCTAACATGAGACCTGAACTGAGGCTATCGTAATATAAAATGTGAATTTGGTTGGTTTGATCCACCAGCATCTGAATATGATTAATCGTATTACCCATATCATTAAGTAAGGCTTGAAACCAACCCGCATTATTGAAACTCGCATATTTCAAACCAAATCCCGAATCCCCACGAAAAAAGAAATAGAAAATATATGGTTCATTATGTATTCCATAATCTAATGTTGTGTGGTAGGCGAACTCTCCAACATAGGATGATAATTTGGAGAGGGTTTCCACCTCTTCAATATGAAGTCCCAAAGCATCATGATAAGCATACTTAATGGAGGAATTGGTAATATCAGCATAACTAATTCCCCATTGATTATTAGAATAACAGTGTAAGGAGAGTCCATACCCGACGGAGCCTTTCCGATCGACCATACCCAATTCCCACGTTCCGGATACCTTTTCTACATGATATAAATCCTGAAAAATAAGATCCACATACGCGATATGTGGTTGATCCTGCGTATCAATGGCAAATTTTGGATTCCAAACGGATTGGGTAATGTATTCCTCATCCCAACTCATTCCATTTTTTTTAGCATAGTAGAGTTTGGAGGTGGCTGAATCCCTGCAAAAAATTACAGCCGGTGTATCCGTTGAATCCACCTGAATGGAAGGAAGAAAACCATCCGAAGAAATCTGTGAAGTAAACCAAGTTGAACCATCGTGGGTTTTGTAATTGATTTGTTGATCTGGGGTTACTTGATAGGCAATGTGTGGATGATCCATTGTATCCATCGCAAGGGATGGGACGAATCCTGTTCCTAATTCCTCTACGTCAAATGAATTCCCCGTTCCATCCAACGTGGCATATGCAATGGTGTTTGTGGGGGATGAATCTAGTGCATTGGAATAAACCACTACGGGTGTTCCGGTAGAAGTTAATGTAAAATCAAACGCACGAATATCTGTATGAGAATCGGTGGAAACCCGAATAGGTTCCGACCAAATAGCGCCTTGCTTTACAGTGTAACGTAGGTATGTTTTATCTACTGTGAATTCATTTACCGTGCTGCCTACGGCAAAGGTGTAGACCAAATGTAGATTATTAGACGAATCAACCTTGACAAGTGGATTGAATGGCATTCCTTCCATCTCGATATAACCAATCGGTAGACTCGTCCAATCATAACATCGAATCCCCTCTATTGGTTCGCTTTTTGGACTTTCATTGCACTGAGAGCGAAGGGAACTTACTTTATAGAAGTATGTACCCGTAGAAGCTATTGTTTTATCATGGTACATATCCTGAGTTGATTCAAATAGTAAACGATAGATTCCATCTTTACTCGTTGATCGGTAAATCCGATAGGAAGTTGCGTTGGAAAGAGTTTCCCACTGCACAGTTATCTCAGATGGTGTATCGCAGGTAGTATGGATATTTTTGGGAGGAGACACGGGACAATAGGTTAATCCATCTTGGTGCAGTTCGGTAATTAAGCTTTCAAACGTATGATCCGCACAGGATACTATCAATAGGTGCAATACAAGAACTCCGATAAGTGCTATTGCGTAAGTAGAATGATAAAGTGATGGTAGATTTATACGCATGTTATACTCCCTATATTCTGAGTGATTACCATGTATCCAAGAATAGATGCGAATAGATGGCATATATTCGGGGATCGCTTGGATCAATTTGCTGACATCTTTCTAGAAGGGATTCTGCCTGATCATGATCCCCCATCTGGATGTGTGTATACGCTAAATTCAATAGAATATGTATATTTCCAGGATTAATCCCATACGCTTTCTCAAGATAGGTTTTTGCTTCTGCAAAGGCTTGACGCGCCATATACGCAGTTCCGATATCAAGTAATAATAAAGGATCATTGGGAGATGATTCAAGCAACTCCAGTAGTGAATCAAGGTTATATAGATCAGAAACGGTTTCTAATTTAGAGAAGATGGTTTGAATCTTTGCTACAAGAA
>CAYPZJ010000095.1:0-14600 GCA_964414635.1 uncultured Spirochaetia bacterium
GTGGAGAATCAATTCAAGTGGATGGCTTTTCAGCACAGATTGGACCTCATTTTAAAGAAATGCGATGGAAGGTTTCTACTCAAAATGATGCATCAAACCTAGCGGCATTTGTGGATCAGCAGGTGGACTACATTATCTGGCAGAAGACTGCACAACCACCAGCTCATGTTGATTTACATCGGGTTGGGTCGGTTCTAGTCAATCATGAATCGTCCATTACAGTTCTAATTTTTAACCAGACTCATCCGCTATTTCAAGATGCTCGTGCTCGAAAGCTGTTTTATATTCACACTCATTTAGATAATCTCATCCGCATCGTATTATCAGATGCCTATGATCCTGCCCCTTATTACCAACCGGTTCATGTTAACCGATTATTTACTGAAAGATATCCTCAGCAGTTTCAAAAGTATCAGATTCGCGTTGTTCCTGGTGTATTCGCTGGTTTGTCATTTTTAGAACAATTTCGGTATATCTACGATGCATTTACCATCCCTCCCGAATCAGAAGCACTCAAAATTATTGTCTCCCAAGTAGAATCCGAACAGCTTCAATTACTGGCAAATGAGATGGGAACCTTTTTTTCTCAAACAAAGTATCCTATTGAAGTACATCCTGTTTCTCCGGAACAACTCCGGGAAGAAATCATTCCTAACAGTGCGTTTGATGTTTTGCTAATTACCATTCGGGTTCCCTTTTATCCTCATTATCTCCACCACTTCTTCCACTCTGCAAACCAATTGCCTGGTGGGATGAATATCGGCGGTTATCATAATAATACTGTCGACACTCATCTAGAACAATTAATTCATGCACGAACTCTGGATCATATGGTAAGTGAAGTTGAATCAATTATGGGAACGCTGTATGGTGAACTCCCTTGGATTCCACTAGGAACAAAAAGGAAAATCGAAGTGGTAAATCGGTGGTTAGAACCATGGGTACAATACAATGGGAGTGTCCATAATCGTTGGAGTTATTTGCTATTGCATCTTTCCAGAAATGCTTCATCCACAATAGGTTAAGGCAATTATTTTGATTTTTTGTTTTCTTGACTTTTCAACTTCTTTTTATAATAATGAGGTTGGGAAAGAGGATTGCGGTTGGTTTTTATTTTTAATGAAAGTGAGAACCGGACGGGAATGGAAATTAAAAAGCAAGATGATGTAGTTATCATCCGATTAAGAGAACCTTTAAATCTGAGTATGTTAGAGCATGTTGAAATAAAAATTCAGGAATTAATAAAGCAAGAATTTATTCGTATTATTCTCGATTTGTTCGCCCTTTCTGTGTTTCAAACACCAGGAATCCGCGTCCTCATTTCCGCCAATCGAGCACTGAAAAATATAGAGGGGGGGTGTCTTATTCTATCCGGTTTAAACAAACACACCTATAACATGTTGGAAGCACTACAATTACTTGATTATTTCTGTATATGTGATGATATCCCACAAGCCATGCAACGGATGCGTAATAACGAATGCTATTAATCATTCACGCATGCTACACGGTAACCACGTTTTTTTGCATTTCTTTTTAAAAAATATTCATGAATTAAACGATAGCTTAGCAAACAAGCATCCCCTAGTAGGATTCCGATTCCCCACATTAAGGGAATGTTTGTGGGTACTACCCATAGTATTATGGGAATTGAAATAATTATTCCATGAAGAATTCGGTGCAGGATTCGATTTGGCTGTCCATGCAAATCATTAATTTGAACTAAGATAAGGAATCCCACAAGTCCCACCTGGGGACTTAACAATAATGACACCAGATGGATTCCTAGGTCTTCAGTTCCAGATCGTACAATCCACTGTATTAGTAAGGCAATCATGGGGAACATCCAACGTATCCAGGATACATATCGTATAAAAGTCAGTACCACTGCAAGCAAGAAAAACAGGGGAAAGATTCCATGTAGGGGAATCCTTCCCAATGTTCCTTTCAAAATTTCCAAGATACTAGACTGATCTTGAAATAGATTTGTCCAATAGCTAATAGAAGGTATTCCTACGGGTTGCATCATATCAAACAGAGTGAGTAACACAAAGATAAGTACTAGCGGATGGAAAACAGTTACCTGACTATAAATCCAAATGCCACGCAGGGGAAGCCATATTAGAAGCAGCATTAACAGAGTAATGTAGTATGGAAGTGCGGGGGGGATAATAAAAAAGATAAGGATACCCCAGGTGATTGAACTCAATGTATGAATGGGTTGACGAAACCATTTTGCAATAAGACTCTCACTAACTAAAGGTACAAATACACAAATAAGGCTGTGGACAAGCACGCCTTCCATATGGTGAAAATGAATTCCTACCCATAACGGAACCAATACACTTAGCTGCACAAGCAAAAATATTCTATAGGACGTACGTCGCGGAGGTTGTGCGTAATAGAACTCTCTTTGAGAGTGCCCATCGGTTGTTTTGTTATCATTTACTCCAGCTAATAGTGGTAGATTGGTCATTGGAAGTTCTTCCCATCTTGTTTTTGTAACAGTTGTGTTTGCAAAGTCTTAAAGAATTGTGACAACGGGATACGGCTTGGGCAGGCGTAATCACAAACTTGACAATGAATACATCGAAAAAAGCCAAATAATTCAGCTTGGAATAAATCTTCTGTCAGCAGGGCACGGTATACCCGTTCTACTTCTATTCCAGCAGGACAAAGCCGGGTGCATTCGCCACAACCGATACATTGACTTCCTAAGTGATAGGTAGACCGGTTTTGTTTTGAGACAAAGTGAATAGCATAGATTTGTTTATGCACTACCATAAGAGCGGAATAAGGTACAAGCTGGCTCATTGATCCATTCAGCGCTACCCATTCGGGTTCCTTTTCACTCCCAACATACTCCAAAATATATTGATAGGATGTTCCCAGACTGACTCGATAGTTTCCAGGTTGTTTTACACCATCACCCGTAATCGAAATCACTTTGGAAACCATTGGAATCCCTTTCATTAACCAATTATGCGCCGAAACAACCAATTGGGCGGATAAAACGAGCGTTTGAGGAGAACCATATGGTGTATTGGGATATTGTTTATACCCCGTCCCATAAGCCAACAAAGTGGGAGTATACCATCCGGGATAAAATGAATGTACAGTACGGATATTGATCCTATCCAACTGCTTGTTCAATACTTGTTTAAGAAAAGATGCATGGTTCGGATCAATTATTATAGTAACAGATTGGAAAGTCCAGGCATGCTGTAAAAGACGAATTCCCTCTAGAAGTCCATCTGTTTGTTCTTTTAGGAAACAAGTATTGGTACAGGAGCCATCCCCATAATCCAACAAAGTAATAATCAAATGACTCGGTTTATCTTCCTGTATTGCTTGCAGTTGGGATCGGAGCGGCATAAACGGGTATAAATCATCTATAAAACCACCTTCACACAATCGTTTTCGTAATTCGGGTGATTCACTTGGTGTAGATGCCATTGTTCGTTGTATCGTCTTATCACTTGGTAGATTGCATTCCAGTTCCACATGAGCTATAGGATAGGGGTACATTAAGGTGTGTTGTTTAACCGCTTGGACTCGGCAGGCTACCGGCGCATGATGATCTATCCCTAGGAGAGATTGTGCCGATCCGATTAGTTCATAATGCTCACAGATGCTTCCTACTTTTTTATTTATAGAAATTGGTATCCCTTGAGATTGAATCAAAGGGAGGGAAAGATGAGAAGGAACAGGTATGGTCTGTATGCTTAGTTGAAAGTTTTTCTTTGGGGGTATAGCTGGTAATCCTGTAGGATAAATCAATTTTCTAAATAGTGTAAATAAACGGGGCATTGCTTATATGTGATTCTAACAGCATGTTATAGGAATTGTACCACGATGGGATGTGTGATTATTACGATGATTGATCTACATGGTAATATATTAATTTCCATGTATCATCGATTTTCCGTAGTTGGAAAGAATATTTTCTATATAAACCAGGTTGATATTCCAACATAGCGATAACCCATGCAGTATCTCCTGAAATCAAGGTTTTTTCCAAACTATAAGACTGCATTTCTGTCAGAAATTCTGATTGGAGATACACCTTGAAGCGCTCCATAATGTGCCGTCGTCTGCTTTCTGAAACTTGTTCGTATCGTGTAGTATATATCGGGAATAATTCTACCAAATCTTCAAACGATATGTACTGAAACATTAAATCAAAATTATTAACCAATCGAGACTGTAAAATGATTTCTAACACTTGATTCGGGTTAAAATGGATTTGGCGATTCGCATGATCCTCTTTGACTAATTGGAGTAACCGATTCATGTTATTTTCCATACGAAGGTAGTCGAGTCGGGTTAAAGAATGCTCGGAATCATTCATCTGGTCTTGAGCAAGTGAAAGCAAATAAGAAACCTGACTTTCAACGGTTTCCAAGGATTCATGATAATTTTCATCAGGTGATATTTGGGATTCATTCAATTGGGCTTGTTCTGGGTTTTCCATTATCGTAATAAAGATTGGACGAGTATGAATCGCATTATCCCGTATATGCGGATGAGGGTAGAATATTCCTTCTACAACATATCGTCCTGGTTGCTGTAAGGCATAATAATCGGTGATACGACTGGTAATACCAAATAGCTGATTTGGTTGAATAGTTTTCGTTTCCAATCGTCCTTGCGCTATCCCATTTCTTCGAACCAACTCTTTATGAAGAAAGAATTCTTCTCGTTCAAGTACTGGTTGATTTTTCATCGTACGGACGCGGTAATCGATATTTAAGAATTGCTCTTCATGCAGATAAATAACCATGGGTTCTGACCCGGTATTACGTACAATAAATTCCAAATCGATGGGTTCGCCAATACGATAATATTCTGAATCCGCTTGCAACAAATATGTTCCTTGCTGGTATGTTGAGTCAACAGCTAACAACAGCCATGGCACGCTAAGTAGAAGGGTAATCAGTACGAATTTGATGGTTTTCACAGTAAATCCCCCTATTGGCTTTGGGTATTCCGTTTCGTCTTATTTATCGGCAGGATTATTTATTTTCTAATGGAAATTCCTGTTTGAGAAATGAAAATTCACGGCACCCGACAATTCATTATCGAAAAAACCACATTACCTAATAAGACTGAAACACTCCAGATTCCTACTTATTCAGATGCATACACAGTATAGGGCATCCAATTAAGAATAGCCCGTTACTTTAGGAAGGAGCATAGACATATCTATCCCATTCAGCTACTCGGTGAATATTCGGTAGGAATAGGCAAACTGGTGTTAAAAATAATGAATGTATATTTGGAGGCAACCTATATGGCAGAAACACCATCTACGATGATCCCCTTGGGAACGGTCATGCCGGATTTTTCCCTTCCTGATTTTTCAAATACCACCATTTCAAAAAACGATTTAAGACATGCAAAAGGGGTACTGATAGCATTTATTTGCAATCACTGCCCGTTTGTAAAACATATACAGTATAACTTTGCACAATTAGCAAAAGAGTATCAAGCGAAAGATATTAAGGTACTAGCAATTAATTCAAACGATACCGAGCATTATCCCGATGATCGTCCTGAACGAATGGAAGAAGTCGCCAAAGCTGTCGGATACACATTTCCATATTTATACGATGAAACTCAGAATGTAGCGAAACGCTTTAAAGCAGCATGTACTCCCGATTTTTTCCTGTTCGATTCAAATCTTAAACTTGTATATCGGGGACAAATGGATGATAGTCGACCAAGCAATGGAAGACCGAACGACGGTACCGATCTTCGCGCAGCGTTGGACCGATTGCTGGTTGGAGCCCCCCCGCTTCAAGATCAAAAACCGAGCGTTGGATGTAATATTAAATGGAAACTAGGAAATGAACCCGAATATTTTGGATAAACAAGCGATGTGAAGTATTGCCGGTCGTGTTAATTGAATAAAAGATGATTCATTTGTTTGTATGGGACAAGAAAAGAAAAAGCTAAGGTCCCGTATGGCTTTACCAAACGAGACCTTAGTTTCTCGCTAATGCTGAGAATTTCAAAAACCTACACAAGTATTTAAGATACTTGGTAGTATTGCAGGATTATTGTTCGGGATTAGCTTTACCAGTAAAAGGAGGATATTGATCAGTAAGATAGCTCATATATGCGTTGACACGCCATCCCCAACGAGTCGTTCCAACATTGAATTGAAACCAATTTTCAGGATACCGTCCTGTAAACAGAACAGCCCAAAATGCTAAAAATCCTAAAAACACGGTTGCAATGCCACGGAACATAAGGATGAAACCATGGGGAATCATCACATAGAATACACCAAAGAGGATACGAAGGATAAGTAATCCCCGAGATAGTTCTTGTGGATATTCTATCGTAGTTTGCGCTGCATAATCCTGAGTATTTTCCAATTTACCGGAAAAGGGAGGATAGTCATCCGTCATAAATCCCATGTAGGCATTCACATTATTTTGCCAACGATTGGTTCCTACAACAAACTGATACCAATTTTCAGGATACCGTCCTGTAAATAGTACAGCCCAAAACGCCAAAAATGCAATAAATTGGGTAGCAATCATACGAAATAAAAGTAGGAATCCGTGGGGAATCCCTACATAAAATGCTCCAAAAAGCATACGCAGTATCAACAGACCACGTGATAGTGATTCTGGATATTTCACGTCATATTGTGGATTCATGTTCACCTCCTGAGATCTAGTCCCATATAAATAATAAATCTCAAATTTTTCGACAATTGGATATCATTCTTTTCTGAAAAGGGGGTTGTGAAGCTTAAGGGCGTAGAACTTTGGATTATAAAGTATCGTACATTAAGAACGAAGAAAACATAAGTTTTTGTATTTTCAACTTACTTTTTGGGATATATCTCTGTGGATTGGTGTTTTAGAAAATATTATCTGATCAAATTCTCAACAAAAAAACAAAGAAAAATTATTCCGTCCAAAAAATCGGATGCACTTGATGGGGATTCAGGGATAGATAATCGTTTTTAGACAGCTCAAATTGAAGTACAGAGAAATTTCCTCGATCAGCTACATATAAAGTCGTTCCATCAACATAAAGTGGTCCTGGCTGATTAAATGCAGACTCTCCATAACCAAATGAGCCAAACCACCGATAAATTTGACCGTTTTTGTTCCCTAACCAAAGCCGATGATGTATTGCGTCGGTGAGTACCAAAATTTCGCTATCCAATAGCGCAAGATGAGTAAAATCATTTATCGAATTACAACCTTCGGGGATTACAGTTGTTTGCTGGTGGAGTTGCAAGGGTGCGATTTCTTCAATAGTAAACACCACAATTCCTGCTTCGGTTAAGATGTATAGGTTATCTTCTGCCAAGGTGAAATCTGAAACCTGCCCCCCTGCTTTGGAAGCGGAAATTTCTCCCAGAAATATCCAATTCCCATCAAAAACAAGTATACGGTCTTGTTGGTGATCCAACACCCAATAGGTTTGCGCTGGGAAGCGATCGGTCTTCATTCCGAGGATTTTTTTGGGATTTTCCAGTTGCCCAGGAAGCGTTCCGGTGTCCTGTACCTTAGGTTCAAACAAATTCGACTCCGAATCCCACTGAAGGATTTGGCTTGCGATTCCATCTGTGAGCAAATATTGATGCTGGTCATTAATAAAAAACGACGTTATGTGGTTTTTAGAAGGATGATTAGTTGCAATACGTTCCGATTCCACCTTCCCCGTTCCATCAAAGCGATGGAAATTGTTTTTATTATCCAAAACAACCAAAGTATCATCAATTCGTTGGATCGCTTCAATCGAAAACATATCCGTAGCCAGCATTCCCTCTCCATAGGTTGTAATAGAGGTTATAAACTGTCCCTGCATATCATATATTTGAATCGAAGGATCTTCTCGATAAGCAAGTGCTACATACGAGTTTGGAACAATACTGATATCCTGCACGCTACCACGGGGTGAAAAAATGGGAAATTCTTGATATATTATAGTTTGACAGCAATTTGGAAGGGTAATAATCTGATGATCATTAAGATCGGCAAGAACCGGATCCCCACCCTGTTTCCCAAGTATCATTGGACCATCCAAATCGAGCTGTGCCATATCAACCTGCGTTCCATCTTTATGATACCGTGTTATCGCTTTTTGATGGGAATTATACACATAAACGTAAGGATCCATTGCTTCTAGCTGTTCGGGTGAATCGAACTGATAGCGATCAAACTTCTTCCGTTCCAACGTATGACTATAACGATAATGGTTATCAAAAAAATATAAATCCCGATCGGCATTTAAAAAAACCAACCCCTGTTCTAAGGCACCAACCGCTAGCGGGGCAAATAATTGAGAATCATGCAGCTGAAGAACGGGATCACGTAATTGATGGGTACTGACTTGTGTAGAATTATACAGCTGATTAAAAGGAATTCGTTCGATCAATTGCAGTTCGGAATTCAATAGAATAATTTGTTCCAATTCCTTATCTATAAGCACAATTAAATTATGAGGTGTGATTGTAAAATGTATTGGTTGTTTGAAAACTGTTGCGGATTCTCCAATTCCAGGAATGGATTTTACAAAATATCCATCCTTATCCCATTTAGATAAACGGTTGTACCGAGTATCTAAAATATATAAATTCTCATGACGATCGTACTCAATCACTTCGGGATTCCCCAATCCCGACTCTATCTGCTCTCGTAATTGATATCGTTGTTTAAATTCCAAATCGGTTTCAGGGCGAGGTATCGCTCTTGGACCATCGGTTACCTGTGTACCCATATCCTCGGGAAGAACATTTAATATTTCAGCGATAGGAATAATTAAAAGCTGACTGGTAGCTAACTGATCCGGATTATCCGTTTTCACAAGTATTTCTACACGGCGGTTGAGTTGGCGTCCTGCATCCGTTTCATTGCTGGCAATCGGTTCCCATAAACTTTTCCCTGAAGTGGAAATCCATTCTGCTGGGATTCCCTTCCCAATTAAATACGAAGCAACAGAATTCGCACGATTTTCCGATAAGGATTGATTATCGTACGTCGGATACCCTTGATTATCCGTATGTCCTTCGATTTCCAGAATGTACTCATCAAGCCTATTTAGCATCAATACCAAATGGTCCAGCGTTGTTTCTCCAGCTGGTCGAAGTGCTGCCCTTGCTGTTTCAAATAGAATATTAGAAAGGGTTATTTGCATTTCCTGAGGTTGTAATCCACTGTTGCTTACGTTTACCGTAGCTCCTATGATTTCACCATTTTTATTAAGTACCGGTAGACCGGATTCAATAAGCGAAGAATGCCCTGAAACCAAATAACAGGCAGATCGATATTCATTGTAACGCGTTAATTCTTCAATAATATAAACAGGTTGATTCCCTCCAAGCTGGACCTGCTCACCAATTTCTGTTTGGTAGGGAGAGCTAGGATAGAGCACTTCTGGCGCAGAATGATGGGCATTCAGCTTAAAAATGGCGAAGCCTTTTGCCTGGGATTCGAACATCCGATAAGCAGGAAAGGAAATGTATTCATTCAGATAGATCCGTGCTTGGTTGTGCTCCCGAGCCATCTCATAGGATGTAACAAACCACGAATCACTTTTAAGAAAGAAACCCACCCCACTTTTCCCATCTGTTGTTTTTATCTCATAGTAAGGATTGGCAAAAAGCAAACCCGGAGCAAGTATAACGATACTCAAAACTATATAAAGAAATACTTTCATCCCAACTTCTCCTCATCACAATAAGGTAGTCCACCTATATTTTCGAACCCTCGATGGAATTGCTTGATTATTTAATCTTTATTCCAACACTGTTAGCCACCGTACCCTTTTTCAAGGAATTTAATCTACGCCTTAGCAGTATCAGTTTGAATCAGTCTTTTAGTGATAGAACATGGATCTATCAGGCGCTAGGTTTCCACATGGTAGACTTGAAATCCTCGAGGAGGAACCGAGGATGAAAATTGATTATCCAATCGTGCAATCACCCGTCGTATGCGTTCCTTTCCAATTTCGGATAGATGAGGAGGTTTATTCAGCTCTGTGCAAAAGGAATACGCTGCTTTATGAATTCGTTTTTGTGGATCCAACGGTTCCATTGCTTGAATCATAATCCATTGAAATTGCCGATTGGTTTCAATCTCCAGTTCCATTGCTGCTTCTACCAAGGAGCACGATCCAGCAAAACAATCAAGAATAACCATTGGTTTATTCGGATGGGTGGTTACTTCCAGGATTCGTTTCAACATACCAACCGGCTTAGGACGTGGGAATACTTCTTTTTTAAACCCCAACCGAATAAACTGTTCGCTACCTCGTTCACTATTCACATCCTTAAAATTCCAAACGGTCGTGGGTTTAATCCAAGCGCGTTGATCCAGATAATCTCGCTGGAAGATTCCCCATTGCTTCCGTGTTTGCATATATTGTGGGGTTAATTCCTGTTTCCGCTTGCATGCCGTTTCATAGCTCCAACGCCATCGTCCTTCGACCCCATCTTCTCGCAATGGTACGATTTCAATCCAACCCGGTTTTTTTTGGGGGTGTTCACTCACTATAAAATCAGTATGCGCTGGACTCAAATAAAAATAATAAAACATGCTGGGACGATCTTCCCGTCGATCCTCATCACCAGTTTTGCGCAAATCGATATACCGATACATCCTCCCCTCATCATCTTTTTTGTTATAGCGCCGGGTTATATGTTCCTCTGGGAGAAACCCATTTAAATTCGCTTTCCGAATATCTTTGGCAAAAAATAATAGGTATTCATGAGCAGTTGCGATAAAGGAATCATCCGACCGACCTTTTGGATTATTCACTATAATCACCGTATTTATAAAATTATGGTGTCCAAATATTTCTTCACAACATAACTTCAAATTAACCAACTCTTGCTCTCCTATCGAAAGCACCACCATACCATCTTCTCGTAATAGCCGATGTGCGAGAATCAGCCGTGGATACATCAGGTTTAACCAATCAGTATGCATTCGAGCACGCGTATCTCCGTCGTTGTACTTCTCTTTCTTACCCACCTGAGTATAGCGATCCTTATAGAGCGTATCTTTTCCTGTATTGTAAGGCGGATCAATGTAGATGCAGTGTACCTGTGAGGTATATGCATCCGCTAATATCTTTAACGCTTCTAAATTGTCCCCTTCTATAAACATGTTTGATGCGGTATCAGGATGGATGGAATCTTGGGGGATAGCTACCAAACGTGTCTGAATTGGTGTATATGCTTTTTGGATTGCCTCGGCTTTTCCATCCCAGATCAGCTGGTATGAGTTGTGCAAAACAGACCGTATGTTATCGGGTGTGGGAGAGGATGGTTGCTGTTGTATCATGGGGCTAATACCGTGTCCAATAATAATTCAATTAAAGTAATCTGGGGCAATCGCAAGGCGAGTGTTGAAAAAATCAAAAAACATTCGATCTTTGTAGGGGCGACTCTTGCGGTCGCCCTTTGGAACAGGATATTGGAAAGGGCAGGCGCAAGACCTGCCCTTACATTTGCGTTTTTCAACACCCCCCTTGTCCTTACCCAAAATTGAATTTATACCCAACTTGGTATAACATCGTGTAGGAACCAAGCCCATAATCGAATTTATCACATTTACAACCAAAAGGAAACACACCCTATTACAACCAAACCAAATCGGCTCCAAAAAGGTGCATTGATTACGTAACGTGTTGCCGCCCTCTTTTTCAATAATCCCAGGACGTTACAAACCACCCGTTTTCTATCTTTTCCTCTACCTCGGGTTCTACTTGAAAATAAGATGTATTGTTAAAGACACCCACATTGACAATACCAAAAGGCGAGATGGCGGAAGTATGAAAAGCAAGATTAAACTCAAGGGGTTGATTGGGGGGAAGTTCTTCCCACGTGGGAATCTCAGGATTCAAGTTAAGAGTGTAGATATGCATATCGATGTAATAGCCAAAATAACCATAACCCTCACCATAACCCGGTTGGTTTCGACAACCACCCGTATAGATAATCCGATTGCCACAAGGATCGAATACACAACCCAATTCAGCAACAAATGGTGGAGCATTTCCGAGAGTGGATAACTCATCCCACTGTAGGGTATACGGATTAAATATTTGTACATTAAACTCATTCGATGCGCCATGCGCATACACAAAACGATCGAACGTAGGCACATAAACCAAGGTTGCGTTTCTATTCCAATCAAAGGATTGTAAAGGTCCGTCAATAACTACAAATTCACCTTTACCGGCATCATCCAATTTTGCATAGATAGTATCATTGTAATACATTCCTACATAGAGAACACTATCTGTAGCCTTGTGATATCCCATTACATGATCTTCAAGCATTTTTCCAAAAACTGGTGAAATGATATGTTCCCATTTCCCTAACGGATGTAACGGAAGTGCATGTATACCTGTAGGGTCCGCTATCAAAAAACGGCTTCGTTTGGAATCATAGGCACCCACTTGATCATAATGAGTTGCATCAAGTTCAGGTCTTCCAACCTGCGCTGTCATATTCTTCCATTGCCATGTTTTCGGATCAAGCATCCATGTATCATAGGGAGGACAGCAATAATTTCCACCAAACATCCAGAAATGTTCCCCTATGGGATCATAGATAAACGCCGCCTCAGTATGAGGTTTGGGGTATTCACTCGAAGAAGCGGGATCATGGAACCGTAAGGTGGATGATTCTATTCCAGACCAATGAAACCAGTACACAGCACTGGAAAGAGCCGCCTGCCCCGTCTCGGTTAAAGCGGAGACCCTCCAATAATAGTCCCGCCCCTGATCAAGATACCCATCAAACGTATACTCCATCGATTCCACCGTTGTTTCAAACGCGAGGGATGTGAATGTGTCATCCCATCCTATTTCCAAACGATAGTGCGTATAGCAGGAATCATTTTTCCACTGAAACACCGGGGGGCGATAGCACGTAAACCGCCATCCGCTGGAGGGTCCTACTGCTTCGATATGACCCGATACGGTGATCTGAAACGTCTGGGAAGCGCTCCACGATCCGAACACATCCTGGTTTCTTCCTCGCACCCGCCAATAATAGGCTCCCTCCCGAAAAACACCTGCAGTCGAACGATAGGTTGAAGTAGATACGGTTACCTCTTTTTCAATTTGAGTATAATCCGGCGTTTGGCTCCACTCCAAAATATAATGCGTGAAACAGGATGAACTTTCCCAGGAAAAATCAATAGGCTGGCAACTATCCGCACTAAAATTGGATGACGGCTGGGTCGGAACTGGCTGGGGTGTATCCATCCGCATCAGAGCGGTAAGATCACTATTGCTATATTGGAAATCATTGCGAGCGCGGACAAACCAACGCAATGGAATACAGGTATCAATGGAAGAAAGGGGATAGGAAAAGGAATAAACCAGTTGACCTGGTTGCGCATCCAGTATGCCTATCGTATTATCATCTAACCATACTTCGTATCGATCCGTTTGGGTGAAAAACGTGTCATGGGTCCATCGGAATAAAATGGGATCGTTGGTGAGAACGCAATTGGGTTCGGGAGAAACCAATTGGGGACAAGCAAACTGCTCATGGAAATAGGGGAGATCCGTACAGGAAAGGATAACAACCGTCATTCCAATCAGAGAGCATAAAAAAGAAACCCATAATGGGTGTACGTTCGTATCTAAGTTGGTAATCATGATGTAACACCTCTTACCATACTCTTATAGAGAAAGATATACCATTTCATGTCTATTTTCAACTTCTATTCTGGGAGGATATCCCAAGAATAAATTTACATTGGTGATTTCTACAAATATAAAACCAAGAAACCATCAACAAGTAACAAACTTAGGTCAGGTGGGGTTCTCATGTGATTACACACTATGAAAACCCCACAAACGAACGAGAGATCTGCCTATTTACCTATCCAAATCAATAAGTTGAATTGGTAAGTCATAGCCAAATCCCAGGTTAATGAACAGAAACACTTAGCGGCATTTGCATATCAAATGGATCTTCTGGGGGTTTGGTTACAGGATAAGTAATGGTCATCGCTGTATATACTCCCGTCCAGGAAGGTTGTTCAACCCCATTCTCATCCAGTTTCAAAATGCGAATATGATAGGCATCGTTTGATGCATTTGTTCCCGCACCTCCTACACTTTTTCATGCTTACCTCCTTTAGAAGTGTTATTTTGTATGCTATAACCTATACCATAGGTTATGACTCTCAGGATTCCGGGTATACTTTGGCGAGTATGGAATCCTGAGCCTTTTCAGGCAATGTTAATCGCTCTCCCTCTTTTTCCTTCAAGGTGCTGGGGACATACATCGAAACCCCGCCTCATTATGAATATGTTCGGGTTCCAGGCAGTGTCGTACACCTAAAGAAAAACTAGAGGTTTGTTTTGTTGCGCCAAATGAGGAGCTCCGGATGACTCGGTATACGAGTGGATATGGTGTTAGATTTGGATCACCCAAGATTAAGTAACCTTCAGGATTAAACCAATCGGAACACCATTCATACACATTACCGGTGGCATCATACATCCCGAGGATATTCGAATCGAACGACGCAACCGGACAGGTTTGCTCCCGAACAATGCAATACAAATCAAGCATTATCGCACCGGTTTCTTTGCCCAGTCCA
>CAYPZJ010000096.1:0-14363 GCA_964414635.1 uncultured Spirochaetia bacterium
GTTGTCACCTTAATTATCCTGAAAGTAGTCCAATCAATAGGGGGTCAGTACAAATATCATTGCAACTCGTATAGCATTTCAACCGAATAAATGTACAAAAATAGAATAAAAAACTTGATAAATTAAAACAAACAGTTATGTTTATAAGCAAAGATTTCTCGTTTGGGATTTCCAACTGAGGGAGGTTGAATAAGTTATGAGAATTATCACCACGATCCTTGTACCAAGTGTCGCACTAATAGTATTTATTTTTATAACATGTGAAATCCCATTAAATTATCAAGATGCTCAATTTCCTGCTTCCACCAAGGATTTGCTACCCAATCCGACAACAACCACAAATATACAGAATACAACATCAAGTGATACAGAAAGCATTACCAATACATCTACCAGCACATCAACTACAACGAAAACGTTATCTTCCACCTCATCGTCTTCTTCCAGTTCATCCACATTAGTGGACACAACACCCCCATCACCTGTTTCCGATTTGAATGTAGCAACTCACCTAAATGGACATCGACTAACCTTAAGCTGGGACATTCCATCAGATTCCGATCTTGCAGGAATCCTAATTCGGTTTTCTTTAGTTAAATATCCAGAAGATCCCTATGATGGGCAATTCTGTACGGATATTCAGATTGACTTTTCATCCACCGATAGTTATACCCATGCTGGCTTAATGGACAATATAACCTATTATTACACGGTTTTTGCATACGATGCCAGTGGCAATTTTTCTTCAGGAGAAACCGTAGCAGGCATTCCAAAGGATAATACACCCCCTTTGAATATAAATTCTTATAATGTAGCGGTAACCCATCCGCCTGGAGGTTTCACATTTTATTGGAATGAATTTGAAGAGGAAGACAAAGATTGGGAGTGGCTTCGTGTAGAAGTGACGGATGATACGACGTTTGCAACCTGTTATGGACGAGCTAACGGTTCGGATATTACACCGGAACCGGATTGTGACTCCCCTAATAATTGGAGTAAAGAGCTGATTAATACAGAAGGGGAAACCAGCTGGACATGGACTCGGGGTGGAGATGATAATGAGGGGCTTTTATACCGATTTACTTTTTTTATTGGTGATGAAGCGGGAAATGAAGGTATACCCTTTGAATATCAGGGACATTCAGGATTAAGCAATCCAACCATAAAATCCATCATTCCTGATATCGATAGTGCTTATGTCCGTTTTGAAACAACGGAATCGAATTATGATACAGGGGTACGTATCGTGATATCAGATACAGGAAGTAATCCTGAGATGGATGACCAAGGAACCATTATCAGTGGTGATTTAGTCGCGGATATTCCCAATCTGGATAATACCAATAATAGTCGGAGTCAGTATTATAACATTACAGGACTAACAGGGGGTACAACGTATAAAATTGGCCTGTATTCCTATTTGGAAGACCCAACAGACGGAGATGTTTATTCAAGTGGGGTATTTGAGACCATAACCCCGTTATCCTCTGTAGATAAAGTATGGGAGGAGGATTTTGAAGCACAAACCCCAGATGCTTGCCCAACCAATTGTAGCTGCACCGATAGCAATGCTGGGGAAGGAATCGACACATGGGCGACAGAAGATGACGGTGGGACCTCTTTTTGCTATGAAGGAACCCGATGTTTGTTTGCAGGCGGAAATAACGATGATGGATGGGTTCAGCCCGGAGTTTGGTATACGGATTGCCGTTCCGATGCACATTTTACCTGGAAACCCGATACTGGTGGTACTGATCCAGACTTGACGAATTACGAACATGCAGTACTCATTTTCTATGCTAAAGAAGATTCCAATTATGGTTCTCATTATTTTAGGATTTACGTGGATGGGGATTATAATACTGGAGATCAAAAAATAGGAATTAACGATGATGGCACTCATGATCGGAGTGATTGGAGTGTATACTTTGTTGATTTATCAACATATTGTGGAAAATCATTGGAAATTAATTTCTATCACCATACTAATACAGCTAATTGTGGTCGTGAAGCGTCAACCATCGATAATATTCGGCTGATAGCCTGGAATGACTAATTTTTAAGCAATGGGATAATTATATGAGCAAAATTTTCTTACCCATATGGGGTTCTGTTTTTCTAATTATGAGTGCTCTCCTATTTTGCAATGAGTATGTCTTAGAGGAAATCGAAAACCCCAATCATCAAACCAATACGACATCAAGTGTGATATCCTCCTACACTTCCAGCTCTACATTCACTTTTAGCTATGACACCAATCTAAGCTCCACTAGTGAATCATCTAGTTCTTTAGAATCCACATCCTCTTCTGAGGAAACCAGTGAAACAGGAATACAACCACCCCCAATACCCGATACTCCCAATACAGATGTTACCAATGTATGGATTGAAAATGGTTCGGAAGCGGGAGGTATTCTCACATTATATTGGACCAATCCTTGGACCACACAGTTTGATGGTGTCTTGATTCGCTTTTCCATGTTTGATTATCCAGTTGATCCCACCGATGGTGAATTGCTCATTCAGCTTCCAGCTAGCGCTGATCCAAATAATCGGGTGGTACATGCAGGATTGATACCAAATAATCGATACTATTATACCCTGTTTACGTATGACACAACGGGAACCTATACGGCTGGAGTACAAGTCGATGCAGTCCCATGGGATAATGTACCTCCTGGCAATGTAACTGACCTTACCAGTTCCTCGGAAGTTGGCAGAGTAATATTGGATTGGGAAAATCCGAGTGATGAGGATTTTTATGAAGTTGAAGTCCGTTGGAAAACGAATAATTTCCCTTCCAATCCCTCTGATGGGAATTTCCTGACTAGTTATTTGGTCACGGACCCGGACAATGATACGGCTGTTTTTGATAAAGATGAAAGTGAAAATGCATTGGAAAACGGTCTTGAATACTATTTCACTATCTTTACTTATGATATCGCAGGTAATTATACCGTCGCCGGTCAGATTAGCGGAAGTCCATTTTTTAACAAAGTAACGGATGTGACATCCTACCCTAGTGAAAATCAGGTGCATTTAACATGGACCAACCCAGATTACAGTTCCGGTCAACCAGATGAGCGTTATGATGGGACTCGGATTGTTGTTAGTTCAACAGCGATGCCGGTGACCATCTATGATGGTACCATCGTAGGCATTGCAAAACTACCTGCAAAGGCTTACACGGTAACTGGATTAACAGACAGTACCACCTATTATTTTGGATTATTTGGGTATGAAGATTCCAATAGTAAAGCGACTTCCCGAGCTGCCACGGCTACGGAAACCCCTAGTGCTGCTCGAACAGTACTTTTTGAAGGGTTTGAAGATACTTTAGTATTTGATATCCCAAACACCGCCCCAGCCACCTGGTCAGTATCAGATACCGGAACGGGTTGTGGGAATAATGCGGATGATTATTGGGGTACCTTGAGTTTTCCGGGATCGGAATTTGTCTATCAAGGTAATCGTTCTTTATGGTGTAATATGTTTACAAGCGATACATCCCGATATCCCTTTCCTCCCTTTCAGTATAACTGTAGTATGTTATCAGTCATGCGTATCGGTTTAAACCTGAGTGGGTATACCCACGTGACGCTGCAGTTTAATGAACGGAGTCAATTTGGTTCAGGTGAAGAGTTTCGTGTGGAGTTAAATGGAATAGAGAAGCCAGAATTTACGATTAGTTATGCGGATGGGTCTCCCCATTATCGAGGTGGAGATTGGTATACACTATTCGAGGATTGTTCGGCTGAGCTTGCTGGGCAGCCAGCTGCCACGATCGATTTTGTTTTTGATTCAAACACTTCCAGTGAAAGTGTGGGTATCTTTCTTGATAACATTACCATAGATGCCTGGTAAAAGCAGCCGGAGGCTATACGATGAACTATGTAAAAAAATCAATATGGTTTACTATCCTGGTTCTAGGGGTTGGTACCTTTATTTTGGGACCACTTCTATTTAACTGTGAACTCATGAGTAATGATAAAATTCCCATGGTGTATGAGCTAACGGTAGACCCACCCGAATCGACCAATCTGATTGACACGAATCCCATTACCTCATCACAAGAGGATGGGACGACCACTACTGTGGAGACTACAACTACCAACACCTCATCGTCTACGCCATCGCTTTCATCTTCTTCAGAAGAGGATTCAAATGAACCTATTCCCGGCCCCCCCTCCAAAGTATCCAATCTTATGATTTCTGCTTATCCGGATGGGAATGCATTATTCTTAGAATGGTCGAACCCATCTGAATCGGATTTTGTTGGGGTTACACTTTATGTCTCAACGAATACAAATCCCATTTCCCCAGATGAAGGGGAGTTAATTCTACGCATTGCTGCAGAAGATCAACCAAACACCTCATACATGCATGGAGCACTAGAAGATGGTGTACGCTATTATTATTCCATTTTCGCTTATGATGTCGAAGGTTTATTCTCTGAACCTGCTACAGGGGATGCTGTACCTCACGATATCCAACCACCTGATCCTGTAACCAATTTCAGCGCGGTACCTTTGAGTTATAATCGAGTAGAAATAACCTGGGAAAATTCCAGTTCACCAGATTGGGCGGGAATAGCCATTCGCTATAGAAATGATGATCGCTATCCCGAAAGTTTGACTGATGGGAATTCCTGGGAGAATCTTGATGGATACGATTCCGATTATATACGAACGGATCCTCCCCAAACAGTATCGCGTCGTTCTGGAAACCAAAATACTCAGGTTTTCCTTGCGATTTGGACATATGATGAAGCTGGTAATTATTCCGAACCAGTGTTTGCAACGAGTTTTTTCAAGACTCGGGATGTCAATAAGTTTTTTGCTACCGACTTGGATGGTTCTATTCATTTGTATTGGAGATACTATAACGATAACTACGTCGATGGAGCGCAGATTTATTATAGTGCAGCAGGATTTCCCCAAACACGTAATCCAGAATATCCAGATGAAGATAACGGAGTGAATGATCCGTTACTTCTTATTGATCAAGCCAAACCTGGCTGGGAAAGCGGAAATTACCAACGGGGCTCGTTTACCCATACGGATCTGGATAATGATGGGGATCCCGATAACGATGGAAACGATGGGAATACCTATTATTACACCCTTTACACGTATTATAAAAACTATAACGCTTGGTCTGATGGGGTTACGGTGTCCATCCAAAACAAATCTAAAACCGATCAGTTAATCTATCTTGAGGATTTTGAAGATGAGGGACCAAACTATCGAGGGGTACCTAATCAGAACATTCCAACAAGTTTTTCTGGTTCCTGGCAATCAGAAGATCTACGGGGTAATTGTGCATCGGATGATGATACATTCTGGGGTATTGTAAATGATCCTGAATATGCACATTCAGGTGGGAAAAGTATTAACAATACCAGCTCAGCGGGTGGAGACTTCGATCCTCCCAACTACAAAACCTATTATTATCGAGGGAATAACACCCCGACCCTTACCTTTGATTTTGATTTCAGTGGGAAAGCCTATGGATATGTATGCTATTGGATTCGAAGTTACTGGAATAGTAGCTATGAATTTTGGGGGGGTGTGAGTATGAATAATCTTTGGCTCAATAATGATGGTAATAATTGGTTACCAGAAAGTGGAAGCAGAAACGGTCCGTATATCGAGCAAGACAATTGGTTGCATATGTGTCATGATATCAGTGCATGGGGAGAACAGGCATCCGCTACGTTGGAATTCACCTATGCTGGATCGAGTAATTCTACAAGTAGTTGTGGTGGAAGCAAATATACTGCCTGGGTTTTCCTTGATGATATTGAACTCGTATTATACAATACACCATGAGACTGAAGGAGTCTTTATGAAATACGTTATATATCTATTGTTTGGAACACTAGGATGCTTTTTATTATATAGCACCTGTGCCGTGGATGATCCGAGTCCACCACCAGCAATGACGACTACGGATAGTACCACCACACAAAGCACACCCGATACCAGTTCTACCTCCGAATCCACAACGATTTCAACGGGGGTAAGTTCATCGGAAACAATCGTTTCCTCGAGTACCCCTGCGACAACAACATCCACAACTGATTTCTCATCTTCTACTGGAATGCCTTCTGGAATCATACCAATAGAGAATCTTAATATAACAGCGGATGCAGGTACTGGACATAAAGTTATGCTGAGCTGGGATATTCCATACACGTCCGATTATGAAGGTGTCTTGATACGTTACGCTATTGATACGTATCCTGCTTCGGAAACAGATGGGAACTTTCTGGTAAAAGTGAAACATACCGATGATCCCAATAATTTCTATATCCATGCAGGATTACCCAACGATGTAGTGTATTATTATGCATTGTTTTCCTATGACAAAGAAGGAAATTACGCGGCAGCGATTACAGGAAGTGGTCAAGCGCAGGATTACACCCCACCCCCTCCTATTACCGATTTCAAAGCAGAACCCGAAGGATATTGGAAAGTGAAACTTAGCTGGAATGTACCGGTTGATAGTGATTATGAGGGTGTTTTGATTCGCTATTGGTTTCACGAATATCCACAGTATCCGATGGATTATAATAGTCTGGACTTAACCCCAACAACCGGAGGACGTATTGCTGTAACCGACAGTTTAAACCATGAATTCATTCATTGGTGTAGTGATTACAGTGATTGTCAGGGTGGTGGTGGAACCGGTCATGCCACCGCACCAGGAACAATGATGTATTATGCCGCGTTTGCGTATGACGATGTAGATAATTTTAGTGAACCGGTGTTTGCTTCCCTGGCACCCCGCCATAAACCAGTAGAGGATCTAACCGGAATGGCAGGTAATGGACGTGTGTATTTGCAGTATCGGCTTCCTCCATACGGTAGTAATAGTGATAGCCGACGAGATCAAAATATGTATTACACTAAAATCGTCCACAAGTTGGATACGGCACCTACGGACATCACCGATGGGGAATTGGTTCGCTCCGAACCGGTTTATGACCAAGGTGGCTCTTGTAATAATCAATGGTATTTTATAACCTTACCTGATGTAACAAATGATGAAACCCATTGCTACAGTTTGTTTACCTGTAGTTATATGGAAATGGGTTATTCCACACCCGAATCAATTTGCCTCACCCCTTCTTCAACAATTGAAATTGTGATCCCAGATGGTGGAAGTACGGGGGATGTGGAAGGTTTTGAGAACAGAGCGGTGGGAACCTATCCGAGCAATGTATGTGGCGGAGCCGACTGGTGTGCGTATGATGCTGAAACAGGAGGGGGATGCGGAGAAGATCGCTGGGCAGTAATCAATGATCCTGCAAAATGCGGTACCGGAGATCGGTGTCTTTGGTCTGGTAAGTATGATGATACGAGTGGAACGGTGAATCCTACTCCTAACTATATTACTCCAAATCGAACCGAAGCGTATTTCGAACGGGATATTGATCTAACAGGATATACCCACGCTATCCTCTCCTATCGTATGCGCAATAATTTTGCGAGCTATCATTATTTCTATTTGCGTATCAATGATGAAAAGGTACGAGATCTGATTGAGGATAGTTCTAATTACTATAATTTTCAATGTGGTAACGGCAATTGTAGTTGTGATTCAGATATCCAAAGCAACACCGATATTTGGTTTGATTATTCGTTGGATTTAAGCTCCTGGGCAGGTTCTGCCTTCACGCTCCAATTCCATTATGAACATAATCGAACAAGTAGCGGGTGTGGGTATAGTGAAGATGAAGGAAGTTTTCTTGATGATATTGTTATAGAAGGTTGGTGTGAGGACACAGACGGTACAATTATCGCGTGTTCCTAATACAATAGATTTCTACGATGGAGGTTTTCATGCGTATTGCACTTATCCCTGTTTTTTCTCTGGGATTGATGGTTTTCTTTTTGCTTGTGACTTGTGAATTATCCCCTACAGACCGAGACCCGATTTCCATTGCTCCTCCTTCATCTTCTGTAAATGATTCAACCACAAGTACCAAAGATCCGGGGTTAACCTCCACCACAACATCATCCAGTTCAGAAAAAATCTGGAGTTCAACAACGGATAGCACGACATCATCGAGTTCTGATTCAACCAGTTCTACATCTAGTTCCAGTGTTACTGATGGGGATACAACACCCCCTTCTGCTGTTAGTAATGCCTCACTTAGTGTATATCCCAATGGACACCAATTATCGTTGAGTTGGTCTAACCCAACTGACCCCGATTTTGCTGGAGTGTTGATTCGGTTTAGCATGACTGATTTTCCCGAATCACCTGACGATGGAACCTTCCTTGTTTCATTACCACGATATGTGATTCCTAATAATCTCTATGTCCATAGTGGTTTAATAAATCAGTTGGATTATTACTATACTGTGTTTGTGGTTGATGAAGCAGGGAATTATTCTGAAGGAGTTAATTTAAGTGGGATTCCTTTGGACACAAAGCCACCCAACAATATCGACTCGTACAATGTTAATGCAGACCCTATACCATTTGGTTTCCAGTTTAGTTGGGACGAATTTACGGGAGATGATCTGGATTGGGATACCCTATATATCGAAATCAACTCTTCTGGTAGCTTTCCGCAAAGCATTGGTTCTGGCTGGCAAAACCTTACACTTACCAATAAACATAATGAGCATAGTTGGCAATGGACCCGCGGTTCTAATGATTATTGCGGATTGCTATATCACTTTTCGTTTTTCATTATAGATGAGGATGGGAATGAAGGACCTGCATATATGGCTTATGAAGGGAGATCCGGTCTTGACGTCCCCATATTCCAGGAAATAAAACCAGGAGTTGAACGAGCATATCTTCGATTTAGAACAACCGATTCGAATTATGATACGGGGGTTCGTATTGTAATGAGTGATTCTGGTTCGGATCCTACCCTGGATGAAGATGGTACCGTTATTACCGGCGATTGGGTTGTTGATTTACCTAATTTGGACAATAACAACGAAGATCGCTCACGTTGGTATGAAGTAACAGGCTTAACTGCAGGTACTGAATATACGTTTGGTATTTTTTCCTATCTAATGGATGCAACTTATGGGGACTTATATTCTGAAGCAGATATAATGAAAGTAACTCCGTTAGCTTCCGTTGATAAAGAATGGTTTGAAGATTTTGAAAGTTTTTCGGTGGATACATGTCCGACTAGTTCCACATGTACCGATAAAGATGGATCATCGGGTATCGATACCTGGGCTGTTGAGAGCAGTGGGTCATACTGTTATGATGGAGTACAATGCTTGTTTTCCAGTGGTAACAATGATAACTCCTGGGTGCAACCGCCAGATTGGAAATCCGATCGATATGCGGAAGCGCATTATCAATGGCATCCACTTCCTGAAGGAACCAATCCAGACCTAACTAATTATGATCATGCGATTTTATCCTTTTATGGAAAAATCAATTCAAATGATGGGAATTGGCATCTTCAAGTCTTTATGGATGGGGATATTGATACAGGGGATCAGGTTTTTTCGATTACAGATGATGGTTCACATGACCGCCAGGATTGGAGCTTTTATTTTATTGATATTGGCGCTTATTGCTGGCAAAGTCCAGAACTCAATTTTGTATTCAAAACCGACAGTGGAGGAACTGGTTCGGAGGGTGCTACGATTGATAACGTGCGACTTATTGCATGGGATGAATAAGGAAGGAGCAGATCATGACGCGACATTTTTTCATTTTTGTACTATTGGGCTTAATATACATAGGAAGCATGTTAATACTGAGTTGTGAAATCGTAAATAAGGATAGCATACCTCTGGGTTACTTGTATGAACAATCAACCGAGGATACGACAACTTCTTCCATTTCTTCTGGTAGTTCCACAACCAAGTCGACAACATCCATACCAAGCACCAGTTCAACTACATCAACCTTTAGTACACCAATATCCACTATTACCCAAACATCTACAACATCGAGTTCAACTGAAGATTTAAGTGGACCTCCTTCTCCTATTCCATCCAGTCAGGTATGTAGTGATCCAGAGGGAAGGATTCTCCTACTACAATGGACACACCCACCAGAAGCAGATTATGCTGGAGTTGTGATTCGGTATTCGACAACAGCCGCTCCTACCGATTTAACCGAAGGAGATTATCTGGTTACAGTTCCTGTTTACGCGTCTGTAAACAATCGATTTCAGCACACGGGATTATTGAATGGAACCACCTATTATTA
Source organism: uncultured Spirochaetia bacterium (assembly GCA_964414635.1). Lineage (GTDB taxonomy): Bacteria > Spirochaetota > UBA6919 > CAYPZJ01 > CAYPZJ01 > CAYPZJ01. The sequence goes on from CAYPZJ010000096.1 coordinate 10,204, forward strand.
CAGTTTGTTTGCTTATGATGATACATTAAACTATGCGACACCGGTTCTGCTGAATGGTATTCCGGAAGATATCACTCCACCTGCTCCTATTACAAATTTTACATACACCCCAACCAATACGGATCAATTTGCATTGAGTTGGGAGAATTCAACTTCTGTTGATTGGGCAGGATTAAAAATGAGAGTACAAGGTTCCGATTATGATTCGGACCCAACCGCCTCAGCATCGGATTCCAACTGTGGCTACGATCTGGAATTTTTTAATACTTACCCTCCGACTACAAGCTGCAATCGATGTAGTTGCAGTCCCAACGATTATTATGTAACGGCTTGGGTTTACGATGCTGATGGCAACTATTCCGATCCAGTATATTTGCTCGCATTTCCTGAAACATATGAATCCTCCCATCATACTGCAGTAGATTTAGATGGAGCCGTTTATCTTCGATGGCGATTTTATAACAATACAACGTGTAATGAGGGAACGCGTATCTTACACAGCACTGCAGGATACCCCACAACCTTCACCCCTGAGAATCCCGAGGAAGACAATGGTGTGGATGATCCTATATTACTATCAGATGTACCTCATCCTACTACGAATGGTGGCTCTACTAGGATTGGATTTTATCTCCATGAGGATCTGGACAACGATGGAGATCCAGATAACGATGGGAATGATGATATCACCCATTATTATACCTTTTACGATTATGCATGGGATAAACAATGCTGGTCTGATCCCATAACGCTTGCTATTACAAACAAATCAAAAACGAATCTGATTACGTATGAGGAAACCTTTGAAGATGAAGGAACGCATGTGGGAGATGTCCCTCAGGAGAATATCCCTCCAGAGTTTTCTGGAACATGGTCTGCGTATGATGCAGAAACCAATTGTGCTGCAGATGATGATACGTATTGGGGTATCACTAACGATCCTGCCTATACCGTATCCGGATCGAAAGCCATCAACATGACCTCGTGTTCCACAAGTGATTTTGGTACGGGTTACTATAGGATTTATCGTCGTTATCAGAACAATAAACCCAGATTGACATTCGATTTTGATATATCCGATGTAACCAATAGCTATTTTTGTTATTGGGCTACTATTCACAACAATGTGGTTCAAGGTGGATCATTTATTGAAGTCGGTGCCCCATCGGGAAATGTTACCTGGTTTCCAGATAGTGGGGAAACTCCTGGTTGGACTGTACAAGATAGTGACTGGACTTTATACTGCTATGATTTGAGTGGGTATGCAGGACAAAATAACACGGAAATTAGTTTTCAATATCGTGATGATGATACATCCACATCATCATGTGGAAATCCAACCGGAGCAGTTAGCAACGGATATGCCTTTGTAGATGATTTTACACTGGTAAAATATGATTGATATGCGGTTGTTCGACGCTTAACGGGAACGATATCGGCTTAATTTTAAGGAGACTTTTATGGGACGAATTTTAGCTGCACCTCTTTGGAGTGTAATTGTGGTGCTTACGATGTACTTAAGCTGCCAAGTGGCTGATCCTCAAGAACCACCCTGGCTTGAACTTCAGACAACAGCAGGCACATTAACAACGGATACGTCGTCGACTTCTATATCGTCAACAACCATACCCAGCACAACGTCTAGCACGGGTACACTTCAAACATATTCATCGACGGGATCGACCACCGAAACGACTAGTTTAACCTCTACACTGACAACATCATTGCTCCCAGTAGAAGATATTCTTATTACAGCAGATTTGGAACGAGGAAATTCCCTGGTTATTTCGTGGCAAATTCCAGCAACCACAGCGTATGCCGGTGCTATGATTCGCTATTCAACCACAGCTCATCCTGCTACCACTACAGATGGGTTGATATTGAGCTATATTGAGGTGGATGATACCCCCAATCATTACTATACCCACGCTGGGATTCCCAATGGGGAGGAATTCTATTATTCTATTTTTGCATATGATTACGAATTGAATTATGCAGCTCCCGTTTCTGTAAGTGGTATGGCGCAGGATTTGACTCCTCCAAAACCCATTTCTTTTTTAGGCTTAGATAACACCACACCATGGAAAGTAGAGTTAGATTGGGCTATTCCAGAGGATGAGGATTATTTGGGAGTAATGATCCGGTATGCTACTACAGGATATCCCGCAAGCATAACCGATGGGAATGCATTAGATCTAACTACTAGTGGTGGGGGACGTATATCTATTTTGGACTCCCCAAATGATTCGTATACCCATTTTTGTGATACGTATAATGATTGTGCAAATATCCCAAATATTAGTGGTCGTGGTCCCATGCCTGGATTTACTTATTATTACAGTGCATTCGCCTACGATGATAACGAAAATTTTGCAAATCCCGTTCATGCGTCCATAGAAGTGCGGCATAAACCCCCGATTGAAATACATGGCTATCCCGGTAATGGACGCATCCACTTACAATACAGGCTTTCGAATTGGGTTCACTTAAATGATTCAAATCGGGACGAATATATGGCGTATATTCATATCCTTCATAAAGAAGGAACCGCGCCAACAGACTATACCGATGGTGATTTGATCGAAACTATAGAAGTGCATGGGGAAACCAATCCAATGAATCCCTGGTATTATTTCTCCCATCACGGAATTACGAATGACGTGGCACATTGTTATGGAATCTACGTTACAAGCCATTTAGGGCAAGGTGCTTCTGATATTTTGACTACGTGTGTTACACCTGATTCTGGAATTACCATTATTTGGCCCAATGGAGGAAGCGCTGGAGAAGTTGAAGATTTTGAATCCTACGATGAAGCAGGTGTCTTCCCTTCAAGTGTTTGTGCCCCTGGGGATTGGTGCTCGTATGATACGGATACATCGTATTGTGGGGAGGATCGTTGGGGAATTGTTAATGATCCCAACTTATGCTACAGCGGAAACCGCTGTTTGTGGTGTGCTAAGATGGATGATGTGTCACCGGATGAAATGAATGAGACTCCTGAATATGATGCGTCCCATCGGACCAAAACGTACTTCGAACAGGAGTTTGATTTTAGTTCGTATGATCATGTGAGTCTCGCTTTCCGTATGATCCATTACTTCAGTAGCTATTATTATTTTAACCTACGAGTAAACGATCAAAAAGTGGAAACTGCTATTGCTGATACAAACAATGATCACCGCTATTCATGCAATAATGGAAATAATGGATGTGATTCAAGAGATGATCATTATGCTGGATTTCCAGCATCATGGCTCTGGCGTGATTATCATGTGGATTTGAGTTTATGGGCAGGTCAGTCGAATGTAACCATTCAATTCTATTTTGAACACTTATATTCTAGCCAAACCAGTTGTACCTATTCCATCGATTCGGATAATCCTGATGGTACATTTATTGATGATTTGGTGCTTGAAGCCTGGAACGATTAAGGAGAAGATTATGAGACAAGGGTATCTGTTTTGCTTCACAATTATTTTATTGCTTGCATTGCTTCCATTTACGGTGTTTTCCCAAGAAGATAGTGTAGATGAGGGTTTTGAAGGGGAAGATGTCTTTGAAGGAATTGAAGAGGAAGAAGAATTCGAGGAGGTAGCGAATGAAGGATTTACCTCGATTGACGAATCGGAACAAGCTGAAGAGGAAGACGAACTCAATATTGAGGAGGAGGAAGTAGAAGAAGAGGAAGTATCCATTAAGGAATCCTTTTTCGGTCCAGCTGTGGTGGATGATCAGGATCGCTTCTATCATGTGTTTGATTTGGTGTTTAATCTTTCCGGTGGTTTGGTAATGATTTCTGATAAAGATGCTCGGTTTACATATGGGAATATAAACTTTTCTGGATCATTTAAGTTCCATACGGTTTTTCTACCTTTTGGAAATGCATGGTTTGGGTACGAATACTATGGAATGAAGAATGAAAACCCAGAAACCTATATGAATTCAGGTTTATTTGGTCATCATTTCAGTTTAGGGTTTCGGTTTTCTGCTCCATTTCAAATCGCGGATAAATTTCAGTTGATCCCATTTGGAGGAATCGGTGGAAAGCTCGCATGGACGATTGATCGAGTTCGTCGTTATGTCACTTCTGGGACAGAAACATTTCTTGAACGCCGTACAGATAGCTATTTCAGTATAGGTCTCACAATGCATGTAGG
>CAYPZJ010000097.1:0-14298 GCA_964414635.1 uncultured Spirochaetia bacterium
TTTTGTTAGTTTAATTAACACCCAAAATGGTCCAATCATTTAGGGGGCAAAGGCATTTTCTTTCGCTAGATTAATCAGGTAGGTGTTTATCAGAGAACGGAGGAGTGGATTATGTTTACATTGATGCATCGAGCGCTTGGGTTGATTTTGTTTTTTTTACTAATTGGAACTTCCCTAGTGAGTGCTCAGGATTTTGATCGTAACCATTTGGTTCTTGTCAATATTGAAAACTATTCTAATTATGTGATTGACTCCTTATTTTTTGATTCCAGTAGTAGTAAACATTGGGCTGCAAATATTTTAAGTCCCTATGAACCGTTATATCCTGGGGAATCACGCAGTTATTATGCTTATGTAGATGATTATTGTAAAAGCTTTGATATTATGGCGTATTCCGATTTTCATTCGCATGTGCATTTAGGTTGGGATGTATGCAGTTACTCCCAACAGATGAGTATTCCAATCTATCAGGAAGATTTTATCTATGAAAAAACGGGGCTTACATTTTCAAACATGCGTGTGGTGAATAGTACCGAAGACGTTATTAGTTATTTATTTATCACCCCTCAAAAAAGTCCAGACTGGGGAGCATCGGTATTGGATTTAGAAACGTACATCCGTCCACGAGATGCGTTTGAAATACAGGTACGAAGAGATCGAGAATATCGAATTTTAGCAGTAACCCGAAGCGGGGAACAAATATTGTATGAGCATGTGAATGTCCTCCATGGAACACATGTTCAAATCATTTTTCCCGACGGTCGCTAAACAAATTCACTGGTATCCGGATCCCATACATAACATCGATTTTCCTCAGGAATAGGGGTGCATGCAAGTCCTTGTGAAACGAATTGTTGTTGAAAATAAACCGGATCATTGATGATATTCCACAAAAGCGCTTTCCAACCGGGTGCAAAGTATGGATTCTGTTTTAAGAATGGGATAAACCAGTTCATCACTGAATACCCATCATGATAGGCAGTCAGGGATTGAGGAACCGTATTATTTGTACGTATCGATTCATATGCCATATCCCATAAAAAATGGGTAATCGTCTGGGGATGAATTTCCGGAAAAACACCACAGGAATACCTGTTCATACATTCCTGAAAGTCCTCCCAATAAACGGTGCTGTTCCCACTTAGTTGGCTCAATTGAAGGTTAATCCGCGTTGATGCTACTGCAAACGGATTGATTTCTAAACCTACTACACACGAGCTTATAGCTCGGGCAAGAATCATATCTAATCCTGAACCAGTACCCACAACCAAGACCGTGCTGTTATTATTTAAACCAAATGCAGGTTGTTGAATTGCATCTAGGTAATCCATATCTGCCATTTGTCCAGGAACATAGGTGGTAGGAAGTGCAACGTAAAGTGGAGAACGAATCTGTTCGGAATGAATGTGAGCTAATGATTGGGGTGCAGATCGCAATTTGAAGCGTCCGATATTCCCATAGGTTCCTCGTTGATATTGATAAAAGAAAGTTGTGCTTAACACTGTTTTAAACTGGTATCCTGCTGTGTGCTTTATCCATTGTTGATATTCCTGGTGTAGCAAATCCCATTCGATTCGGTAGGTTTCTTGCATGGTATGCAGGCATTCGGTTAATTCAAATCGGCTATGCCAGGAGGCTAGATCCAGCCAACATTCCGACAAATAAATATAGTTTGGGTGGAATTGTGAGTTGAAGATAGAAGGGTTAAGATATGGATAAACGCCTATCCATTCCCCTTCTGGAGTCAATAAAAAATCCAACTGGCTTGGTTTACTAGTGCATTTATCTGGGGGAACCAGTTCATACCACAACAAATCCCAAAATCGTCCAAAAATTTGATGGGAAGCGCTAGTTTGTTTTTGAAGACATGAGCAGGGAATACGTAGTACACTACCTGCTGAAAACGTTTTGAGTTCTATGGATTCGTATGGAAGTTGAGAAAGCAGGTTAGGGAAGTTTAATACCTTAAGCAATTCCACGCCAGGAATACATCCCGGGTGTTCAAGAAGTCGATTCCAACTAGTTAGTAATTCCGTAATAGCGGATGTGTGAACCATTCGGTTATCATTGTTCCATTATTGGTTACTTTGCTTATGTATCTGTTTTACAGAACGCCCCGATGGATCGGGAGATTCACTAAATTGTTTATCCCAACGAATTGCTGTAGGGGAACTGCAGGCGATACTGGGTCCTTCTGGAATACACGCAAGAGCAGATGCATTCGGGAAATGTTCTTCCCAGATGGATCGGTACCAATAGGCTTCCTTTGATTGTGGGGTATTCGTGGGAAACCGATATTTAGCCTGTTCCATCATTTTGTCAGATACGAGTTCCTCTGCTCTGGCTTTTAATGAATCAATCCAGGAATACCCTACCCCATCGGAGAATTGCTCTTTTTGCCGCCAGAGAACTTCATCAGGAAGATATCCTTCAAATGCTTGGCGGAGCATGTGTTTTTCGATTCGTCCATCTTTAATCATCTTATCGGATGGATCAATCATCATCGCCATATCCAGGAATTCCCGATCCAAAAAAGGGACGCGGGCTTCAACCCCCCAAGCAGCCATCGACTTATTTGCCCGTAAGCAATCAAATTGATGCAATTTGGTTACCTTACGCACCGTTTCCTCAAAAAATTCTTGACGGTTGGGAGCTTTATGAAAATACAAATACCCACCAAATACTTCGTCGGCTCCCTCACCGGACAAAACCATTTTTATTCCCATCGCTTTAATTTTGCGACTCATCAAATACATGGGTGTAGAAGCCCGTACCGTGGTCACATCAAAGGTTTCAATGTGATAAATAACATCAGAAAGAGCATCGATACCTTCTTGTACCGTATAATGCAATTCATGATGAATTGTACCCAAATGATCCGCAACTTTTTGTGCGGCAATCAAATCGGGTGAACCTTTTAACCCAATCGAAAAAGAATGCAATTGGGGCCACCAAGCAGGTCCCTGATCATCGGTTTCGATACGATGTGCGCGATATTGTGCGGTAATTGCAGAAATAATACTTGAATCCAATCCTCCTGAAAGTAGGATTCCATAGGGAACATCACACATAAGCTGCCTTTTTACAGCTGCCTCCAGTGCTTCCCGCAACTGTTGATGATTTACGGGTGAAGCTGGAATCATTCCGTTTTGTAACCAATCGGGCTTGTAATAGCGGACGAATTCTTTTTCATCTCCTTTATAATAATGTCCCGGCGGAAATTCTTGGATGCGCGTGCATTGATGAATTAATGCTTTCATTTCTGATGCGATGTAAAAATTCCCTTCGGCATCCCATCCTATAAAGAGGGGAATAATACCAATATGATCCCGAGCCACTAAATATGTTTGATTTTTCTTATCATAGAAAACAAAAGCAAAAATCCCGTTTAACAAAGGAAGAAAACCAGCGCCCTGTTCTTCATATAGATGTAAAATGACCTCACAGTCGGACTGAGTACGAAATTCATGTTTCTGGGAAAGTTCCGACTCTAATTCTCGATGGTTGTAAATTTCACCATTCACTGCTAATATTAGATTTTGATCTTCTGTAAATAGAGGTTGAGCCCCGTTATCCACATCAACAATAGCTAATCGTTCATGAGCAAGAATAGCATGATCATCCGCGTAGATCCCACTCCAGTCAGGACCTCGATGACGTACTTGTTTCGCAAGTTCCAACGCAATGGTGCGCAGATCTGCAGAATTTTTTTGAATATCTAAAATGGTTACAATTCCACACATGGTTTACCTCGTTGGATCGATACACAAATTCATTATACACCTGTTTTTGGATTTGTGTATGTGATACCTATAGATAAAAGGTCACTTAACGTAAATGAAGACGATTCCGTTCAACCTTGCTTTTCACGACTCATTAGAATCGGAAAAATCACAAAGTAAAATATTAAAATTGTCGCAAGCTTTCAACCGGGGTATCATATTGATCGGAGAAAACAATTCTATCATTCCAAAGAATCTCACACCCCAGGAAAACTGTTAATTTTGTTGGAGAAAGGATTTTGCATACGTTACGGCTTATGGTTCTCATTGTATCACTTGATTTTTCAATCAATTTGACTAGATTATACTCGCAAGCAGGTGGTTTGGTACGGTTTTGGAATGTTTGTTCCACACGAATCGATAACAGGTGGTAAACAAGACTCCTTGTACCTGATTAAAGCGGAATCCTTTCCTGAGGATAAACCGGTAAATGTGAAATCACTTGCGATATAGCTGTGGAGGAAACCCGTGGTAATTGTTTGCAAAAATAACATAGATCAAAAACATATAGATCGGATTTTGAATCAAATTAAAGAACAGGGGTTGGAACCCTTGTATATGCCCGGTACTGAAAAAACGGTTATTGGAGCGATTGGCGACGAACGTAAGCTGGAACAGCTCCATTTGGAATCGTTTGAAGGTGTTGAGAAAGTTATGCGGGTGCTTAGCCCGTACAAAGCGATTGTTCGTGAATTGAAACCAGAAGGCTCAATCATTCCCATAGATAAAACGGTTCATATTGGTGGGAAACAAATTGTGGTTATGGCGGGACCTTGTGCTGTAGAGGATCGGGAGCAGATTTTATCGACATCACGATATGTAAAGGAGGCAGGAGCGCATGTACTCCGAGGTGGAGCATTCAAACCCCGATCTTCTCCTTATAGTTTCCAGGGTTTAAAAGAAGAAGGATTGAAATTGCTTAAGGAAGCAAAACAGGAAACAGGATTACCCATTATTACAGAGATTATTTCACCATATCATCTGGATTTAATGTATGATTATACAGATATTTTTCAGGTAGGTGCGCGTAATATGTTTAATTACAACTTGTTAGAAGAATTAGGTAAAATAGACAAACCAATATTTGTAAAACGTGGACCATCTGCCACTTTGGATGAATTTCTACAAAGTGTAGAATATGTGGTGTTGGGTGGTAATAATAATGTAATTTTATGTGAACGAGGAATCCGTACCTATGAAAAAGCAACACGAAACACCTTGGATCTTGCCATTGTCGCGTTATTAAAGCAAAAAACGCATCTACCTGTTGTTGTTGATCCATCTCATGGGACCGGACTTCGGTCGTTAATTGAACCGATGGCGAAAGCAGCTATTATGGCGGGTGCAGATGGTTTAATGATTGAAACGCATATTAACCCGGAAGTTGCGAAAAGCGATGGACAACAATCCTTATTCCCCGATCAGTTTAAATCACTGATGAATAAGCTAAAGCGGGTTGCAGAATTGGAAGGACGATCACTCTGATGAAATGGGAACATATGCATACCTTTATTAAACAGCTGAAACCAGGCTGTGTTTTTCCGATTTACAAATCCATTCCTTTTAAAGGAGAGGTTAACCGGTATTTTCGTTTACTGATGGAGCGTTCAAAAAATCCGTATCATATTATGTTGGAATCCGCTGATTCAATCCCCCGTTATGGGGAACGTAGCCTTGGATGTGTGAACCCCTGTTTAACGGTTGAAGGACGCGGAGCTCGATTTTCAATACGAGCGTTGAACAAATTAGGAAAACGATATATACGAAGTCTCCAACCTGATTTGGGTTTCTGTGATAAATTAACGATTCAAGATGATTCTATTGAAGGGATTCTAATGCCGGTACGCCATGCATTGGATGAAAATACCCGGCTCCATCAGCCGAATCATACTCATTTGCTTCGGAAGATATGCTATAAATTTACCCCTACTATAAAACCCATTTCAACGTATGGTGGTTTGTTTGGAGCATTTGCGTATGATTTTATTGATCAATTTGAAGAATTACCACCGAATAAGGAAGACTGGGTAAATGATCCAGATTATTTTTTTATGCTTGCTGATCATCTGTTTTTTGTGGATCACCAAACCGACTTGCTTCATTTGGTAGCCAATGCGTATTTATCATCCGAAGAAGCAGTAGATGACACCTACGATCAGTGTGTGATGCATATTCACCATATGGAGCAAGCGTATTACGACTCACTGGATATGCAAAATGAGAGTCCTATACCTTCGAAACCAGTATCAAAAAAAGATCGAAAGACAGATTGTGATAAAGATAGTTATATGAATATGGTCGAACAATGTGTAGAACGAATAAAACAAGGCTATGCATTCCAGATTGTACCATCCCGAACCCAGGTTCAACCAATTCAAAAAGCCCCCTGGGAGATTTATAAACAATTAAAGCATGTAAATCCTTCTCCTTATATGTTTTATATGACATTGGAAGATGGATATCTAATAGGTGCATCGCCTGAAATGTGTATACGAGTTTCAGATGGGGAACTGTATGGGGAAAAAAAGGTTGAAATACGCCCCATTGCAGGTACAAAACCACGGGGTATTATTAATGGTACGATTGATAATGAATTGGATATGCGATATGAGTTAGAATTGCGTACAGATTTTAAGGAATTAGCAGAACATGCGATGCTTATCGATCTAGCACGAAATGATGTCGCACGGATTTCAATTCCGGGTACCCGAAAAGTAGTAGAACCGCTTGTGGTAGAACGCTATTCACATGTACAACATTTAGTCTCAACAGTGGAAGGGACATTGCATCCCAATTTAGATGCTTTTCATGCATATTTGGCTACGATGAATCAGGGTACTTTAACAGGGGCGCCTAAGGTTGAAGCGATGAAAATATTGCGACAGATGGAAAAAACAAAACGCGGATTTTACGGTGGGGCGGTCGGATACTTTACACATCACGGGGAGGTGGATTCGACAATCGTTATCCGTACACTTCGTATTAAGGATGGACTTGCTTATGGTAGAGCCGGAGCGGGGGTGGTGTTAGATTCAAATCCGGAGTCAGAATTTCTTGAAACAGAACGAAAGATAGCAGCATGTATCCAAGTAGTAGAAGGGAAACAATCCATATGACCGGCGATTTAAAATCTATTTTAATAATTGATAATTTTGATTCGTTTACGTATAATTTACTCGATGAATTTACTCGCTTAGGACATCATGTCCGGGTGGTGCGTAATAATTTGACGCAAGAGCAGATAGATGCGACAATTCGTGATTACAAACCCCATTTACTTGTGTTTTCCCCCGGTCCTGGTACACCGGATGATAGTGGGATCACACAAACAGTGATTAAAAACTATTATGATAAAATTCCCATGTTTGGGGTATGTTTAGGACACCAAACCCTAGCCGTAGCATTTGGAGGGAAAGTACAACGGCTTGATGAGATTCTCCATGGGAAAGTATCACGTATTACGCATACCCAAACGGATATTTTTAAATCATTACCGAACCCGTTGTTAGTAGCCCGTTATCACAGCCTAGGGATTACGGAATTACCTACTTGTTTTGAAGTATTAGCCTGGAAAGATGATCTTATCATGGCAATCAAGCATAAATCCTATCCATGTTGGGGCGTGCAATTCCATCCGGAAAGTATTCTTTCCCCGGCGGGGATTGGACTAATACAAACTATATTAACAATGTTAGATTCAAACACGGAGAAAATTAAAAGCTTATGAAATCGTTGTTTTCTGCTTTGATTATGAATCAGGAACCAACACCTGATTTGGTATACGAAGCACTCAATACAATTATGGAAGGAAACGCTACCGAAGCGCAAATTGGTGCGTTTCTGATGGGAATTTCCTCTATTTCTATATCATCGAATATCTTATATACCTGTGCCAAAGTAATGAAGGAAAAAGCCGAACCTATATCATCAAAGCATGTAACATTAATTGATACGTGCGGGACAGGCGGGGATAATCTTGGGACTTTTAATGTATCTACCACAGTTGCACTTATTCTTGCGGGATGTGGATTAGCGGTTGCTAAACATGGTAATCGGTCAATTTCCTCCAAATGTGGTAGTGCAGATGTGCTTACAGAGTTAGGTGTGACGACCGATCGATCCGTAGAACAAGTGGGGGAATGTTTAGATGAAGTGGGGATTACCTTTTTATTTGCTCCGGTATTTCATAAAAGCATGAAACATGTAGCGGCACCCCGTCAGGAATTGGGTGTTCGTACGATTTTTAACTTGTTAGGCCCCCTAGCAAACCCCTTGGATTTAACCCATCAAATGGTTGGGATATTTGAGCCAACTCTGGCAAACGTGTATCGAGAATCACTCCAGAAGATTGGAGTAAAAAAAGGAGTGGTTGTTTGTGGGCATCCATTAGATGAGGTGTCCACGTTAGGACCAACCACCCTTTATTTGTTTGATGGGATTCAAACAGAGGAACGCACAATTCAACCCGAAGACTTTGGTATGAAAAAGGCGGAGGTAAAAGATTTAATGGGAGGTGACGCAATCGAAAATGCTTCTATTGTACGTGCGATCTTGAATGGAAAAGGAACAGAGCATCAAGAAAATATAGTAGTCTTAAATGCGGGTGTGGCTTTGTGGATCGCAGATCAAGCAGATGATATACACGCGGGTATTCAGAAGGCAAAGGAAGCGATTGATTCTCACGCTGCGCAAGATAAGCTGAACCAGTTGGTGGGCTTTACACGATAATAATAGGAATACTATGGTTACTATTCTGGAACAAATTATACAAACAAAGTATGTTGAAGTAGAACAAGCTAAAAGGGTTCGTCCCATAACCGAATGGGAGCATACTTTGGAGCCTACTACCCGTTCGTTTTACCATGCTATACAAAAAAAGCCACTTGCCTGTATCGCGGAAATCAAGAAAGCATCGCCATCAGAAGGAGTTATTCGACCGGATTTTTCACTTAATCAAATTGTACACGCATACAATCCCTTTGCTGCAGCACTTTCTATCCTCACTGATGAATCTTATTTTAAGGGTAGTCTTTCAATTTTACGTGAGGTTCGTTCCCTCACAGACCTTCCAATTCTAAGAAAGGATTTTATTATCGACACATATCAAATTGGTGAAGCTCGAGATGCAGGAGCAGATAGTTTTCTGTTGATTGCTGCTATTTTGCGTCCCGATCAACTAAAACATTTTCTTGAATATGGAAGGCAATGGGGTATGGAAGCACTTGTGGAAGTTCATACTGAATCCGAAGCAAAAATGGCTATGGATTCGGGTGCTCGAATTATTGGAATCAATAATCGGGATTTACATGATTTTAGTATTCGTTTGGATACTACCTTACGAATAGTATCGTTGCTTCCTCCCGATTTTGTAACCGTATCGGAATCGGGAATTAAAACAGCAAAGGATGTACATCGTTTAATAGGATGGGTGGATACGGTTTTGATTGGTACCACCTTTATGAAAGCACCGGTGATTCAAATGAAGGTACAGGAATTATTTGGTTCAAAGGTTATCAAAGTTTGTGGGATAACCCGTTTCGAAGATGCGCTGGGATTAGCACAGTTACCTGTTGCATGGATGGGGCTTATTTTTTATCCGGAAAGCAAACGATATGTAGAGCCTCAACAAGTTTCGTCTTGGGTTAATCATCCGGATCTGCAGGATTTAAATAAGGTGGGTGTTTTTGTGAATGAAAAGATTGAGCATGTGGTAGAAATCTGCAACCAACTCAAATTATTTGGAGTACAACTTCACGGAACTGAAGATGAAGCCTATATTGCAAAACTGAAACAATGCATACCTCGAATCGCTGTTATAAAAATGGTTTCCCTTCATCCAGATGAGCAGCCCCATTTTGTTTCTAATGCCGATTTTTACCTATTTGACACAACGGGTTCCCATCAGCGTGGTGGTACGGGACAAATGTTTGATTGGTCTCTTTTAGAATTAGTTCCCAAAGATGTATTATCCCGTTCGTTGCTTGCAGGAGGCATCGGACCTGAAAATATAGCGAGCGCACGCACCCTTCCTGTTTTAGGATTGGATTTAAACTCTCGGGTGGAACAGAAACCCGGAATTAAAGATATGAAATTAATCGAGGCATGTGTCATATGAGTATTTCAGCATATTTTGGTCCTTTTGGAGGGCAATTTGTACCTGAAACCTTGAAAAAACCGTTGGATGAGTTAGAGGGCGCTTTCAACGAGGTTCAGCAGGATCCTTCTTTTCAGAAGGAGTTATCAGAATACTTACGTACCTATGCAGGACGTCCGACTCCACTATATAAAGCTCAACATTTATTGCCGGAAAGCCGGGTAGATCTTTATTTAAAGCGAGAAGATCTTCTTCATGGAGGAGCCCATAAGACTAATAACTGTTTGGGACAGGGATTGCTTGCACAACGTATGGGGAAAACTCGTCTTATTGCAGAAACCGGTGCGGGGCAACATGGAGTGGCAACGGCAATGGTAGGTGCGTTGTTAGGTATCAAAACGGTGATATATATGGGATCGGTGGATATGAAGCGCCAGGAAATGAATGTGTTCCGTATGCGACTAATGGGAGCCAATGTTATACCTGTTTCGTATGGATCAGGTACCCTGAAAGATGCGATAAATGAAGCCTTACGAGATTGGATAGCCAATGTTCGGGATACATTTTATGTGTTTGGAACGGTAGCAGGTCCGCATCCCTATCCACAAATAGTACGATCCTTTCAAAAAATCATTGGAGAGGAAGCCCAAGAGCAGCTTCTCAAACTTGGGAAAGATCTACCAGACTATGTAGTTGCAGCAGTTGGAGGTGGGTCGAATGCAATTGGTATTTTTGCTCCATTTATTAATAACTCAAAGGTTTCATTAATTGGGGTTGAAGCTGCGGGTGAGGGAATAACCACACGACGTCATGCTTCTACCTTAACCCAAGGGCGAATCGGGATACTTCATGGTGCAAAGAGTTTTTTATTGCAATCGGATGAAGGACAGATCTTGCAGACCCATTCCATTTCTGCAGGATTAGATTATCCAGGAGTTGGTCCGGAACATAGTTATTTAAAGGAACATCAATTAGCTACTTATGTAAGTGTAACAGATCGTGAAGCTGTGGATGCTTTTCAGCTTTTGTGTAAACGAGAAGGAATCATTCCCGCGTTGGAATCAGCCCATGCAATAGCGTACGCTCTTCAGTTAGCCGAACAACATAAAAATGTTCCTAAAAAAATATTGGTAAACCTTAGTGGAAGAGGTGATAAAGATCTACACTCCGTAATGGATTATCTAAGTTAAGGATACATATGTGATTCCTTTTTGGAGCACCACTATGCAACAAGTAGGGATATGATGCAGACACAACGGTATTTAAAATATGAATCCGACATCTTTATCGGAAAACGACGGCGATTGGATCGTTATTTGGTTTGTGCTATGGAAGGTTATTTCCCTGTAGCAATAAAAACTGGAACCCAATCCCTTGCTGTAGTATTTCGTACAGGTGCTCCACATATCGGTATAGCAGCAACCTTATCTACCACGTTTTCAGAAAACGGTGGAAAAACCTGGTCGGATCCCATCCAAGTAACACCTAAATGGGAAGATAGTCGTAATCCTGCGTTTGGTTTAGGATTAGATGGGGGTTGGATTTTAGCATACGAAAAGGCTGGTTTGGCACGTTATGCAGAAACCCCAAATGGAATGGAGTACTATCAGAACAAAGAAAGCAAAGAGGATGATGCATATTTGTATATTTGCCACAGCAACGATCAAGGAAAAACGTGGACACACCTGGAGCCTTATCGATCCAAGCATTTACATGCGATCATTCCTTACGGACGGATTATACACGATGATAAAGGTATTTTGTATATGTCTGTGTATGGGAATCCGCGTTCTGAATACAGTAAAAAGAATAATGTTTGTTGTCTTCTCCGCAGCATGGATGGGGGACATTCTTGGGGTGATGAAACCTTGGTGGCTGAAGATCATAATGAAACAGCATACGTATTCACTTCCGATCAAACGCTGTTGGCTGTCGCGAGAACAGTGGAAGGTGCAGTCTCTATTTTACGCAGTTCCGATCGAGGTAGATCCTGGTCCTCCCCTACTCCTTTTACACGAATCCATGAGCATCCAGCTGATATACTTCAACTTTGCAGTGGAAAAATCCTCGTCACTTTTGGAAGACGGTTATGTCCAAGAGGATGCGGTGCTGTTGTAAGTACGGATGGAGGAAACAATTGGAATTGGGATCGAGAAATACTTCTAGCAGGGGATGGGGACAAATCAGGGGATTTGGGGTATCCTTCTACAGTACAGCTAGATGATGGTACTATTGTTACTGTGTTGTACTACGCAACAGGATCTGAACCATCTACTACATCATGGCATTGGGGATGGGGAGAAGTCTCATGTCAGGCGATTCATTATCGTGAATCGGATATTTTGTAAGTCTTCACGTTGATAGGGCTGGATTGGTGTGATTGGGAGAGAATCCTTTTTTAATCTTACAAGTCATTTCTATTTAATGGATAAAGGCAAACATAAACCAAGGAAGATTATATGGTTACAATCAGAAAACTGATCTTTATTCTATGTGGATTAATGTTTGGAATACTACAATTTCATTGTCAGCAACACCAATCTTCTGAATTGAAAGAGAGTGCCGAGTTTTCATTTCATCCACATGTGTTTAAGCTTGAAAACCAATTATATGAGAATAGTTTTTACATTAATCCAGTAGATCTGGCACCGAGCAAGGATTGGGAGCCAATCCTTAAAAATTATCAAAATCATATTGAGCTCAATCCTCAGGAAGGATCACAAGTATTGATTCCTGTTCCACAATCTGGAACCTATTATGTGTTGATTGTTTTTAAAGACATTCGGGATGTAGTGGAACAGCTTACGGTTTCGTATGAGGGGATACTTCTTGGCACTATTACCGGAGAGCTGAATGATAATGTGAAACGGATCTATATTGCTCCTAAGCCAATATCCATGGAGCAGGGGAAATTCGTCTGTATAACCCAGCAAAATACTACTGGTGATGGGAAAGCAATTTTGGGAAGTATTTATTTTACCGAAACCCTTCCAGATTTACCTTCCAATGAAATACAGGGCTTAGGAACGTATGTAGATGAACAAGCCAATACTGTGGAAATTAGCTGGCGTAACACCATTCATTGTAAGGGAAGGATTATATATGGGTTCCAACCGGATTCGCTATCATATAAAAGGGAATCCAGCGATGGATACCATCTTCTTCATCGGGTTCGCATCACCGAGTTTGAACCGGGTGCGACGATATATTTCAAAGTACAGTGTATCGAACCTCGGACAGAAGCGGTTTTGGAAAGTGAGCTGCGGCATCTGATTGTAAGTTCTGAACCCCAAACCGCGGTTATGGAATCCTCGGGGAATACACCTTTGATTCTTCAAATGAATGGATCCAAGCTACCTAGTGTGGTGAGTCAGAGCGTTCCATTCAAGCAAGGCACTATTTTTTTAAAAGATCATATCCGCTTGATGCAGGATGCTAATAAATCAATCCCCTATCAAAGCCGTGTATTAGCCCGTTGGGGAGACGGTTCTATAAAATGGTTACATATCACGGTTCCAACGGTCTTTTTAAATGCTCAGAAAGAAGCATATATACTGGAATGGGGACCGGCGATTGTGAAACCTCAAGTGGAATCACGAATTACCATTATCGCGGATGAAACCGATCCGTTTGTAGAGAATGAATGGCTTCGTTTTCGTTGGAATGCCCTGGAGATTTTTCTACCGGATGGTAAGACTCTGCATCTACCAATGAAACTAAGGATTACACTGGATACAGAATCGGTATGTACTGCAGTAAGTCCAGATAAGGTAGTTTTAGAGGAAGACGGTCCTTTGGCTGGTACGCTTCGGATGGAGGGTAAATATTATACTATAGACAAAAAGCAATATGCAGGACGCTATATCATGTATGTTCGAGCGGTGTATGGGGTCCCATATCTAATGGTGGAATATGTTTGGGGGAATGATATTCGTCTTCAGTTAGGGAAGGATGAACGGGATCCGGAATATATGTTTTCTACAATCCGGGATATGGTTTTTGAAGTGGATTTAACTCCACTGAAAGAATATAAGTTGCATGGAACCGTTCAGTTAGCAGGATCAGAAAAGCAACCATTCCCTTTTAATTCTTCTAAACAAGTAATTCAATACGATTACAATCGCTATTCGCAAAGCCGAAGCTTAGATACAACACAATCTGGTAAGGCACTAGGAATAGCAACACTTGATACGAATATGTTCCAGTTAGCGGTGGTAAATCCCGAATTTTGGCAGACCTTTCCCAATGGGTTTTCTTGGAATCGAAATATGTTGGAGATTCATCTATTACCTAGGCTTACTTCCACCTGTTATGCTGACAAGACGCAGGAACAAATGGATCGGAATTATTTTTGGTATGATAACGGATTGTACCGTTTAAAACAGGGAATGCAGTTAGCAAAATCTATGTTGATTGGAGCCT
>CAYPZJ010000098.1:0-14206 GCA_964414635.1 uncultured Spirochaetia bacterium
AGGTGGGATGTACGCCAAGGTAGTTAAAATAAAGGAAAACACCATCACTGCGGTAATCGGCGGGCAACTACGGGTAGAATTTGCTAAAAACGCGATAACCAATGTGCTGGAAAAAGCCCCCCTTTCTGATGATGACGATGATGAAGAAGATGAGGACGCTGTAGAAACCAAAGAAGAAGAAACGAAAGAAAAAAAGTAAGGATACGCTTGTAGTCAAACAGCGCCCCGATCGATCCCTTCGATTCATCCGACCAATCTTAATTACAAGACTTATGATATGGATAGGACGCTGATTGATTAAGATTTTGGAGGAAGTGTGGAACGTAAACGTTTAAGATTACTCATAATTATTATCATTTTTCTGGCAGCTACCTTTATGATATACCCTACGTTGCAGTGGTATTTTCTGTTATCGCCGGAAGATCGCTCCTTGGTCGAAATAACAAATGAAGATATGCACCAAATTGAAATGGAGATTGAAGATTTGGTCAATGGAATGCGGCGGATCCTTGAAAATCAGTCGATCTATTACAGTTGTTATAAAGCGGATAATTCTACTGGTGATGTACCGTCGATGAAAGTTGCAAAGTCCTTGGAAGAAGAATTACAATATGGTGATCCGGTGCTGGATATCCGCCAGGCGAAATATCTGACCACAGGGCGCATCCACCAACTCACCTATAAAGATTACATTTTCCAGATTACAAAATCGCAATTGATAGCACACCTTCAGAATCTCCATCAAGCCAGACAAGCAGAGCTAGCTGGCTCTGAAGAAGAAACGGATTATTCCAATGTCGATTATAATTTGTTAGCACGAGATTTTCTTTCTAAAATGGAGCGTGCAAAAGCTAAGCGACGAGCGTTGGCTCTTATTGAAAATTTGCGATCGATCCGCTCGAGCGCAATTTCCCCTGGATTGGATATTGCGGGGGGAATCAGCCTCACACTGGATGTTGACCGAGAGAGTCTGGTGAAGCGAATTACAGCACAAGCGAAAGCGCGTATCCAACAGGAAGTGGATGAAGATCGTGCGTTCCAGGAATCCACACGGGAAAGTGTTCTGAATACCTATCTGGCACAACCAGGAACTCCAAATACCGAGGAAGAATTAGCCGAAGTGGATCAGGAAAAAATTGAGGAACAGCTTACTCGAGCCATGCAGATTGAGATTGATCGACGTTATGAAGAACAGCGTGAGTCAATTTGGAATAATGAAATTGCACCTAAATTGGCGAATGTGACGGATCAAGCTATTAAAGTACTTCAGGATCGGGTTAATCAATTTGGGGTGTCTGAACCTATTATTGAAAAAGGTATTCAAGGAGGATATATCACAGTATCCCTCCCAGGTGCAACCAACCGAGATAATGCGATTGCAGTAGTAACTCGGGCAGGAAATTTGGAGTTCCGGCTAGTTGATGAAGAAACAATGGCAACAGTGGAGTCCAAGTATCCGGAGTATATAAACCGGAATGAGCGTGTGATTGTGAATAAATCCATTTCCGATATTCGTACCATGTTTACGTTGGCAGGTATTCCTAATCAGATGAATGATTTTGGGTTTTTCATCGATGTATTGGATATTCAGGATAAAAAGAAACTCCAAGCGTTCATTGATGCGTATCATCTGGAACCGGAACCCGATTTTTTTAAAGAACAAGTGAAAACGGCTCGATTTAATTACAATTTGGATCAGATCAAGGGGAAATTTAGCTATGCTGAAGAAATGCTGACTTCCCTTAATAATCGATTGGAATACGAAAAATTCAAAGGGGAATTCCGATTTGCGAATGGATCAGTAAAACCCGATTATTACCTAAAGATTGAGGTGATTAAAAACGGGTATGTGGATTTGCTACAACGGGAATTGCAAGCGTTTGGGTTTGAGGTAACGACTCCAACCGAGGAAGGTGTTATCATTCTGCCCATGCCGTCTCCTGATGCGATCGAAAATGTATTATTAGTCTTATACCAAGCGATTGATGAAGAAACCAAACGACATTCCAGGATGATCGATGAAAAACAATTAAAGCTGCAAGAGGCTCCCGTTCCTCCTGAGATAAATATTGGGTTTGATTTGGTTTTTGTTCCATTAACAGAAGAGGAACTGGCAGAAAAGGAAGCTGCCGAAGAAGACGATGACGAGTCTTCAAATGAAGAAGCGATGGAAACCGAAGCGGAGAACGAAGACGATGCCTCTGATGAGCTAGATACAATCGATGAAGTGAATGACAAAACCACGCTTCCTGCGCGGTATAAAGAAGATTTGGCAACCTTTTTTAGTGATTATCATCTCACACCCGATGATCACTTCATTAATGTTGACCCGGAAGGGGAAGCTCGAATTGGACGAGTACACCTTGAAACGTACCTGGGAACATACATCTACTGGAAGAAAAATAACATAAAGAATATTCTTGCAGGAACGCATGAGGTATTGGAGCACGATTGGAAATTTGTCGCCGTATTGGAAAAGCTGCTATTGGAAGATCAAACATCAGATATGCAGGAAAAGCCTTTATTGGTGGATGTAGAAGTACTTAGCGAAGAAAAAGCATTTGATTTGGTTGTAAAAATTGATGACCCAGCGGATCATAATCGATTATACTCGTTTATCTCCCAGAATGATATGATGGTAAATAAGGAGTTTAAATACGATCCCAACAGTACCGAAGCCAAGGTAGCATTGAGCAGCACGGTTTTCTTAAATGACTTGGTGGATCGCTATAAAAATTATGTAGCTCGAAGTGGGATGAATGCGGGGGTTGGGAAACGAAACGGTTATTTGATGGTTGGGGATGAATCCACCTTGATGCCCTTCAAATCCTCGTCGGATCCCTTTAGCAAACAGGAAGGATGGGTGATTGTACTCAACCATTTATCCTATACGAATTCCGCAGGCGAGAAGGTTTATGTAACGATTACGGGAGAGAGCCACTTGGCAGGTGCGAGTCCCGATATGGATCCCAATACGGGACAGCCTCGAGTAGCGTTCCAATTTAATGGGCAGGGTGCCGATAATTTTTATCTTGTAACCCAAGATCACGTAGGGGAACGTCTGGCGATTGTTTTGGATGGGGAAGTGAAAAGTGCACCAAACATTCGAACGGGTATTTCTGGGGGACGTGGTGTTATTGAAGGACGTTTTAGTGTAGAAGAAGTACAAAATCTGGTTGGAATTCTGGAAGCGGGGAATTTACCAGCGAGTCTGATTGTAGAAAGTGAGAACATCATCGAACCTTCGTTGGGAGCTCGAAATATTGAATATGGATCGTATGCAGCCCTGATTGGGGTATTGCTATTGCTTATCTTTATGATTTTGTACTATCGGTTTAGTGGGTTTATTGCGAATATTGCATTGATTTTCAACTGGTTACTCCTCTTTGCGGTGCTATCCAGTCTGAAATTTACATTAACACTATCTGGTATTGCAGGTATGGTACTAACGTTAGCCATGGCAGTAGATGCCAATGTGATTATTTTTGAGCGGATACGAGAAGAACTCCGGGCGGGTAAAACCACACCGGATGCCATTGATCAGGGTTTTAAACGAGCCTTTTTAACGATTCTCGATGCGAATATCACAACCGTACTCGCAGCACTGGTACTTACGATGATTGATATTAGTATTGTGAAAGGATTTGGTATTACTCTGTTCTGGGGTATTATCATTTCGATGATTACCGCCTTGTTTATTGTACGGTTTATACTGGATTTTATCGTATCCGTATTCCGCTTAAAGAAACTAAGTATTTAAGATGGATATGCTGTAGGAAGCGGATTGTAAACGTTTGAAGGAGAACAGCTGTGCTAGTTAAAAGAGTATTTGATTTCATTAAGTTCAGACGCATCGCCTTTATCATTTCAGGTTCTGTATTAGCGTTGGGATTGTTCTGGATATTAATCATGCCCTTGTTTAATATTGGCTTGGGTGGGTTTCGTTTGGGGATTGAGTTTTCGGGGGGGATTTCCACAAAGATTAAATTGGTTATGACCGATGAACGATCGGTTGATGTGGAAGAAATCCGGGAAATCATGAAAGACTATCTGGAAGAACGCAATTTCCAAGAAGGTGTGGTGGTGTTTCGGCTTCCCTCGGAATATGGAACAAATCAGTATCAGCTAAAGATGAAAACCGAAGCCGAAGAAGATCGACTCCCAAAACATGTGGGAGAAGAACGATTTGAAAATGATATCCTTGCTGAAATTGAGGATGAGAAACTACGAGAAACAGTACGCAGTTATTATAACTATGAAGAGAATGTGCATCTGTTTTCCATTCGTACCGACATTTCCGACCAGGATTTAGTTATTCTGGATGATATTCTGACTGAAATTGGGTTCAAGATGAATATCGCAGATTTTGTGGAGAATGAAGTAGTTGCGCGGTTGGTGCGGCATTTCGGGGATGATATTGCGGAAATCACTATTCTAGAACGGACAGGATTTAGTACCGCATTTGGTGCAAGTATGGGAGGATATGCATTTATGTTTATCTTCCTCATTATTGCATTGATTATTCTATATATTACATTCCGATTTCAGTTTAAATTTGGGATTGCGGCAGTGATTGCATTGATACACGATTCCTTATTAATTATTGGAATCGCATCCTTAATGGGTAGGGAAATCACGGTCCCACTGATTGTAGCCATCCTCACCCTTTTGGGATATTCATTGAATGATACGATTGTGGTATTCGACCGGATTCGCGAGAATTCTCGGGATATCAAGGATAAGGATTACATTTTTATTATTAATAAAAGTATCTCCCAATCTTTGAATCGAACCATCATCACCTCTATCACGACGGAGTTAGCAGCCATTCCACTGCTTATTGTTTCTGTTTTAATCCCAGTGGATGTCTTGTTTGATATCGCCTTCTTCCTATTTATCGGGATATTGATTGGAACCTATTCTTCCATATTTATTGCATCACCGGTACTTTATTTATGGGAAAACTGGCGATCCAAACGTCAAGAATTGAAGAAGAAAAAAGATGCACAAGGCAGAAGGCGGGTTGCAACCGGACAAGCCTAGCACACCGAAGGTAAAAACACCATGATTACGATCACGCTTCCTGATGGATCAACCCGGGAGTTTGACAAACAAGCTATAGATGGACGTGAGATTGCAGCCTCCATTGGAAAGCGATTAGCCCAAGATGCGGTTGCTATTCAAATTGATAAACACCTCAAAGATTTGACAGTCCCTATTACCCAAAATGCTTCCGTAGCGATTATTACTATCCAAAGTGCAGAAGGGACAGATATCCTTCGTCACACCTGCTCCCATATTATGGCACAAGCCGTATATCGGTTGTTTCCAAATGCACGATGCGCTATCGGTCCCATTATCGATAATGGATTCTATTATGATTTTTTGGTGGAGCAGCCGTTTACACCCGATGACCTCGAGAAGATTGAAGCGGAAATGCAAACCATCATTAAAGAAGATTATCCAATTAAGCGGGAAGAATGGACCGTTGAACAAGCGCTGACATATTATAAACAGACCGATCCGAACCCCTTCAAAGTTGAATTAATTGAAGATCTCGTTTCTGATAGGAAATTGAGCCATATCTCCGTATATAAACAAGGTGAGTTTACCGATTTATGCACCGGACCCCATCTTCCTTCGACAGGGATGGTTCCTGTAGTCAAACTTTTATCGGTAGCGGGATCGTATTGGCGAGGTGATGAACGACGGGAAGCGCTTCAACGTATTTATGGTACGTCATTTGCAGATGAGAAAAAGCTGAAAGCATATTTAGCACTGATGGAAGAAGCGAAGAAGCGGGATCATCGGCTTCTTGGGAAGGAATTGGATTTGTTCTCCATTCAGGATGAAGGACCTGGGATGGCTTTCTGGCATCAGAAGGGTACCGTGTTGGTACGTCAAATTCAAGGGTATGTGCAGGAAGAGCTTACAAAACGCGGGTATGAAGAAATCATTACGCCGAGCACGTTGAATGTGGATCTATGGCATCAGAGTGGGCATTATGATAATTATCGGGACAATATGTATTTCACCGAGGTGGAAAACCAGACCTATGCATTAAAACCTATGAATTGTCCCGGAGCGTGTTTAGTATATAAAAGTCGACTCCATTCCTATCGCGAATTACCGATACGGGTAGCAGAATTCGGGATGGTTCATCGGTTTGAGCGGAGTGGTGTACTGCATGGATTGATGCGAGTACGGTCCTTTACTCAAGATGATGCCCATGTATACTGTACTCCTGAACAACTGGAAGAAGAAGTTATTAATATCATTCAATTTGTCACCGACGTATATCGTACATTTGGATTTGAAACCTACGATATCTATGTTTCCACCCGTCCTAAAAAATCCATCGGTTCAGCAGAAGATTGGGAGCGTGCGACCAAAACGCTATTCAGCTCACTGGATAAATTGGGTTATTCTTATAAAATCAACGAAGGTGATGGCGCTTTTTATGGACCAAAGATCGACTTTGAAGTGGAGGATGCATTGGGGCGGATGTGGCAGTTAGGAACCTGTCAAGTGGATTTTTCCATGCCGGTACGGTTCGATTTGTACTATGAAGGAGCGGATGGAAACAAACATCATCCCGTTATGATCCATCGAGCCATTGTTGGTTCATTAGAACGTTTCATCGGAATCCTGATTGAAAATTTTGGTGGAAAATTTCCATTATGGATGGCGCCGGAACAAATCACAATTATCCCGGTAAGCAGGGATTATAATGATTACAGTAAAACCTTGCAGCATGCATTAATCAAAGAAGGCTTTCGGTGCAAGATAGATAAACGGGATGAAAAAATGGGGTACAAAATTCGACATGCGCAACTTATGAAAGTCCCGTATATGTTTATTATCGGAGAAAAGGAACAGACTTCTAACACCATCGCTGTTCGGAGTAGGGATAAAGGGGATCTGGGAGCATTTCCCCTAAAAGAAGTGCTAGAAAAACTAAAGGAAGAACAACGTGTTCGGTCGTTGACGACCCTTTTTTAGATTGAATTAGGATTTTTGTACTTACGAAGATGAAGATTTAGGATGAATAGACTCACCCTCCACATACCGCGCTATAATAAAGAGTAAATCTGATAACCGATTCAAAATGCGTTGAGAATCTGCCAGATGATCCAATTGAAGGTCGCGTCGACACCGAACCAGTTTTCGTTCACTCCGCCGACAAATGGTTCGAGCAATATCCAATTTAGAAGAAAGGATGTTCTGACCTGGTATCACAAAGGATTTAGGTAGCGGGACAACGTCTAACAGGGCTTTTTGCCATTGTTCAATGTGATCCAAATCATCGGGTTTTGGATGATTCAATTGGGAATAGAGTTCGGATGTGGGTTGGGTAGCGATTTCCGAGCAAATATCGAAAAGAAGCCGTTGAATTTGCTCCACCCAGGCTTCAAGTGGGTAGGGAGCGTTCAGGTGGGGTTCATGGATGTGTATATGGGCTTTGATTAATCCTAAATGGGAGTTGAGTTCATCCAAATCACCCAGGGTTTCAAAATGTAAATCATCTTTTGGGAATCGCTCACCGCTGTATAGGTTCGATTCTCCATGATCCCCCTTTCGGGTTGTTACCATCTTAAAATCTTCCATACCTGGTAAAATACGATTTTATACCCGATCGGTCAAATGGTTTCCGTAAACACTTTGACAAATCCGAATGGTCTCTCTATATTGTAGGGGGAACTCATCCCTTTATATTTTTTTCGGGGAACGATTTCTTACTCTCAACGATAGGATTCACCAATCACCTATGGAAGGAGTCTAATGATGGATAATTCGGGAACCTCGGGCCGAGGATTTTGGGGAAGTCGCATTGGATTTATCTTTGCCGCAGCAGGATCAGCTGTAGGATTAGGAAATATATGGCGATTCTCGTATGTTGCGGGAGAAAATGGAGGGGGGCTGTTTATAGTAATTTACCTAGCATTGGTTTTACTATTTGGTTTACCCATCATGATTAGTGAATTTATGTTAGGACGGCGAACGCAGCGGGATCCCATTACTGCTTTTCGTGTACTGCGGGGTAACAAAAGTCCCTGGCAAGGTATTGGTGTGTTAGGTGTTGCCACGGCATTTATCATTTTATCGTATTATAGTGTCTTATCAGGATGGGCAGGATTTTATTTTGTCGAGTCACTTCAGTTTGGGTTTTCCAAATCAAATCTCAACGGATCGCTTGCAGAACGTGTCGTGGAAGTAGATGAATCGTCTCGTGATGCGATGTCGATACGAGTGCTGTATGGAATCTCATTAAATGATAGTGCTGTTACGGTTGGAAATGGAATCGCAGAACTAATGGAAACCGAAGAAAAACAGCTCCAGCAGGAAGATCCTTCAACCTATGCAATACTAACAACTTTAGGAAATAAACCCCTTTTGGAATTATCTAAAACTGCAATCATAGGTATCTCGAAATATTTAAACGTTGCACCAGAGTCGGACCCTACACTTCGACCCTTACAGCTAGATGCGTATCGATCCTGGCTTAAAGATCAAATTACCGAACAACATGTGATGGAAAACTCTTCGTCCAATACATCACAGGATTCCCTCCGTGTAGTCAATTTTTTGCTTGGCATCTTGGTACAGGAAGAGTTGTTACTTAAGAATAAGCATCAATATCATGCGGGACCCTATTTCCTTTTATATGAAGCCATTCAACGAATAATGACCCAACTGGGAGAACAGGATACCATAGCATATGATGTGGAGACCTATGACCGGCTGGTGCATTCCGAATTATCACAATTGGAGGGGAATTCCTTATTAACCGATGCGTTGGCCGTAACACCAGAAAAAATTGATGGACTAACCGATGAAATACTGAAGAAATTTAACCAACTCGAACTTGCACTGAAAAACCAGACTCTGTTATCCAATAGAGTATTACAGATTATTCTGCATTTTATTTTTATGCTCCTTGTAATTGGTGTCATAATAATGGGCGTTAAGAAAGGTATTGAGCGCATATCAAAAATTATGATGCCGCTGCTTTTTGGAATTCTTATATTACTTACTGGTTATACGATTGAACGCAATTTGGCGGAGGGGGGTTGGATTGCGCATTCGCTTTCGTTTATGTGGTCCTTTGATGCATCCAAATTTAAGTTATCCAGCTTACTGGAAGCATTCGGTCAAGCATTTTTCTCCCTTTCGCTTGGTATGGGTGCCATGATTACGTATGGAAGTTACTTACGGCGAGAATCACGCCTGGTATCCTCGGGTGTTACTATCGTTTTTTTAGATACTTTGGTAGCGATTCTTGCAGGAACCGTGATTTTTGCTATTGTATTGGAATTTGGCGGGCAAGCAGCAGCCGGTCCGACTCTGATGTTTGAAAGCTTACCGTTGATTTTTGCTCAAATTCCAATGGGAGAAGCGTTAGCGATTCTATTTTTTGCCCTGCTCATTTTCGCAGCGTTTACATCTGCGATATCGTTATTGGAAGTGCCGGTGGCATTTATGATCCAACAATTCAAGCTCTCCCGTGCTCAAGCTACGCTACTTATTGGCTCCGTCATTTTTCTATTGGGTGTCCCTTCTGCGCTTTCATTAGACTTCTTTAATTTGTTTGATTCGCTCGCAAGTAAAATCATGTTACCTTTGGGAGGGGTTTTTATTTGCCTGTTTGTTGGATGGGTAATGAAAAATAATGAAACCCGAGAGGAATTTCGCTATAAAGTGGAAATCCTTTCCTATCCAATTTGGCGATTTGTGATTAAATACATTGCGCCGATTGTTACTTTGTTTATTTTGCTTTATCAGACGGGATTGCTGCCTTTATAATGAATACGATTGCCTGTCAAACCAATTGGGGAATCGTAAACAACACAGCAAGTATTCAGATAGCATAATACCCTTTTTTTGTGTGGATTTGATTCTAATGTTCTATTTTCTTTTGAATATATTTTTTATAAATTCTGTCATACGTGTCGAAATGTATTATACTAGAAGTAGGCGATGGAATACGGAATAGTGAAGGGATTTTTCAAAAGCATGTAATACGTGATGGAATTCTCCACAAAATTTTTCGCTGCCCTGAATAGAGGGATGCGTGGAGAAGAGCCTTGTCCTGCTAGTCGTGCGTATTGATACATGGTTGCATCATCTTAGAAGAGGGGGGAGTAATGGTTTTTAAATTACAATTTACAGGTGTTCTGGTATTACTCTTATTATGCCTTATGAGTGCTTCAGCATATGGATTTGCTTCTCATTGGGTAGGATTACGTGTGGGTGTTCAATATGATTTTGGAGTTTCCTTACCATCCGGTTCTGGTTTCCATGAGATTTTTGGAAGTAATACCCACAAAGGTTTGTTCATAAAAGGGGGATCGGTTGTCATTGATGGGTTTTTCATCCATCGTACAAGTACCGGGCTTGACTTTGGAATTGGTGCCCATCCCGGAATTATCTACAAAGGTGCGCGTTTGATAAATCTGGTTGCGGATCCTGAAACAGAAACCATCTTGGAAAAAGAAAATACGCTGGAGATCCTTGGGTTTCGGATTCCGGTGCTATTAAAAACTCGTTTTTCCATTTTCCAATTGGGAATGGGAATTGCATACACGATGTATTTGAACGGAAAATATCAGCAAGCATCAGGGGAAGTAAAACCATGGGATGACCCGGTTTTTGAAACCTGGAATGATCATAGTATTTCTTTTATTGTACATTTGGTTGGAGAAATTCATCCAATCGAACGAGTTCCTCTCTTCATTCAACCGGGGGTATCGCTGGATATTCATTTCGGGAATGAATCCACCTATACAGAAACCACCCATCAATTGGTGAATGTGGTTTTTTGCATTAGTGCGCTATATAAATTACTTCCATTTGAGCGAATCCCCAAAAAAGATTCCACTAAAGAATAACTTCCATTTTGCTTTGCTGACCGGTATAAGCCAAATCCTAGTCAGAAGATGGTATTGATGAAATAAAGAGAATTGTGAAACCTAATCTGATAAACGGGTTAATGATAGACAGGTGCAATATGTAAAAATAGAAGATTTTATTACTTTGAGGTTGTATCGCGTAATTCGAACCAGTTGACCAAGCTAGTGGAAATAAAATCATGCTGAACGAGACATCCGCTTATCCCATCCGTGGATTACGAAAATTCCGTATGCTTTATCTGACTGTTGGGATGGTCCTAATTACCTGGCTTTTAATATCCATATTGGATTTCCTTTTAGCCCCCACAACCAGCAAAATGTTGCATTCGTTTCCTGTTTATCTGCTCCCCTTAAGTACCTATTCACTATTGATTCGTATCCTCTTCATCGTAAGTTTGGTTGGAATCGGAATATATCTTTATAAATTAGATATGTACCGGTTGGAAAATGAACTCCGGGTGGAACATGATGAAATGGTCTATTCCACCATTCCTGTTATGATGCACTCGGTTGATCACGAAGGATATTTGGTTACGGTTAGTGCCCATTGGCTCCGTACCATGGGATACAAATACCATGAAGTAATCGGTTTGAAATACACCTATTTTATGACGGAGGCTTCCCGGCGCTATGCGGAAGAATTTGTTCTTCCTGATTTTGTTAAAAAAAGCTTTTGTCAGGAAGTCCCCTATCAGTTTGTGAAAAAAAATGGAGAGATAATCGATGTGTTGTACTCATCTGTGGCGGTTCGGGATGAAATGGGGCACATTATTCGTTCCCTTGCAATTTTAGTGGATGTATCCGAACGGGAACGGGTGGAAGAAACGCTCTGGATTCTTATGATGGAAAAAGAGCGGTTGCAAAAACAGATCGAACAGAGTGCGAAGCTGGCAACCTTTGGTGAAATAGCCATTGGAATGGCGCATGAATTGAATCAACCGTTAACTGCGATTAAGAGTTTTTCCCAACGTTTAAATTCATTGATAACCAAGAATCAAATACAAAAAGAAAACTTCTCTCGGTATTTGGGATATATTGAGGAATTATCGCAAAAGACAGCGAATATTATTAATGAATTGAAAACCTTTGCTCAAACATCCGCTCATGCGTATACACGATTGGATATCAACCAGGTGATAAACAAAGCCTTACTGCTATTTAAGGACTCATTCCGAGCCGAGGGGATCGATTTAATATTACGGCTAGAAGATTCGCTTCCACAGGTGATGGGAAACTTATCACAGCTGGAGGAAGTGATGGTTCATTTAATCAACAATGCTCGGGATGCAATTATGAATACTTTGGAACGCCGCGTTGAAATTACAAGCACAATTATAGAAGAACAGATACATGTTCAGGTTATTGATACGGGGATTGGAATGTCCAAAGATGTTTTGGAAAAAGCATTTACTCCGTTTTTTACCACGAAGGATGCGACCCAATCCGTGGGATTGGGGTTGTCATTATGTTTCAAGATCATCCAGGAACATTTGGGACAAATCCATATTCAAAGTACCCCAAGAAAGGGAACGACGGTAGAATTTTCCCTAGCGAGTATTTCTTCTAAAAATGGACCACGCTAGCAGACACCAAGGGTTTACAGATAGAATTCCCAATTTATAGAAACGATTTGAAGAAACGATGGCTTGGTTTACTCGGCACTTAATTCTGCTCGGATGAGCATCGGAGTAAATCTTCGAAAATATTCAGCGGTTTGTTCTCCACCCTTAATTTTATTTACCCCAGTGAATGGATTGATTAGCTGATAGGGTCGTTTATCGGTGATGGGTAAATATTTATTTGGTTTATCATACCAAGGGTCTACTGAAAACCAGAATTCTCCATTGGGTCCTTGAGTTACGCCTTCCAAAGAGAGGGTGAAAAAATATTGACCATTGGGCGCGCGAAAATAATTCCCCTCCCGATTGGTGATTAACGGTTTATAAAACAGGGGGACAATTTGGTTGGGGACCAATGAGGAGCGTGGGATCCGAATTAGATTGGACCGGTTTCGATCTAAAATAAATAGATTCCCTTGGTGATATGTCATCCCACAGAAGGATTCAATCATCCCACCATCATCTCCGATTGAAAATACCGATACGAATTTGTTTGGTTGGGAGGGGTCTTCTAACTGACTTAAGGGAATACCATACAATTCCAATTTATTTTCATGGACTAACCACAACCATCCGTCGTCGGAGAGGGTCATGCCTTCGATTCCTTTGTTATCACGATCGGATTCGGGGAAGATTCCATGGTAGCAATCGACAACTGTTAATGCATCGGATTCAATGTGAAGTTTCAATATGAGATTCCATCCCGATTCCGCGTAGACTAGTATATGCTGATGATCGGGATGCAGCACAATGGCTTCCAGATCGATTTGATATTTAAGCAAATTTCCGACACGGTCGTACCGAATCATATCCTGTGCACGATCACCGATGGGGAGGTCACAAGTTGTAATAAGTTGATCCATTGTTTCAGTAGAAAAATTTACATAGAATCGTTTTACAGAAACCGTATCGGCTGTTTCTTGTGGTAGCGGAATGGAGTAGATAAAACCACACCGGAAAATATCGGTGGGTTTGATCTCCGGATAGAGTACCATTTCATTTTGATCGGTTAAACATGCACTCCAATCGCTTACAGCCCACAAGCATGCTCGTGTGTGATCATACGTTAATCCCGATAGTTGTCCTGCGTCAGGTACCCACCAGCTTTGATGGGTGACAACGGGTGGGATGAAAGCGTCTTTTGTTTTATGTTCGTTGGATGAAGGGGAGCAAGCACTTGTTAGAAATAAAAGGGCGATCCCGAAAGCTAGGAATATTCTCATAATGTACACAAGTTCCATTCTTAAGGAAGGGGTTTGATAGGTGTCTGAAATATACAAAATTTAAGACTCAAAGTCAAAAGCAACCGTATGAATACAAATGTCGGTAGTTTTTTTTCTGAAGAATCGAATTTTATTTTCACCCTGTTTATTTATCCGGCGTTAATCAAGTAAGAACCTGCTGCGGGAAGCATTTTTTCCCCGGGTGGCTCTAAAATCGAGCCGAATCAGGATCGAGCCTATGTCTGAAGAAAAACTAAATCACCTTTTTTTGAGATGGCAATCCGAACCTCTGTTACCAACGGACGTGGATTTTCGACGGAATTTGGATGTTATACATTATAAAATAGAAGAAGAACTGCAACGGAGTTCCTCTGCTTCGATTATTCCGCTACGGAAACGGATTGTCTGAGAAGAACAAGCGGTGGCTATAGGAGGAAGTCCAGCGACCATGAGA
>CAYPZJ010000099.1:0-14190 GCA_964414635.1 uncultured Spirochaetia bacterium
TAGCCCATGCTGAAGCCTATTATTTCAAAACCATCATGAAAACAACTCACATTGTTATGTGCCGTGATGCACGGTTGGGGAGCCCCGCATACTTAGAGCAAGCTGCAGAAATTTTTCGTTCTGTTGGATTTGATGTTCAGATTTGTTTGCAAGTGCATTCCACCTGTCATTTTTATTATGCTTGTTTGCGTAACCCGGATGCTGCGGGGATTATGTATGGGGCATCCCATAACCCGCCGGAAGACAATGGACAAAAGTTGGTGGGACCGGGATTAACCCCCATCGCAATGCATTGTGGTCCGGAAGAAGGATTAGTCCGCATCAAAGAATTCTACGAGCAAGGCATGCGTTTACCCACCGCGAAGGGATCCCTCCAAGTGATCAATTATCTCGAGGAATATGTAACCTATGCCATGAATTTAGCTCAGGTGAAACCAGGCGATTTTAAGGGGATTCCCATTTTGTTTGATTTTCTTCATGGCGCAGCAGGTTCGGAATTTGCGATTGCATTTGAGCAAGCCGGCGCTCGGGTAGCACTACGCAATATGGTTCCGGATGGGAAGTTTCCTTCCGGTCCCCCTAATCCTGCGGTAGTCGATTCGGTTCAGTCGAGTGTGGAGCTGGTTAAAACCAACCAATGGGACTATGCATTTTTCTTTGATGGGGATGGGGATCGGCTGGATATGGTGATGCCTTCGGGAACGCAGTTGAGTCCATCATTTAATATGAGTCTCATTGTATCTCATTTGGTGAATCAATTTGCTTCCTATCTCAATGGGCATACCATGCAAATTTACATGGATTTGAAAGCCAACCCCCTCGCGATTATTCACGCTGCAAAACAAGGAGTGGGGGTTCATGTTATCCGTAACGGTCATTCACAAATAAAAGAGGCACTTCGCCGAAACTGGAACCGGCACTTCGTCAGTGCGGTGGAAGAATCATCCCACTATTATCTTAACTTTCCCTATCCTTGCAAGGATAAGGATTCCATGGCGTTTTATCCAGCAGAAAACACACTGTTCTTTGCTCTTCTAACCACCAAAACATACTTGGAGAATCCCAAGGGATATGAAGAAGCAATGCAGATTCAATCCCAAACCTTCAGGGAACGAGAGTGGGGATATAAATTTAGGGGTGCAGAGAAACAGCAGGGGGTTTTAAATGCGGTAGAAGCGGCTTTTATAAAGGACGGCGCCCAATCAATGAAATCGATGGAAGATGGTAGTACGCTGGATGCCACGTTGATTAGAAAAGGATTACCGTTTGTTATTGATCAGCAAGCACAGGT
The DNA here is from genome assembly GCA_964414635.1 of uncultured Spirochaetia bacterium. GTDB lineage: Bacteria > Spirochaetota > UBA6919 > CAYPZJ01 > CAYPZJ01 > CAYPZJ01. The sequence continues at coordinate 1,292 of CAYPZJ010000099.1, forward strand.
TGATTCCCATTGGGTTCAAGTTGCTCAGCGTGTTTCACAAAGCGAAGCGGGATTAGTTCGATGGGAAGTCACCGCGAGTACCCAGCAGTTGAAAGAACAAGCCGTCGATCGCGTTGCCCAGATTGCGGTTGAATGGGGGGCTTCGGAAAAATATATTGGATAGTTACCTTCCCCGCTTGATTTCTTTCTATACCGTTACGAATGTGGTTGATACCGAAGCTGCGCGTATGTTTGGGAGCCTTTTTCTACGGATTCTACATAGAAAAAAGAGGGCTCGGGTTCCCGGCGTTCGTAGATTTCTGTTCCTCGACTGGTTTTCCAATAGGAAAATCCTTCTTGTTCCAAGAAGTTAACCAACGAGGTATGAAACCCATCCCAGGATTCATTCGGTTTTAATGGAACTTCAATCATCCAATCATAATACCGAGTCCATGTACCACCGTAGTCAATATGATGAATGAGTTTTGAATTCAACCAGGATTCCAGTGATTCGGGAAGCTCGGAGCAACGAATAAATGGGATGGCAGTAAGTACTTGTTCTAAAGTCAGTTCCGGGATCTCCTGCTCTAAAATGATCTCATACAGCATCGTACCCCCAGAACGACGTTCCGACCCGCCAATCCAATCATCAAAATCTCGGATCTGCATACGGTGAAGTACCGTGGAATCCGTTTTTTCCATACGAAACCCATAGGAAAGCGTTTCATCTGGTATGACAGCAAAACCATGTTCACGAAACCGGGTTTGCATCTGTTCGGTTGCTTCCGATGCATCACCTAAAACGCCAAACTCAGGAAGCATCCAAAAAAACGTGGATTGACCCGGCTCCCACGTCCACCCCATAACCAATCCCATCCGTACCGGTTGAAATGCTGTAATGAAATCCTGCAATGCAGGTGGAACAGGGAAATCCGGATGGTGCTTTGCTTCGGTCATATAGGTTTTGTACGATTCACTGGGAGTGGCAATAAGCGTTTGAAATGATGTCTGAAGGGCTTCCCCTTGTGTTCCCGATGATTCGGGGTCAGAGTCCGGTTGTTCAGCAGATAACCCAGAGGTGGGCTGTTCCATCGTCATGCTGGATTCCTCCGATGCAGAATTCGATTGGTTGGTTGTATTACCGCAGGAAAACGCCATTCCCACAACCAATACAACAAATCCTAAAATAAATATCGCCGTGTAGTGCATATTCCCTCCTACTTTTCTTGAATGGAAAGCGCTTCAAAATGGATGGTTTGTTGTCCACATACCCGCAACGCAATCTGAGTAATAGTAGAAAATTCAAACGGGACGGTATCCACCATCTGATCACCCACATAATAAATAAGCTGATCGGATTCTATGCTGATAGATTGCGTGACGGTACGATCACCCAAACTCACCGCTGAAGTATTTACTGTTGTACCATAGTAAACATATTCACCAGCAACACTTTTCAGCAGCCGTGCCTGCCCATCATTCCGAAGTTCCATCGCATAATAATCTGTCTCATTTCCAAAAATTTGAAACCCATACCAGGATAGCTCCCCTCGCTTCCAGGTGGATTCTACCCACATCTCAAACGCTGTTGGTAGCTGAGATGTCGTCGCAGCCCAATAACACGTATCCGACGTATTCCCCTCAAACACATAGGCTCCCTTTTCGATCCACCCATGACGTTCATATTTCGAAGAGATAAGCCATTCCTTCGTGTTGTCTTCAAACGAATCTTCCCAAATAACGGAACCCGGTTCTCCGTTTTCCAGTTCCCATATCGTTATTTGATCAAAGGCTACGGTTTGAAGTTCCCCAACAAACATCCCAACTTTTTGAATATGCAGGGAATCCAATGTCCCTTTATGAAAATATGTATCATCAATATAATAGGTATATTCCTGGTTTTGAACATCGACTCGCTGAATAAGCGGTGTTTCTTCCTGGGCTGGTTTGGTTACCCGATCGGTCCAATCCGGGTTGGTAACATATTCCCCACCTCGTACGATCAAATAACTCCCATCCCCATCGCCATTCACCTGGAATACCGTGTAATTTTCATTATCCTGTAAAAGGATGATTCCATAGGGCGCAAATTTCCCTCGAAGCCAACGGGAGGCAAGTTCCACCCGATAGGATTGGGGAAGATCAACAGGTTGATAGCTCCAGTAGTTCCAGTTCTCCGTACCATTCTCGAATATAAAAGCCCCCTCTTCAATCAATGTCCGTTTTGTATACCCTCGAAACTCATCCCATCTGGCTTCGTTGGTGTCAAACGTTTCCGTAAAGGAAAAGGGTTCGGGTGCCAACAGAGTATTGAATAGGATCACAAGTAGAATAATCACCATGCCTAGGGTCACAAGCACTCTAAGAACGCGGGTTCGTTTGCGTCGATGGGACCATTCCTGTTGAACTTCGTTTGCAATGGAATCCACTTCCGCTCGGGATAGTGCGGTCATATCTGCCAACACATCCAAATTTACATTCTGCCATTCTGCTTCGTTCTTTTTTTGTAACAGTTCTTGATCTTTTTCCAACACACGGCGTCGTATTTCGTCCTGGATTTTTTTCTGTGGTGCTTTCATCGTCGGATCCTCGTATGATACCCGTGTATTCTGATAACCAAATGGGTGGAGTTATAGCGGAGCTGGTGCATGATTCCTTTCGATATACCCACCAAAAAGATAGGACATTGCATCATAATCGACAAGCATCATATCCACCAATTATAGACCCGAGCGATATGGGATAGGGATAAGAAATCAACACCCCTCTCCCCTCGAATCATTTGGCATAGATCTTGCGGATTATTTTATAGAGGGATTCCCTACAGATAGTAGAATGGATAACGGATTACCCCAACACGATCCCTTTTATTAGCATCCCATAAGGGAGGTTTGTTATGAACTTTGATAGCTTTACCATCCGATCACAAGAAGTACTGCAACGGGCTGTGAATCTAGCTACCCAACAACAGCACCAGGAATGTAATGAATATCACTTATTCCATACAATATTAGAAGAAACCGAAGGGATGATTCCCATTCTAATTAATGAACTGGGCATACCACGGGATACCTTGGCAAATCGAATCAGCAAGGGCATTGAAAAGACACCCAAGGTATACGGAGCCGATGTACAAGTGTATCTATCCCGAAGTTTAAGCCAGGCAATTCATACCGCGGAGCACCAGGCGAAAGAGCTGAATGACTCATATGTGTCATTAGAACACATCTTTCTTGGGTTGTTGCGTCATAATAGCCCTGCTATAAAAGATCTGCTGGATGGTTCTGCTATCACGGCGGAGCAAATCCAAGAAAAAATTCTCCAATTACGAGGAAATCAAACAGTGGATACTCCTACTCCTGAAAATAAATTCCAGGTTCTGGAAAAGTATACGAATGATTTAACCCAACGGGCACGGGATGGGAAATTGGATCCGGTTATTGGTCGGGATTTAGAAATCCGCCGGATTATGCAAGTGCTTTCTCGCCGAACCAAAAACAATCCGGTACTAATCGGGGAACCTGGAGTTGGGAAAACCGCGATTGTGGAAGGACTCGCCCAACGGATTCATCAGGGTGACGTTCCCGAATCCCTTAAGGAAAAAACGCTATTAACCCTTGATTTGGGATCCTTGCTTGCAGGAAGTAAATACCGGGGCGATTTTGAAGAACGGTTGAAAGCGGTTGTAAATGAAATCGAACAAGCGGAAGGGCGTATTATTTTGTTTATTGACGAGATTCACACGCTTGTTGGAGCTGGACGCACCGACGGAGCGATGGATGCGTCGAATATGTTGAAACCAGGGTTAGCGCGGGGGACGCTACGATGTATCGGCGCCACCACGCTGGATGAATACCGCAAGCATATTGAAAAGGATGCGGCACTGGAACGTCGGTTTCAACCTGTATTTACTTCAGAACCCTCAGAAGAGGATACCATCTCTATCTTGCGTGGGTTAAAAGAAAAGTATGAGATCCATCATGGAATTCGCATTACGGATGGTGCGCTGGTAGCGGCGGTAAATCTATCAACGCGGTATATTACCGATCGTTTTCTGCCTGACAAAGCTATCGATTTAATTGATGAAGCGGCTTCGCATATTCGCATTGAAATCGATTCCTTACCATCCGAAATTGACACGCTTGAACGTCGTATTGTGCAGTTGGAAATCGAAAAAGCTGCTCTGGAAAGGGAAAAGGATCAGGCTTCCAAAGATCGGTTACAAACACTCACCCAGGAATTAGCGGAATTAGAGGAACAAGCAAACGGGTTGAAAGCCCAATGGCAGAAGGAAAAGCAAGACATCAATCGGGTAAACGAATTAAAACAAGAATTGGAAAATTTGCGCTTCCAGGCAGAAAACTACCAACGGGAAGGGAAACTGGACAAAGTTGCTGAGATTCAGTATGGGAAGATTCCTTCAATCACAGAAGAAATCAGGCAGGCGGAAGCTGCCCAGGCAACCATGGAATCCGAAGAAAACCGATTATTAAAAGAAGAAATCACCGCAGTTGATATTGCTGATGTGGTTTCTCAATGGACGGGGATTCCTGTTTCCAACATGCTTGAAAGCGAACGGGAAAAATTGCTTCGAATGGAAGAAGCCTTACAGAAACGTGTTGTGGGTCAGGATGATGCAATCTTGGCGTTATCCGATGCCGTGCGTCGTGCCCGGAGTGGGATTGCTGATCCTAACCGTCCCATTGGTTCCTTTTTGATACTCGGTCCCACAGGTGTTGGGAAGACCGAGACGGTGAAAGCCTTGGCAGCGTTTTTATTTAACGATGAGAAGGCAATGATTCGGATTGACATGTCGGAATTCATGGAACGGCATTCCACGGCGCGACTTATTGGAGCTCCGCCGGGTTATGTTGGCTATGAAGAAGGTGGATACCTCACCGAACACGTTCGACGTCGTCCCTATAGCGTTGTGTTGCTCGATGAAATTGAGAAAGCCCACCATGAAGTATTCAATCTGCTGTTGCAAATCCTGGATGATGGGCGATTAACCGATGGGCATGGACGTACGGTCGATTTCCGAAACACGTCGATAATCATGACAAGCAATTTGGGTTCCGATATCATTATGGCAGCGGAAGACAAGGATAGTGATGCGACCCGTGCGCAGCTGGATCAGATTCTTCACAACCATTTCCGTCCGGAGTTTTTAAACCGGGTGGATGAAATCTTACATTATCGAGTGCTACAAAAAGAAGCGCTATATACGATTGTGGAGATGCAATTGGGGCAAGTGATGCATCGGTTGAAAGATCGACACATTCAGCTGAAACTATCCGATGATGCGAAAGCGTATTTGGTGGAACAGGGGTACAATCCCGATTTTGGTGCTCGACCATTGAAACGATTAATCGAGCAGAAGGTTCTAAACCCTCTCTCAAAAGAAATCCTACGGGGTGCAATACCCGATGGAGCTACGATATTGATTTCAGAACAAGATGGTTCCTTGCATCTGCAGACGCTCTAAACACTCAGATCACCCTGTGCGTGCTCTGACATTATCCCGTTCGGAATACCCCCTGTTACGTAGGAAAACGACTCGTCTTATTAGGGGCTTGTACTGCTTTGCGGTTCTACATCATGCTGATTCAAGGGATCAGGTAATACATATCCTGGTATATCCACCGATTCCAGTTGCTTATGGATCAAGGGTTCGTATGAATCCCGTAATGACGCGGGCATCTCGTAAATAAATTGGATTAACCATCCCTGATGTTGGGTTGCATAAAGGATCAGATTAGTTGTTAACGTCTGATCCCCCATTTGAATATCCCTTCCCGATAATTCTGCCAGGGAAAATGCGATCCCACCAATATTTTGTTTAAACCAATCGGTTTCGACCCACGTTTTCATTTGTTTGAAATTGGGATCCCCTTCCATTTCACCAGGAATCTTCTTCCACGCTTCTACTTTGGAGAATAACTGAAGAAATGGACGCTCCCATTCATAGACTCGTCGCGTCACTCCCATTTCTTGTGATGTTTCGGTAATATATGGCACCTTGGGAAAATCTACAGTGAGCGGAATCACGGAGTCTTCCACCACTTCTGTCAATATCGGAGAGTCTTGGGTCTGATACAAAACAAATTCGAGAATCCCATATCCTAATACAACCAAACTGAGCAAAAATCCGACCCAGCGCATGATTCGTTTCCATGTTTGTTGTTGATGCACAACTTTTAACGGTAAAATCAAAGCCAATAGCGCTCCAGACACCAATCCTCCGATATGAGCATGATTGTCCACCATTTGTTCCACAAATCCATACAGCACACTATACACCACAATAAAGACAATCGCCAATACCATAAAATTCTTACGGGTGGTTGGAAGCTGCCGGCTACGAAGTACTACAAAAATACTTAAGGCTCCCAATAATCCAAAAACACCTCCGGATGACCCGAGGGAAAGACGTCCCAGATTACCATCCAAATAAGCATACCCAAACGATACGACATTCCCCAATACCGCAGAAAGAATAAAAATCAATACCAGATTCCGCACCCCGAATGCTCGTTCAAGCGTCCACGCGAGAATAAACAACCCCATTCCATTAAAAAACAGATGCCACATATCCCCATGTAGAAAACAGGCTGCGATCAATCGCCAGTATTCCCCCTGAGCAACCGCATAGACCTGGAGCATCCCCATTTTATACAAATTCAGCTGCGAAGCATACTGCCCTGTGGCTTCCATTGCCGCATAGATCAGCAATAAAGTTAAGGTGCCAAAAATAGTGAATGATGTGATGGAAAGGGGTTTTCGCAATGGTTCTTCTCTACTGCTAAGAGAGGAACGCTGTTCGGAAATCCACTTCTTCCAGTGCCCAATATGCGTGGGATTCGGGTGAAGTGGAATCGGTTTAGCCGTATGAGTCTGACACAATACAAGATAATCCAGTACTACATGATGGAGGTATTCATCCCGATTGCGAATTTTTTTCAGGGTGTCTTCAAAATATCGCTGTGCTTGATCGAATTCTTCCCGTCGGAAATGCGCTCTACCTTTCCAATAGGTAATTAAATAAGGACTGGATTGAGCCAGGGATTGAAAAAAACGGGGATATCCAGCTACCACATGATCAATCCCGTCCACATCACCGGATAACGCAAAATACCAGAGCAATGCCATAATATGATTCCCATCCGATATCCCTTCCGCCCGTGAGGCTATCCATATCATGGTTTCATGGGCACTTTCCAGATCGCCCTCCTCACAATACGCACGGTGTAACCATAACACAGCTTGGGGATCGGTGTGCTCATCAATGGTGATGTCAAAGTCGGCTGCCAGCTGATGAATCTTATGAAACTCCTGGCGCAATCCATAGACTAAAAACAGGGTTTGGGCAACGTGTTTTTTGGCAACCGGTTCGGTAGCTGCTTCAATCAATTCCGTACAATAGTGTTCTGCTCTTTCTGCATGGTCGGTGAGATACGCTTCAAAAATTTGCGCCAATCGATAATCAATTTTATAATAAAACGTGAGGGTGCAGAGATATCGAAGCCATAATCGCCTTCGGACACGTCCCACCGTCGATTTCCGAGTAAGACGATCCCGATTTGCCAGATTTAATACAAAAGGAAGAATATCAAACCAAAGAAATAAGACCCCACCAACAATTAATGTCCAAAAAGGAATCGTGCGATCCCACCACAGAATCATAACCGCAAGGTTAAATAAAATTATCGCCGATAGGATGACCTGCCGTTGCCAGTTTATCCGTATGGGGTTTCGGGTTTCCATGAGCAGATCAAACAAAGCCAGCCCGAAATAAAAATATATAAATGTAATTGCTGTCATAAATTTATACGTTGCGAGCAGGGATAATTCCCGTATCCCCTAACATAAAATGTTCCACCGTTCCTAAATCATTGATTGAATCAAGGAAATCTTTGGGATCCCCTACCAAAACAACATACGCCTGGGCGGGATGAATATGTGTTCGCCCAGCTTGCTGAATGCGCTCGGGCGTGGTATCATAAATTTTCTGGGGGTATTGATGGTAATAATCATCGGCTAAGCCAAAAATCCGTTGGCGAAGTAGCAAATTCACGGGTGTTTCCGGATTTTCAAATGAAAGCGTAAACGATCCTGCATAGCTATCCTTTGCCGCCTGTACTTCCTCCATTTGGATGGATCCATGCTGCAAATCATGAATCAATGCACCCATCCGATCCATGCTTTCTCGTATTTTATCCCGTTTCAAAGAGGAATGCAACGAGAAACTACCCCCATGACGTGCATGGGAAAGCACGCTGTTAATACTATACGTCCATCCTAATTCTTCCCGTAAGGTATTAAATAACCGTCCTGTCACATTCCCACCAACCATCCGGTTAAATAATTCCAACGCGAGCATATCCGGATGCACCAATGTAATGGATGGATGCCCCAACAACAACGTTACTTGTTCGGAGTGGGGTCGCTCAATAACCTGAATGCGCATGCCATCGGGCTGGGTCACCTTCGGAAATGATGGGGATTTTGCTTCTCGCGGTTTCCAATCCTTAAAATGAATTTCAAGCAAGGTGCGTGCTTCTTCCAACGCAATTTGTCCACTTATTCCAATAAGTGTTCCATTGGGTCGAACAAATTTCTGATAGAATGCAACCAAATCTTCAATGGTCACCTGATTCAACGTTTGCTCATCTACATTATAAAATGAATAGGGATGATTGGGAAATAGAGTGCGAGTAAGCTGTTCGGCTGCCAGGTATTCAGGATTTGCCCGATTTTTCTGTAGTCGAGAAAAAGACAGCGCGCGTTGTTTCTCAAACTCGGTTTCATCAAAATTAGGATAAAGCAGGATGGTAGCAAGTATCGGAAGAAAGGTTTCCAACTGCTCCCGTAGCACCAGTGCTGCAACCACTAGCCATTCCCGTTCGGAGCTTATGTTTAATATTACACCTTGCCGATCCAAGATTTCCGCAATCTCCTGGCTGGATTTTCCAGCCGATCCTTCCAACAACATCGCGGAAGTAAGCAGGGATAATCCGGGCATCCAATCAAAATCATAGGCATTCCCAGCAGGAATATAAAAGCGAATGATTACGAGTGGATAATGGGGATCTTCTACATGGATCAACTCACTCCCATTTTGTAACAGTGTGTGACTGGCTTGTGTGGTGGGAAGTGGAGGTATTCCGCCTCCCATAGGAGGATCGGAAGGAAAATCTACGGGTAATCGACTGGATAACATGAATGGAACGGCTGCTCCTTATATTTAGGATTCATTCCAAGCTAATGCCTGGTTGAAAAATAATACTTTCGGGTGGTGTTCTGCTTCGGGTGTGCAGAGTGGCGAAATGTAGGTGTCTTGTACAGTGTCGCCTTTCAGAATATCCACTTCGTATGGCATTCCCAATACGTGGCAATGCACGTATACGCAAAAACTTTCTGCTACATCCTCATGCACGGAACTACTCCCATAAAGACTGGGAAAACTAGTTTGACTCAACTGTTCAAACACCGTGGGAATTTGGTTATTGGGAAGTTTATCTTCCACAGTGCTATTATAATAATAGAAACTCAGGGTACGCAGAGCGGGAGCCACCTCATCAAATATACTTGTAGAACGATCCTTCCAGGAAATCTGTAAAAGTGGATAGGATTTCACTGAATTCTCATCAGAAAACCAATCGATACCCCACTCTTTCCCAACCTGAAACACATGGCCCAATTCGTGGGTAATAATATTACTCACAGCGGCGATGGTTGTATCTTCTGCTTGTTCATTCGTAACCCGATAGCGTAACCTATAATCTCCATCCTGTTTGAATGCGGTTTCTGCTCGATATTTCAGAATTCCACTGAGGGTGTAATCAAACAAAAACGCATCCACCAACATAAAAAATCGGTATTCCCCATCGGGCTCCCCAGAAACCATAATGGATTCTGTTAAAGCAGAAGAACCCAAATTCGCCACGAAGTAAAATGCAACGGTAAGCTTTTCTGCTTCTGCCTTTATCGTTGGATGCAACTGGCGAATTGCTTCGGTAGCAATAGCCATCTGCGCCTCATCCAACTGTGCGGGAACAATGCTTTCATCTCCTGTGTCCAGATGGACATACTCCAGCACAACCTCCGGGATCGGTTGAATTCGTTGCTCCAGGGTCTTGGTTTCCCAATCGCCGTACAGCGTTAGATCCGTTCGTGCAGGATGGCTCAAATAATAGGGCGTAGACGAACATCCGATCATAACACCCCCTAAACCCATCAGTATACCTAAGAATACGAGTAATTCAAACCGCATACGTATGCTTCCTCCTTACGCTCAGGTAATTGAATACCGTGGACCCTCTCCAGCTTGGGGAGGTGTCCATTCAATATTATCAAATGGGCATTTGATGTCACAGGTTTTGCAATGAATACAATTGGAAAAGTTTACCACCAGGTAGGGCTCTCCGGTGTCCTCTTTAATCTGTCGTTCATAGACGGATGCAGGACAGAAATGGGTACATGGTCCCTGATAATCTGGAAAACATTGTTTAGCACAAATATCAAAATCTGCAACCTTTAAATGGGAGGGTTGATGCTCGTTGTGAGATGTTCCGGTTAAATATACATCAGAAAGCTTATCGTAGATATTGCGATCTTCCTGGGTCTTAACTAATTCCGGATATTCCCGTTTTTCCCCATAGAAGGACGTTGTATCCTGGGTGTACGTACGATCCTTTTCCACTTTATCCCCAGAAAAGAAACTTGCCCCCCCGAAAACCGTCTGAAACGCAATATCAAAAGCCGCAGGGAATAACAATCCCCGATGAACCGCTTTTGTAAAATTACGGGATCTGCGTAGTTCTTTTGCATACGTTGACTTATAGAATTTATCGGAATAGGCTTTCAGTGTTTGTTCTGAATAATCGCCGTTTACCATCCCTTGAAATAGCGCTTCCGCAGCGTCAATCCCCGATTGTATCGCATAATGAATCCCTTTAAATGATTGGGGATTCAATAACCCCGCGCTATCCCCAACTAAGACCACATTATCCGCATAGAGTTTGGGTATTGCATTATACCCACCGCCTGGGACTGCTTTTCCACCATACGCGAGCAATTTCCCACCCTTAATAATATCATGAACAAAGGGATGCTGCTTAAATTCCTGGAGGCTTCGATGCGCATCCAAGAACGGATCCGCATTCTTCAAATAATACACCAATCCGACTACCACTTGGTTATTGGGCATACCATAGATGAATGTACCGCCAGTGTTTTCTCCCATAGGATACCCCATGGTATGAAAACAATCCCCCGGTTGGATCTGTCCTTCGGGTACTTCCCAGATTTCCTTTACCCCATATTCATACGATTGGGGTGGTTTCCCCGCTTGTAAATCAAATTGTTTGATTGCTTTTTTGGTGATGGTGCCACTTGGTCCTTCCGCTAATACCAAAGCTTGGGTGATAATATCTGTTCCCAACATTTGAGGTTTTCCATCTTCCCCATATTCTTTATCATCGGTCCGTACGCCAGTGATTTTTCCATCCTGCGTTAGTAGATCCACTGCTGCAAATTCGGGAATTACCATGATACCCATTTCTTCAGCAATTTCCCCTAACCATTTTGCAAGTTGAGCAAGCGATACAACATGCTTCCCCTTGTTTTTCATACCAGGAGGATGCACGGGCAGTTTTGTGCTTTTTGTTTGGGACAGGTTGTACACACCATCCCGCCTCACTCCAGTCATTGCAGGAGGGTTGCGTTCATCCATATCTGGGAGTAGGGTACGGAGGGATTTCATCTCAAATACCGCTCCTGAAAAACCGTGCGCACCACAAGTAGGACCCTTTTCTAAAACAGCAATACGATCTTCCATATCGATCGCAGTTCCTTCTTTGGTACCGTTTTCAATCGCCTGATTATGGTCCTGCACTAGTTGGGCTAAGCGAATAGCGGTAGCTAAACCGGCAGGTCCCCCACCAACAATACAAATTTCAAACTCAAGCTGGTCTCGTTCTTCTTCCATAGAATGCTCCCTTTCAAAATGTGTGATGAACGGATTTAACAGGGATGGTTATCTGATTGGTATAGAATGCTACGATAACCGGCGTGCATTTCTGAATCCAGCGGGTGGAATCTCAGGTCCGACTTGAATTTCCCTGCCGAATAGAGTATAATCATGAGAAGGCACCGTTGTCAAGCTTTCCGTTCTTGGATTCACGGGGATATTCGGAGGAACCAAACCCATGCAAGCCCCACTTCGACTGACCCTTATTCACCCAAATCAACCTACCATACAAGCATATTTTGCACGTTGGTATGGGCATCCCGTGTTGGATGTGGTACAAACTAGTACGCTAGAGCAACCGCTAGCGACTTTATTTCCTTTGGAACCCGCCGATTTGATTCTGGTGTACCTGCCGGATGATCCCCATCCCTTTGTTCAGCAGGGATTCCAAACGCTCTTTACGATAAAATCTCGAAACCCTTTTATTCGGAGTGTCGTTATTTCCGAAGCACGCCAGATGGATCGCTTGCTCCAGTCTTTGGTGAATGGAGTTTCGGGCTATCTTTATGCCGATGAGCCTATGGATCGCATTATTCAGGTGATGCAACTCATCCATTCTGGGAAATGCGTACTACCCGATGAGGCAGCGCAACACCTGTTTCAAACAATTATCCCCAAACGAAAGCATCCTACTCAATCCCTTTCCAAGCGCGAGCAAGAAATTTACACGCTCCTCCAACACAATCTATCCTATGACGCAATCGCCACTCGCTTGAATATTCGGTTGGGAACCGTTAAAACCCATGTGTATCATATCCATAGTAAATTGGGGGTAATAGGCAGAAAAAAAAGTTCGTTTTAGACGCGGAAATGGACCATGGTGGCGGGTGGTAGGTGGTGTGCTTTCTGTCGGGGCGGGTTTTTTTTTTTTTTTTTAAAAAAAAAAAAA
>CAYPZJ010000100.1:0-13882 GCA_964414635.1 uncultured Spirochaetia bacterium
ACTCTATATCCCCTATACGGATCCAGGATTTACACTATCCAAACAGGTGGAAGAAAGACTGAATGGGTATATCAAACATTACCATCAACCTCCGGATGCGGTGATGCTTCAAAATCATGGATTACTTGTTGCTGGTGATTCACCTGAGTTCATTCGAGAAAAAACCCAAACAATAATAACAACCATTCAGCAAGCGCTGAATCAGACGGATCGGTATCCTGAACCCGGATACGAGCTACCTAAAGATGAGTTGCTACCTGGGGAATTAGCCGAGTTAAACAATCAGATTGCACCATTTCTACGTGGGATCATGGTGAACAAAGGTCAAGCCCAACTTGTTTGCTTTAAATCGCATCCGTTGTTGGATTATTTTTTTAGTCAGGATGGGGTTTCCTCTTGGAGTCGTCAGGCGTTTACCCCAGATCAAATTGTCTATTGTAAGACAGAAGCCCTCCTTTTAGAGGGGATTCCATCAAAACAAGAACCACTTTCAGAAGAGAAATTCGAGTATATTGCTACCGAAATAGAAACGTATCAAAAACACCATGGGTATCTTCCAAAGGTCATTTTAGTTTTGGGATATGGTATGTGGGCAGTCTCCGAAACACGAGAAGGAGCACGTATCATTATTGATGTATATTTAGATGCCCTTAAAATTTTGTATATGTCCCAGGGATTTGGAGGACCCCATTTTTTAACCCCAGATCAAGCAGCGTTTATTGAATCTTGGGAAGCCGAACAATACCGTAGAAAGCAAAACCAGGCTGTAGTCCGACATGGAAAGCGTATGGTTGGGAAAGTAGCACTGATTACCGGAGGAGGGCGAGGAATAGGAAAAGCACTAGCGGAAGGGATTGTGAAAGAAGGGGGATATGTTCTTATTCTGGATATTAATGAATCACTAGCTCAGAAAACAACCCAAGAACTGAATACGAAAGTACAAGCACAACGGGTTTATGCATTGGGTACCGATGTTCAACAGGAGGAATCGATTCAACAAGCGGTGACACATGCCGTCCAATTATTTGGTGGGTTGGATGTAGTAATAAATAATGCAGGGGTTTTGGCTCCGGGAGGGGTTGATGAAGTTAGTGTTGAAGCATTCAATCGGGTCACTTCAATTAATTATAGTGCCTATTTTATGATGGTTAAATATTGCAGTCCCATAATGGCAATCCAATATCAAGCCAGTAACCAATGGTTGGATATTATTTATATTAATTCCAAATCCGGATTACAAGGAAGCAAGCGAAACAGCGCATACAGCGGAAGTAAGTTCGGAGCGGTAGGATTAACCCAAAGTTTTGCATTGGAGTTGTTGGATTCAGGTATTAAAGTAAATACCCTGTGTCTAGGAAACTATTTTGAAGGTCCACTGTGGAATGATCCAAACGAAGGACTATTTGTTCAGTATTTGAATGCTGGGAAAGTACCCGGCGCGCAATCGGTGGCAGATGTACGTCGGTTTTATGAATCAAAAATCCCTATGGGACGCGGTATGGTAATAGACGATGTTTTAAAAGCGCTTTTTTATGTGATTGAACAGCAATACGAAACTGGGCAGGCAATCCCTATAACGGGAGGACAGGTCATGTTAAATTAAACAATGGCTAACGTTTCCGTTTCCAGTACCAGCGTTTTATTGGTGTAAGAAGCCAGGAAAAGATGTCTTTAAAGAAAAAAAGCATTCCCAACCCGCGCAGTGCAATAATTCCACCAAACACACCGATCAACCATCCCACGACTTCATGAACCCAATGCCCTAATCCGACACCAATTCCTGCCAGTACAAATCCCGATATCATAGTGACAAAGGCTGTCGATCGCCAGTATTGTTCAGAATTACGAGGGAGCTCCTCTCGAACATCTATTCTTGAGACAATAAAATCCTCATGGCATTCTGGACATTCTACGAGCATTCCTTCCCAATCCTCCTCCACCAACACTTTATGCCCGTTGTAGCATCGTGCATAGAATGCCATCATGCTCTCCGGGTCTTAATTAGTTTGATTCGTTGTTCATCCAAACTGATATCCAGTATTTTATGCTTAGAAATAGATACTTGTCCGGTGGGGGCTCCTTTGGCTTTCCCGATGTGTTTCCGTTGTGTAATAATAACCTCCCCTCCACCATTGTTTTTTGCCTTACTGTAGAATACAGCTAATTGGCAGGCATCTTGTATTGTTTCTGGATCGATTTCACCTGCTCGGTTTGGGCTTTGAATCACCACATGTGACCCCGAGTAATCCCGACAATGCAGCCAGGTATCTTTCCCTTTGGCAAATTGAAAGGTAAGTTTTTCATTTTCTTTATTTGATCTACCAACGTAAATCTTTACCCCTGCCTCGCTTAAAAAATAGCGAAACGTATCATCGCCCTGCTGCTTTTTGGGTTTCGATTCCTCTTTGGGTTTAAGGATTTTTTCCCACTCTCGTATGATTTGTTGAACAATGGGATGTGCTTTGAATTTCTCATTGAGTTGTTTTATTTTTTTCAGGGTTTGTGCTTGATTCTGTTCTTTAAGAAAAGAATCGAGTTGTTCCAATTTGGATTGGGTTTCGCTAAGCTTCTCTTCAAGGATGGGACGGGCTGATTTTGCTTTGCGTGCTTTGGTGAAATATGATTCGATATTTTGTGCTGGGGTTTGATCGGGATCAACGGATATTTTGATTCCCTTGGGAGGATTCTGCGTATAATCACTAACCGTCAGTTCTTTCATACCTCGGTGGATTTGATGAAATACTGATTTCAACAACTCCCCTTTTTTTTCATATTCATCAGGATCACCACTGGATTGAAGATCCTTTTCCACATTGACCTGAAACCGCTTTTCTTTTTTTATAGCACGTTGAATTAGCTGAATCAAGGAGCGTTTCTGAAGTTCAAACGAAGTATTTTCCGATTTGGTAGCAAACGTTTCTTCCACAACCTGATTAAATAATTTATCCTCAGGAACGGTAACAGGTTTATGTTGTTTGGTGGATCCTTGAATGGATGGATACTGATAAGGTTTCCCTTGTCCTTTATAGCTGGAGCGAAATAAGGAGTATTCTACCATTCCTTCCGGATCAACCAAGTAAACATTTGCTTTACGATCCATCATTTCAAAAATAAGCTTATAGCTGGTTTGTTCTTCGGGTTTACGCAAATGCAAGGCAATAATTCGATCTTCGTTTTCTATGGTGACTTGTTCAAGGATAGCATTTGCAAAATGTTTGCGTACATATAAACAAAGATTGCCTGATGTTTGTTTGGCTTTCGGTTTTCGACGAATCAAATGCATTCGTACCCAACCCCGGCGGGAATCAAAGTATAATATCGATTGTTGTGATGACCGATACCACTCCATCACGAGATCGTATGTTTCTGTTTGGTATATTTTCTCGAGACGACTCCCCGGTAAAATGGTTTGCAATTCATTTACGATTTGTTGTAATTCAGGATAGGATAATGACACGCTATTCCACCTTTTCGGATGTAGGCTTTTTCTTTTTTCCACCAAGTAATAAAGAGATAACAAGCCCGGCTCCTAGCGTCAGAAGGGAAATGATTCCAGTCAAATCAAATGAAAATCCTGGAAATAATTGATAGAGGGATCCTACCACCAATCCTAAAATTAAATACATGGTTATGGAAGGATAATGATGCAAACACCAGCTCATAAAGCGTGAGACGACAAGAATTCCAAAAACCACACCTATACCTAATGCTCCCAATAACCCCAATCGTACCAATACTTCCGGAGTTAATCCATCATGGAGTAAAGTAGAAGGCAAACCACTCAGAGAAGATAAAACAATCCAATAAATACCGAGTATAATCATAATAAAAGAACCACTTACTCCAGGGATTATCATTGCAGAAGCGGCGATCATCCCACAGAATACATAATATAGGTATTCATAAAAAGCGACGGTCTGATACCACCCGGAATTAAGGATTTTCTGGAGCTCTTTTTCCGTTTCTTTATCTAAAACTGCAGTTAACACATATGTTTGGGATGCCTCATCAAACGTATAATAATCTAATAATTTGGCTTTATGCGCATCATCTAGATAGAGTGTGAGCTCCTGTTCGTACTGTAAAGCGGAAACGGTCTTAGGAATTTCAAATTGTTCTTCGGTTACCTGCTGGATTACGGCTAATCCAACCACAATCACTATTCCAATTACCAATGCTACACCACGGCTAACCTTGAGTGCCATATCTTTTTGAGAGCGAATAATAACGGGAATACTACCAACGATCAGACCTATAAAGAAATATAATGTTGGTTCGGGGTAATATTCAAAACTCCAGGATAACACCCGGGCAAAGGCTAGTAATGCAATTCCTGCCCCTAAAAATACGACAATCAAGAAACGAATATATTCCCATCGCCGTTCTTTATCGGTTAGGAAGTTTCCCAACGCTTCCATCAGATAATCATACACCCCAAAAATAACCGCCATGGTGCCCCCACTGACACCGGGAATAATATTCGCCAGTCCAATGACTCCTCCTACGAGAAAATTACGTATGTGCTTCTTAATAAAAGCTAGGAGGTTAAATGGCTTATTGCTCATGTTACTTGGTTACCTTTTTATCAAGTATCGGTCGTAAAATAATGTCAAAGAATGAATTTTTCAAGTTCAAATCTGGTTCGGGTACGATTTCAAGAAATGGTTTGCTTGCTAAAAATAGTATACCCATGAGTTCATCCGCTATCCTTTGGTTTTGCGAACACCTTATATCAAAAAGAAAAATTCACCACAACGTATAAATGAAGCTCGCTACCTGTTGTTTCTTCATAGATACGTTAAGCAAGAGGGGAACACGAGCAGTGCACTCAAGAACTTAATGTGTAGTCCTGAAATGGGATGAAGAAACAGTTCTCATTAAGGCAAATATTTAGTAGCTTGTTTATGAAAGGATAGCGTATGAAACCTGTTGTATTTATGATGAGTGTAATCTTCCTACTTTGGAGTGGAATATTATTATATGGTCTAGAAGAAGATGATCCATGTTCGGAACAACAACACGAGATTACAACTCATCCGCTTTATTGCGCGAATTTGTGGCATGTATCCATGCAATCGGGCGCCCAATTTAGTATAGTCAAAATAGAAACACTTCGTGTTCTTCGTGTTCCAATCGGCTTTCATGGGGCAGTGGTCCTGGAACGAGAGATTTTGCCGGGTTGGTTTGTTTTAGGGATTGCTTTTGAATCTGGACTAATTCGATCAATTCCCATTGAAAATCTATCTGGAACGGCTGATCCGGCTTGGGATGGTACCGGTACCATCGTGATGGCAGATATAAGGGGAACCATTCTCGGTAAGATTGGGGTGTATCAGTGGAGTACGTCGAAAAAAATACCTCTAGGGACGATTTATGTAGGAAGTGGGTTTTCAATAGGATATCGAAAAGCTCAGTTAGAAGACGATGGCGCAGAAATTCATTCCAATCAGTGGCTGCCGTATTCCGGCGTTACGTTTGCCATACCGTTACTTGCAGAAATGCACCTTTATCCGCGTCCGCATCTGATTAATATCCTAGGGATACAAATACTGTTCCATCGAACAGCACTTTTTAATTCGAGAGAAGGAAAGCTGATCGAATTATCTCCCTATATCTCATTCGGATTTCGTTTTTAAGCGCTGCACCACCCGGAATAGATTCAGCCCCACCTGGGTTTCAAAATCAAAGCGTGTCCCCGCATTGATACTAAGAATCCTGCATTCGAATAGGGGAGTAATGATTCCTACATCAAAAAGCACCCCTGAAAAAGGAAGCACTTCATATCCTGGATCACTAGAACGAATACCCTGAGCAAATCGTCCTCCCACGCCTGCATATAAAACAAACGCATGATGTTTCGGCGTAGTGAAAGGAAGTTGACCCATCAGTAAAGCAGATAGAAAATAGTAGTGCATCCCATATCCTAGTTTGGAATTGATATTTTGTCCATATCCACCTTCCACCGCCCATCGAAAATGCTCCAACGGTGCATGGGTAAATCGTATATTGGACAACAGCAGGAATTCCCCATTTATTTGAGTAGAAAACCATCCTCCAAAACCAATCGATAAACTTCGTGTTAAGGCTTGTTTTTGGGAACCAATGTTGGATGCGGAAGAGTAATCGTTGGGTTTTTTTGTTATCGTAGTTAGTTGAATCGTCTGCGCATCCAATAATTGAGCTGTAGCCAGCTCGATAATATTCACGTGTACTCGGGTTTGGTGTTGGGAATCCGATACATCGACGGTAACAATAACATCGGCTGGTTCCCATCCCCCTGATTGGAAGATACTCGAATGATCATAGTGCCCCGAACTATATTCCGTGGCAAGGGCTTGCACATCACTTAAATGACTTCCCGAGAGCAAATCGATTTTATCTGATAGTCGATCCAACAAGAGGGATTCAATCCGAGTCAGCACTACTTTTTCCTCTGGCGTTGGAACACGTTTCCCTTTGGGAAGGACAACTAGAGTACATTGATTAACAGGAGGATGTTCCATGCGGGTTATGGATTGGGAAACGCGTTGGATTAATTCCGATTGTTGGTCTGGAGGAAAGTTCCACGAACTCGCACATCCGATCAGTTTTCCCGTTTCTAACTCTACCAGCTTCATAATGGTTTTACGCTGACCTTGACTTATCCCATCTTCCGTAAGCAATAATAATGTCGCACCCAGCATGCTACCTATTTGCTGGAAATCGTGCTTGTCAAAAAAATCGGTGTGCTGTAACTCCAATTGGTGAATAACCGTATCAATACGGGATCGTGCGGTTAATTGATAATCACCTCCAGAAAGAGGCAAATGTGTCATTAAGTATGCTTCAAGCGATTCCGCTAGCCGAATTCCAGCTAAATGAGATTGCGATGATCGTATATCTCTTGGTTCCTGTACCGCTACCATGGTGCGATGAGGATTGGATGCTGCATAACGAATCAAAAACGGATGGATTTCCCCCATCGTTTCATCCCATGTTTTATGTTCATACTGTTTCGCTTCTGCATTCAGTAGCAGCGGGGTGTACAAAAGCACAAAGAAAAAGATTGTACCCATCAGATAGGTATGTATAGCAAATCGATCACTTATACCATTAATCCACATAGCCACCTCCTTCTCTGATTGCTAATATTCGTGAATCACTTTTAAGTGAAAGGGGTGCAACAGCTGGGTTACACACCCTTTCATTAATCAAACGCTTCAGAGAATCCGTGAAGACCATCCCTTACCTGGGAGGTATAAAATATTCATCAAAAAGTATGCCAAATACTTTTTGGGTTGGATACAGGATTACAACCTGTGATACAAACAATCGCAATTTCAAAATGAATGACTTCATTTCAAAATGAACGATATACTTCATATATATTCGATGATGTCTAGACAAAAAACTTTCCTTAGTAAATGAATGCATATGCAATCAGAAAACCTGCTTCTAAAAAAATGATCTAACATAAAAGAGAATGGACAATCGTTTTATATGAGCTTACACTTGGTTGTAAGCAATAATCCACACAAGGTTCATGCATTATAAACTAGAATCATACCCTTACTTCAGGACACCGTTGCAGATTCCTTCATTGCAAACGCATCCTGTTTAGGTTGCGGTGCGAGAGTAATCGTTAAAAATATAACTCTACCAAAAAATACAGGTGTTCTGAATTTAAGTACAGGGAGTTTACTTCTTGGACTGATACACTTATCTTATATATACCTGTTGCGTATTTAAGCCACCTGGTTTAGTCTGATTAAATAGTATACATGCAGTACACCAGGAAAACACCTGCCAATTCCTTTGATGACGAGGAATGTGGGTAGAGGGTTGAAAAACCAAGGGATCGGGCAACTCGCCCAAAGGTAAATGGACGGTTATGATACAAAATCATGAATTATGTATAGTTGTGGTTGATGGATTGGCAACGACACATAAACAAAAGGGGTATTCCGCAAATGTAAGTACACGCGAGGTAGTACGTGAAGTAGCTGATAGTAATGTTGGGAAAGGGAGATATAATCTATTTCATTGTCGGGGTGGGCTACTTTGGTTTTGGGATACACGTTTGGAAAAATACTTGCTCGAGCAAAATCATCCAGATCGGGTATTACTTTGTGTAGGGCGTTCTTCTGGATGTGCGAAATTAAGTGATGTTCTATTGAAATTGGATGGGAAACTGAAATACGTAAAAAAAGCCGTGGTTACCGTGGATCCTTTTCATATTTCCGATTTGATGCCTCATGATGAAGAAGATCGAATGTTGGTGTTTCCATCCATGAATCGCATTTTAAATGTTTACCAACGTCGAGGATTATTCCACGGTAAGAAGGTTGTTTCCAATAATCCCCTTTGCCATCCTCGAAATATTGATGTCTCAACTCCTGAAGTTACTCATTCAAATATTATTTATCTTACGCAAGTATCCGAAGCGATCAAGCATGCGCTTACCAATTTAACCGTAGGTGCTACTCCAAAAAAGCATAGCTATCAAGCATAGAGAACCAACTATGAATGATTCACAACACCTTCTTTTAAATATAAAAAAAAGTAGACTTAAGTTGGTGATTCTTTTTTTTGCAATCCCGATGCTATTTTTATGGTTTTGGGAATGCGGGTCCGAAAGTAAAACCGATCATCAAACCATACAGCCGGAATCCGAAGTTCCATCCTATCCACTGCCAAAACGCGATCAAAATTATCGTTTTATTCCACCAGATCATTTTGAATACCTGGTTAATACAAAAGAAGCGTCACAGCGGATTGCTACCCGACTTCATGGTGGTGAAGCGAGCATACAGATATCGTGTATTGAGCGATGTGAACCGGATTATATTGTTGGAATGCGCTTGAAAGATGATACAGTAGTAGAAGGATTCGATTCGAAGATAAGCCGTAACGATATCGCCTGTTATTTTTGTTATAAAGATCCATCAACCCTGTCTAAACCGATACCCAAAAAAGAAAAGCTGAACGAAGCCCGTCCTTTTTTGAGAAATGAAACCTCCTAAGCCACTCAGTTATACAAGTTATTGAATCGTACCAGCTCAACCGTAATGAAATCCGATAGCAATATTTATGGAATTCGGATAAAAAAAAGCAAGAATCATAAGGATTCTATGCATGCACCGTATTATCTTATATATAGATGCATTCCGCATGTGTTGGAGAATGAAATGGAATCAATTAGCCTTGATAGTATCTTAAAACGAATCATATTATTCTTGTTACTCGTTGGAATTATTCTTGGAACCTTATCGCAATGTCAATTAGAACAGGGATTCTATCTAACAGATCCGTTTGGAGGACCTTATATTTGTGAAGTTACGGTTGACCCACCTCCATCGGTTGAACGATCGTTCAAAACATATTATAGCCAATTTGAAAATTATCATCAATGTATTTTGGATGAGGGAGAGCGTTGGTTTGCCAAATTTCCAGAGCAAGCAGAACAAATCAAACAACGATACGCCACCATTCAAGAAAATCTTCCTGAAGTTGATTTGAGTAATACCCCTCAAGCAGAACAATGGTTAGATGCACATCCCGTGGATTGGCAAGCAGCCCCGGTTTCCTTGTCCCTCGAACAAATTATTGCCAATGAACCACAGATAACAACACATACCCTGTCTTTCCCAGGACCGTATGCCCATTTTTTCGTAAATGGTTCAACGAAAACCTTGTATTTATCCAGCACAACGGCAGGATTAGCCGCAATCGATGTTAGTGAACGTTATCGTTTCCAGGAACGAGGACGGGGTCTGAATAGCCCCGCCAATCAATTCATTATTTACAAGGATCAATACGCTTATATACAGGCAACGGAAGTAGGTTCCAAAGGGGATCTTATAATTCTTAATGTAAAGGATCCCGAACATCTTTACGAGGTGGGTCGGATTCCTCACGCCATAGCGCAAGTGACGCAAAGTGTAGAACAGACATGGTATCAATCAGCAGATTTACCTACGTATCCACCCAGCTTGGGAGACTACGAAGCGATTCTCCAAGGCGAATATCAGTTTGGTACGTGTGAATCCATAAAACCGGTATATCCGGAAAACCGACATGAAATAGAATGCGATGAAGAGGGGCATTGTACTGCATTACGTCGATTTATCGAGCCAATTCATGAGGCATGTTTTATCGATGGCAAGAAAAAGGATGTTGATGAGCGGCAAGATACGCTTTCTGGCGATTATTCAACATACGATCCAATGGGATCGCCTGTTGAAGGGAATCCAATTGACCTAAATAGCGATGATTCATCCGGAATTATTAAGACCGGATCGGGTGGTGGCTCCGGTTCCCGTGCACAAATGATTATTCTGGATGATCGATTGTATGTGATGAGCAGCCATCTCAATGCTAAGCGGGGCTATCTGACTACATTTGATCTTACCAATCCAATTGTTCCTACAACCATTTCAATTACAACATTGAAGAATGCACCCGAAGCGCTTGTAGTTACGGATCATATTTTATACACTTCGGGTAAAACGGCTATCTCAATGCTTTCACTGGCTGACAAGAATCAACCGCGAATTCTCGGTACCTATACGTATCCAAATCTTTGTAGTGAACCGGGTGCGGTACACCAAGCCTTGGCTACCCGAGGAAGTATGGTTTATCGGACACAGAGTGCAAGTTCCTGTGCTATTGGAGAAACTCAAGCACTCCTACAAACGTTTGACTTTAACCAACCATTAAAACCCACCTTGCGATCAACCATTTCTTTGATTCAACCATTTGGGATTTCAGCATTCGGTAATTATCTTTTTGTAGCGGATGAAGCGAGCGGTATTTCCGTATTCGATATACAACAAGCTAATTTCCCCCAAAAAATTGGAACTCTTGGTGAATCGGGAGTACAAGATGTCGTACTTCATCAATTTGACTTGTATACGTTGAGTCCCGATCGGGTGGATGCTCATTATATCGCACCGTTGTATCAGAATAGCGCATCCAATCCACCTATCCCACCTCAACGTTTGGATGAAATACAATCCTATGCCGTGATTCGTCCGGAATGATACGTTTTGTATACTCAAACAAATGTGGTTGCGAGGGGTATTTATCCTACTAAATGCGATGAATAGTCTAAAACAAATACACTACGTTTGGTGAGTGATGTTGGAAGGGGTATGAGCAAACGTGAACGATTTACCTATTTACTCATGATCCTGTTTTGGAGTTGGATGGGATGTATGAGTCCTCAAACTCCTCCCGAAATACAACCTGCCGATTTATTAGCTCCCCAGACGATAGAATTATCGGGTGCGGGTGGACTTTCATTGGCATCTCCTTATGGCAATGTGCATGCGTTTCCGGTAAGTCTTCAAGTACATGCTTTAGGGCGCTTCGCTATCCATCCCCGCGTTGAGCTTCAAGTACCGCTTTATACCACGCTACAAATTACTCGACAATATTGGAACCAATCCGATTGGATCCAACCCTATTATGCAGCCTGGTACGGAGCGGATATACTCTTAAAATTTCGTATTGCAAATCCAGTTTCCACACGCTATCAACACGTATACGACGCACTAGGCTCGTCCTACTCTAAGTTAACCCCCAATTGGATTAATCGTACGCGTTCGATCATAATTGGAGTGGGAAATTCATTTATCCATCATCCTTCCATAACAGTTTTACAACCTGCGTTGAATGTGCATCTTAAGCTCATTATTAACATTGATATGTCTTCACGAAAAGGTCATCAATATTTAGATGGAAGTCGATCGCCTATCGGAAAAAACGATCAATTAAATCTATCTCAACGCTATTGGGGAATCGGGTTTCGCAGTCATTTATTCTGGGGTGCTCTCGATTATCCTGGGTTTGCTGCTGCGTTGGATGGATATGGTTATGTGTTTTTTGGATGGGAACGGATGAAAGAAACCGCTACAGGGATACTCATCCCTCGCCGATTCCAATTTACCCTAGGAACCCAATATGATTATGTCAATTCGTGGGTGTATACGATCAGTTTTGATGTGAGTTGGAGTCGCGTGATTCCCCGTGGTGAGTAGGTTATTGAATCATATACCGTTTGATCGTGCGTTTGGTTGTTTTAATAAATTCATCCGCCCGAATGGTGAAATCATAAATCCGTTTGAAAGCTGCGAGGCTATCTGAAACCTTTTTCACTTCGTTCTTAATATGAGTATGGAGTACTTCATCACAGTTCTGTTCATGGTTGTTTTCACAGAAGTTGTCAAAATACTCAAAATCAGGTACAATAATGGCATGAATTCGTTCTTGCTTCGTTTTAGGATCTGATTTGGTGGTAACGATGCTTTCAAGAATAAAGGGACTTCGATTCAGATGTTCCTCCAACTCTTCGGGATATACATTTTTCCCACCCTCTGTTACAATCAGATTTTTACATCGCCCTACTACATACAGGAATCCTTCATCATCAAAATATCCTAAATCCCCCGTGCGAAACCATCCTTCCTTGGTAAAGGATTCTCGATCCAATTCTGAATTGTTATGATAATGGGTGATTACACTTGTTCCTCGTGCGATAATTTCGCCTACTCTTTCCTCATTGGGATCAAGGATATCCACCTCACAACAGGGCATAACCAATCCCACTGCGGCATCTTTAAACGCTTCCGGACGATTTACGGCGAGTATCGGGGAACATTCGGTTAATCCATATCCTTGAATGATATTAAAACCTAAACTGCGCAGCCCTTTTGAAATCAACGGATCAATCGCAGCTCCTCCCGATATGAATAATCGAATTTTTCCTCCCAATTTTTTATGCACCGGAGCAAATACTTTTGGACTAAGCTTATTATTACTGATGGTTCCTAATAGTTTACCCACGGAATAATATGCTTTGCCTACGGTTTTTTCAGTCAGTCTTGCTTGCAATCGGTGAAATAATGCTTTGAATAATGCGGGAACTCCCAGCATAACTGTACATTGCGCTTCTGCAATGTTATCTGCCACTTTACGAAGGTTTTGAGCGTACGATACGGGAATACCACAAAAATAAGGAATTAAAAACCCACAGGTTCCTTCATAGATGTGATGCATAGGAAGCACTGAAAAGAAATGATCTGTTTCTTGAATTCCTACCATAGCAATAGTTGCGGTGGAATGGGAAACCAGATTCCAATGAGTCAGGGTTACAATTTTGGGTAGTGCAGAAGTCCCGGACGTAAACAACATAGAAGCAATATCATCTTTCCCTACATGTTCTTTAAATACTTTGCGTCCCGTTTGTTCCATCTGTTGGATTCCCTTTTGAATAAGTATAGGTAAGGATCGCTGTTCGGAAGTATCCTGATCCAGATCCATATTTAAACAAAAGTCCAGATGAGGTAAGCGTGAATTTAGTTCCAAAATGGTTTCTTCAAATTTCCCCGAGTAGATAATCACTTTCGCTTGGGATTGATGCAGCACATGGAAAATTTCTTGTTCCTTACTTTCTTTATCCACAGGTACGCAGACTGCACCTCCGGTTGTAACAGCAAAATACGAAATAGCCCAATAAATGCGGTTTTCAGATAGAATGGCAATCCGATGGGTATGATCCAGTCCGAGGTTACAAAAAGCGGTGGTTAATGCTTGTATTTGTTGATACGCTTCATTAAACGTTGGACCTGCATACGGGGTGGTATCCGATTTTTTCTCCTGAAAGGCAATTCGATCCCCCCCACGCTTGGTTCCTTCCTCTACCAAATCTCGTAAGGTTTCCCCTTCGTATGTATGATATAATGGATATATATAGTCGCGGTTTGTGAAATCCATTGATTAGATCACCTCCATGCTGATTTTATTCCTAATGCATCTGGATATAATAATATATTTATACTTCAAGTAGAAGCGGGTGCGATTTCATCTCTGGGTTTTTATAGATTTTATGTTTTAGATTATA
>CAYPZJ010000101.1:0-13835 GCA_964414635.1 uncultured Spirochaetia bacterium
CATCAAAATTCGTAAGATTTCTGTGGCTGCACGAGATATTATGGTACCCGGTCCGAATATAGCTGCAACACCTTGTTTATATAGATAATCATAATCCTGTTGAGGTATCACACCTCCAACTACCACGAGGATATCATCCCGGTTTTTTTCCTTTAATAATGCAATCACCTTTGGAACCAATGTTTTATGTCCAGCAGCCAAGCTGGAAATGCCTAAAATATGGACGTCGCTTTCAATCGCTTGTTGAACCGCTTCTTCGGGGGTTTGAAAAAGTGGTCCGATATCCACATCAAATCCCAAATCGGCGAAGCTCGTTGACACAACTTTTGCTCCCCGGTCATGCCCATCCTGACCAATTTTGGCAACCATAATACGGGGACGTCTTCCTTGTTTTTCTGCAAATTGATCTGCTAAGGCACGGGCTTCTGTAAAGGTAGAATCGTTTTTCATTTCTGATACATATACTCCTGATATAGAACGAATTACAGCCTGATATCTTCCAAATACTTTTTCACACGCATCGGAGATTTCACCCAATGAGGCACGTTTTCGAGCAGCATCTACCGCAAGAGCAAGTAGATTCCCCTCGCCTTTCTCTGCCGCATGTGTAATGGCATTCAGGGCGTTTTGTACTGCTTGCTCATCACGCTCCGCTCGCAATCGTTCCAACCGCTGGATTTGCGCCCGTCGAACGGCTGTATTGTCCACTTCTAGTGTTTCAATAGGATCCTCTTTTTCCAACTGGTATTGATTGACCCCAACAATAATATCCTTGTTGGAATCTATCCGAGCCTGCTTCCGTGCAGCGGCTTCTTCAATTCGCATTTTTGGAACCCCTGTTTCAATTGCTGCAGCCATCCCCCCGAGATCCTCAATTTCTTGAATGTGTTCCCAAGCGCGATGTGCAATAGCATGCGTTAAATATTCCACATAGTAGGATCCCCCCCAAGGATCGACACTACGACAGATATTGGTTTCCTCCTGGAGGTAGATTTGCGTATTCCGTGCGATACGAGCGGAAAAATCCGTAGGAAGTGCAATGGCTTCATCCAACGCGTTCGTATGCAAGGATTGAGTATGCCCCAGCGCCGCTCCCAGTGCTTCAACACAGGTTCGTGTTACATTATTAAATGGATCTTGTTCTGTTAGACTCCAACCTGACGTTTGACAATGAGTACGGAGCATCAGCGATTTTGGATTTTCGGGATTAAAGGATTGCACCAGCTTCGCCCATAACATACGAGCGGCTCGCATTTTAGCAATTTCCATAAAGTGATTCATTCCCACACCCCAGAAAAAAGAAACACGTGGAGCAAAGTGATCTACACTTAAACCCGCCTCTGTCCCTGTGCGTAAATATTCCAAACCATCTGCAAGCGTGTATGCCATTTCGATATCACACGTAGCACCTGCCTCTTGCATATGATAGCCACTAATGCTGATAGAATTAAACCGAGGCATATATTCAGCTGTATATTTGAAGATATCCGCAATAATCCTCATGGAAGGTTTTGGAGGATAAATGTAGGTGTTGCGAACCATAAATTCTTTTAGTATATCGTTTTGGATGGTCCCCGCTAATTTTTCTGGGGGAACACCCTGCTCTTCTGCTGTAACAATGTAAAATGCCATAATAGGTAAAACTGCACCATTCATGGTCATAGACACAGAAATATCCCCTAGAGAAATATCATCAAACAGTATTTGCATATCCAAAATGGAATCAATTGCCACACCTGCCTTACCCACATCCCCTTCCACACGAGGATGATCGGAATCATATCCTCGATGGGTAGCCAAATCAAACGCAACGGATAATCCTTTTTGTCCCGCTGCTAGATTTCGTTTATAAAATGCATTGGATTCTTCTGCTGTCGAAAATCCCGCATACTGGCGAATCGTCCAGGGACGCATTACATACATTGTGGAATAAGGACCTCGCAAATAGGGAGGTAATCCTGCTGCATAATCCAGGTGTTCCAATCCTTCTATCTCATGTTGCGTGTATAAGGGTGAAACGGAAATATGTTCTGGCGTTTCCCATATCAGAGAATCCAAATCTACGTTCTCTTGTGTCTTTTTCAATAGGGTCTTCCAAGTAGTTGGATCCGATTGAATACCCATCGTTTCTTTGGATGGTTTATAAGATTGGGTTGAAAAATCTGGTCGCATCATGTATCCTTTTTTTATTAGCAATAAAGTAATTGCTCGTTAAAAGCGTGAAGTGTTTGGTACAGATTTGATTTTATATGTATGAAATGCTCAACACCTGCTTCTTTCAAAGTATCCAGCTGATCTGTAGGATTTCCTGCAACAACAATAATTGGTTTATATTCAACCGATGCTAATGCTTCTTGAACACCCAAAGCCATAGCAGAATATTCCTCATCAGAACTGCATAAAACAACCACATCCGCTTTTTTCTCTATCGCTTCTTTAATCCCTTCCGCCGGTGTTTTTACCGCTTTTCCCTCCATAATTTCATATCCTGCACACCCAAAGAAATTTCCACTAAATGAAGCACGAGCTTTACGCATAGTTAGATTTCCCATGGTTAATAAATACACCCGCGGTACTTTTCCTTTTTCCCGCTCAAATCGCTCGGTTTCAAGCCGCAACTCCTCAAATATCTGCGCTCCCCGATAGGGTTGAAGCATGCGATACGGTTCCTCAGCACTATCTTTTTTGAAAACATGATCCATATAGGTACCAACGGTCATACCCAAATTTGCATCCGAACAAACCCCTTCAAACCAGTTGGAATCCGTAGAGGATACATCGTGGTTCGTTTTAAGATAGGGGGTCAAACTGATATGGCTTTTTTCAACCAAAGAAAGAAGCCGGTCTTTCGGATTTGGATATTGATTGGTACCAAGGATAAGCTCCTTTCGGGTTTTAACATTTTCCTGCCGTTGCTCACTCACCGTTTGAATGTGTTGATGAACAAAACCACGTTTTATTGCTTGTATCATACCTCCCTGCTGCTCCAGTTCCTGAAACTGCTTCCACGCTTCTTTAGCAACAATATCGGTTAGATTTTCAATGTAGTAAGAACCGCCTGCCGGATCAATTACTTTATCTAGGTAGGATTCATTTTTTAAAACCAACTGAATATTCCGTGCCATGCGTTCCCCTAATTCGTCGTTTACATGCAGGATATCATGGAACGGTCGAACGGAAACGGAATCACATCCCCCAACAATAGCAGCCATGGATTCTGTTGTGGTTCGAAGCATATTAACATGGGTATCATATAACGTTTTGTTCCAATGCGACGATACACCGTGAATTTGTGTTTCCATTGTTTTTTCCGATTGGGGGTGATACGCTTTTACCACTTGTGCCCATAACATACGGAGGGCTCTGAATTTTGCTATCTCTATAAAATAACTGGAACCTGTTGCTAGAGAAAATTGTATACGGGGTGCAATGTCATCCACGGACTTTCCTGCATCTGTAAGTGATACTAAATACTCGTTCGCAGTCGCCAAACTGTAGGATAATTCTTGTGTGGTACTTGCTCCACACTCATGATAAAATTCACCATTTACACAAATAGGTCGGATTGGAGACTGATACGTATCCAAAACAGAAATAAGCGCATCTAATTGCTCCATTTCTTGTTGTATGGGAGGAAACGATGGTGTTCGTTGCAAACCACTATAAACCGATTCATGTAACATCGCTTCGGTATAATAGGCAACAAAACCACCGGGTTGAATTCGACTGGTAATTGGATCCCATCCCAATTGAACCCGCAATCCTGAAAGGGGTATCGCTTGTTTTTTCGCTACTGAAAACACCTGCGCAAGCAAAGGTATGCAGGCTAATCCACCCAGTAGAGTTATCGGGGTTTGTGTCAAATCGATATCCTTTAAAAGGGTTTCCATGTCAGATAATTGGTGAACCGGAATTCCATAAATGCCTTCACTCCCTGCATGAATACCAAAAGCGAGCGCTGTAGCTCCCCGTTTTAAGGCTCGTTGTGCTATTTCATTGGCTTTTTTAATATCTTTTACCCAAATATCCTGCCGGATCTCCCATTTATTAACCGTCCGGTTGTTACCACGAACGAAAGGATAGTTACCTGGCAATGCATCAAGGTGACAGAGGGGGGACAGATCCTCCTGTCGATAGTACGGTTGAATTTCCAACGAATCCAATGTTTTCCAAATCAGTTTTTTTGTATACGCTTGTCCTTTCAAATCTTTTTTTATTACTGCTTCCCATGATTCGGTGGAAATGCCGGGAAACGACTCAAACAAACGTTTATACGATGAATCCGCCATGTTAAATCCTTCTTAAATAGCTCGTGTGAGTTTCATTCCTTAATTAAGCAATCAGGTTTTATGTTGGGGGAACCTGTTTTTCAAACTGAAGCAGAACCAATACGTTGTATCATCGAAATTGAGAGACCCAACGTGTTCGGGCGGCGTTCCAGCCTTTTGTAAAGTAATAACATTTTCATAAAATAAAAGAACGGTTAGAAGAGGTGTAGCTAGGGATGAATTTCCTGCTGAGGAAATATGTGTCTATTTGAGAAGCAGCATGATGAAGTATTCTTGTTTCTATCAAGAGATTGCTTCATAATATTTGGAATAACGGTTAATTCTTACCTCGGTAAGAGATTATCCCAGTTGTATTCCGTAGAACTTATTCTGGAATCACCGCGTGGAGGTGGTAATTTCCACTTAACAAACGGGGATTCTCTAGAACAATATAGTAATCGGTGTTTTCTGTTGCATTGAACCATACCATTTCACTACAACTAAAACCAGAAGTAATACGCTGAATGATTTTCCCTTGGTCATTTAAGATTGAAAAATCCAATAGGTTATCAGCAGGCATAAGCGGTCCTCCTGTTGAATCACACCATTCTGCAACAAAAAGAATGGATTTATTGCTCCCACTATTAAACTTATACACATCCTTCTGACCGATTTCGCCAAATCCAAGTGTTCCGGAGATAACCTGTAGATCACTGGAAATAGTAAAAGTGTTTGCAGTTTGGATCGTATCGTTGGGTTCGGTTTCAGTTCCATAGGTTAATTTCGGACGTACCGTATACATAAACCCTAATTCAGACTGAGTATCTTGTGCCATCTGGACATGGTAGGTGTCAGCTGAACTTGCATTATAATCAACAATTCGAGGTCCAACGGAATCGGTGATCGACTGCAAGGTTGTATATGTAGGTGCTGGACCAAGTGCAGCTGCGCTATATGATTTCCCTTGAGAATTAGGATATAAATAAACCTGGTAATCCCCAGTAGTGGTAATATCAAAATAAAAACAGTCTCCCATATCACCATCAGTTAACATTGCATATTCCCAGGTATTGATTGTAATGGGATTGCATGTAGGTGGGGCCTCTCCAGGATCCGTAACTACTTCTACTTCCAATGTAATATAGTTATTCGAGTTTGTCTCTTCTAAGGTAGATTGCTCAGGATCTATTACAGCAGTAACATAAACTGTTCCTGAAGCATCATCATCAATGTATAATTCGGTGTCGATATTAATTGTTTGATAGGCATTCATACTTGGAATATATAATCCCCCAAGTTCTTCATAGGTTTCATATTGATCAAATTCAAACGTGGAGGTAGTATGTGCACATACTGCAACATAGAGATCTCGAACTTCCGAAGCAGAATCATTTCGCATCGCAACTTGAATTGGAGAAAATGTGCCTGATTCAACAGTTGTGGGACCAACAAATTTATCGGCGATTAGATCGGGTAGGTTGAAATCTACTTCGGTAATAAAATCGGATTGATTCCATGTTGCTCCTAAATCACACATTTCGGAGACATTGACATCGATTTGTGCTTCTGGTAATAAGATTCCGAGATAGTAATTTTGGGATGTATCGATCACCATATTATCAGGATATCCATCCCACCAGAAATAACTATACGCTTTGGATACAATTACTTCCTCCCCGTAACTCAAGGCATCCATTTCAATGGTACCAAGCAGATAATCATTGGACGACTCGATTTCATTCCAGGTAGTAGAAAATGTAGTATCCGGAGATAAAACCACGGCAAAATCTAATTTTTCAGGAATATCCTTTAACCCCGTATTTTTTATGGTTAATCGGAAAAATAAGGGATTTCCAAAGCCAACTTCTGGTTCCACATAAAAATCTGATCCCTGGATACTCCATCGGGAACAATCAATGGTTGAGGAAGAAGTGGACGTTGAATCGGTCGATACGGTAGCAAACGTTAAGATCGTTTCAAATGGATTGGTTGTATCGCTTACGTTCTCTGTACATGCCGTCATTATACCAAGCAACAGTATACTTCCCAATAGAATTAGTAAAATTATTGTTTTTTTCATAACCAAGCTTCTCCCTTTTTGTTAATAAACAACTATCTGCATTCGGTATTCAAAAAGTTTTCTCGGATGATTTGATAATTTGATATACAACTCTTCAAATTGAAGTCGATCATAGAACTGAAATAGAACATCTGAAGGCGTGTCTATCGTAAATTGTTCTGCTGGTTCAACAAACTGTTCCCCATCTTGATATAACAAATCCATTTTCACCCAATCTTCTCCATTAAGCCGTTCCAGGGCAATCATAATACCCGTGTTTTCTCTTACGGATATTTTATAAATATCATCTAGAGCTACAACGGGCTCTGGATAATCTCCATTGACAATAACATACATTTCGTTCCCCATTCCTCCTATAATACCTAGGTCTCTGGCAGTAACAAAAGAATTGTTCGGGTTCGGTGGTTCATTTTCTGAAAGGGGTGCATTTAGAGGAGTAATCATAAACTGGACTTCTGCACCTGTTTCAAGAGGATGTAGATTGCTCAACTGGGTTGTGATCGTAGACCCATCATAAGCAGGGTCGGAGATGGGTTGTTTCGCAATAGTTAAAATGTCAACAAAGCTTACGGATTCGACAAAGGTGGGTGTTGGTTCGCAACAGTGTATACTGGCTTCTATATTGTTATCTCCTTCTGGTGAAATATAAGCCCAAATAAAATACTGTGATTGTCCGGGCATCGTGTTGGTTTTAAAACAATCGATATCCAACGCGTTGGGTAAGTTTGCATAAAACCAAGTATTTAATGGGAGAGGCCTACAATTACCAGGTGGTTCGGTATCATTGAGAAGTGTAATGGGTTTTAGAATATAATTATTATCCAGGTTATTTTCCTGAGACGAATCAGCTGCATTTATTTTTGTAATGAGATAATAATCACCTGGAGCAAGAGAATTGGTAATTTGAAGTTCTACATCTAAAATGGTTGAATCATAACCACTGAGATAGCTCAATGTTGTCGATCCCAATAATTCATCGGTTTCATCCCACGTTTCATCAGTGCTTAATCGAAAATCAATAGCCATGTTGGTCACATAAGCAGCTTCAATATTTTCTACACCCAAACCAACGTTAATGGAAGCGTTCGTCTCTGCTGCAGGTGGAATTGAGAAAAAATAGGGTTGTAAATCGGCATACACAAGTTGAACTTCTCTACCTAGATTTTCCATTCCTCCATTATTATACTCATTGCATTCTTCAACAGAGGCAATCATATTTTCTTCAGGCTCCTCCCACCATTCAGAAACAGTGTCAGGTGGGTCAATCCACGCGGTTAAAAAGGTATACTCATAAGAAACGTCGGGTACTATAAAACTAATCATCTTTGTCCGGGTTTCCCCTGCTTGCAATGGTTTTATTTTAACTGTACTAATCGGATAGTCCAGCATTTTATCGTCTGTTTCACTCGGATAGTAGAAAAAAATCAATAAATCGACATTTTCCGTTGTTGCTTCTGATCCGTCGTTGCGTATTGTTACGAGTATAGACGTTTCAGAATTGGGAGTGAGGGTGTCTGTTGCTTGCAGGTTCAACACGGTCAGATCAGGTCCTAAACAATCTTCAATCTCTGTTGTTTTATCCGGTATTTCTGGTTGTGTGACAATTGAAGGAAAATATTCATCTGGTGAAATCGGGTCAGAAGAGGTGCCATTCGAACATTGAATAAGCAGTACAATACTTAATAAAAGTGCGAGGGCTCCAAAAATACAAAATTGTCGGTTCATAGTTGACTCCTTGATTGGATTCAGTTTATATAAAATTAGAAATCTAGATATCGGTTTTCTTCCCATTCAACAAATTCATCACCATAAACGGGATCTTCGGTATCATTAACAAGGAATGTAACCCGTTCTACACCCCCTTGAATACCAATCAGGGCAACCGCCCAGGTAACGGTGTCGGAGGCAGGAACAATTTGGTTTATCGCTAACGATGTTACACCTGTTGTTTTGAGGGAATAGGGAATGGTTGATACTACACCACTCTTAATTTTAAGCATTTCACTCCATCCTGAAATCGCTGACTCTACTGCCATAAAGCCTGTGTAAAAATCTTTCAAATACATGGTTTGGATGAGTCCTTGCTGTCCATATTCATTATAGCAATCGATGTTCCCATTAAATAAGTCGATCATACAAACTGCTTGTTCTGATAAATCTGGGTTTGGGAAAATTAATAGTGCATTATCCCCCATTATTTCGAAGGATGGTTGTTTTGCCCCTTCGACATCCCAAACTTGCACTATTTCATGGTTTGGGGGCCACTCATAGGTTGTATAGTAATCCAGAAAGTATTTTTTACCCCGTATTCCCCATAAATACCCTTCTTCTGTTGATATCATGTGGATTTTTTTATAATCTACCCGTTCATTTTCAGGCATTAATCCCCGATTTCGCTCATCATACCAATAGTTGGTACCGGGTTCCTTTCGAATAACCAAATTTCCATATCCACAAGCAAATGCTTTATCTGCAGCAAGTCCATGGACACTTGTTATAGGAACATTATCTACAGAATCATTATCATTAACAGTGGAATCAATATCCACCTTACGCCATCCCAACCCATCAAATTCTAAAAGAATTCCATTAACTCCTGTAATCCAACCCGTATAGGAATCAATAAACGATACACCAAATAAATTATCCGAAGCAGTCGTTAATCCGGGAGCAAAAAAACTGATAAAATTCGATCCATCATAATATCGGATGGTTGCGTTATTACCTACTGCCCAAGCTGATAAACTATTTGGGATAAGTGTGAAATCGCGGATATCTTTATCCGTGGCTGTATTTTCCATTTTCCAATTGGTTCCATTATAATGGAAGATAAGCCCATTCTCTCCAAATGCCCACCCATCATATTCACGTTCAAAATCAGCCATTCGAAGGTTGGATATTTTGGGAGGATAAATACGAACCGATGTGGTGGACTCGGTAGTAAATGTCGGATCCGAAACAGTAATACGGAATTCGATTTTCCCCCACGTATCAAACTCACTAAAGGAAAATTTCATATTACTAGTAATGAGAGATCCTGTAGCAGAAGGGGTTAATTTCCCTGAACATGAAACGTCCAGCCGATAGGTTAATGGATCATCATCCAAATCGTCTGCATAAAGGGTCAAATCAATAATATCCCCTATCTCTGCTGTGGGTGATGCAGGACTGAACATAGTTATCCGAGGAACATGGTTTTCAATTGTTATTGGAATATCTTTATAGTCCAATCCTCCTTTAAAGGTTCCATTCTGTAAATCCGCCACAAATACTCGAATTATATAGTCAGTGACTTTTTCTGGTAAGTTTTTGGGTGCTGTATAGGTAACATTGGCACCGGATCCGGTGATGGTTCCTAATGTCGTTCCATCAAAGTTGTAAACTAACGTATCGTCTGTCGTTTCCTCGGGATTGAATACCACATAGCGATAATCTAAATCATGTCCATCAGGATCGTCCGCTAATACAATAATTGAGGTATCTTCACCAAAAGCAAGATGATCATTACTGATAATGGCAGCTTGGATAATTGGATCCCGATTTCCTCTATTTTCTACGATAATCCCTAATTGTTCATCTATAGATTCATCCGTACATGACTGAACGAGTAGTATAACCAACAAAACAATCATTATTCCAATTTTAGGTGCTTTGTCATTCATTTTCTTATCTCCGCTAGTAACCAAATGATAGAGCAAAAAACCTGCCCACAAATTCGAACCATCTAATACCCCTATAGTATAACAACTCACTTGAACTTTTCAAAAAAAATAAAAACGATGAAAAGAATATGGATATTGCTTTTTATCTTGAGTACCGTATCTTCCAGGATGAATCTTAGAAATGGGAAATTCCCCCTCCCAAATACGTTACAAACCCCTGTATGATTAGTATTTCCATGTATCAAAATATATCGCTTTTATTTCATCTAGCTTGCTATCCAATACCACTAGATTGATCCCCCTTCGATTTGGAGCCCATTCTTTCCCATTAATTTGAATCGATGCTCGATTGCCAACTAGATTCCCAGCAGAATAAACGTGCACGATTCGATCTTTGAATAAACGTTTCAATTCAGGGTTTGAATCCTGTGTTATTGTTACCGCACTACTATTGCTACTTTGCTCAGAAATTACTTTTTCTTTGTACATAATCGCAGCATACGATCCGAGATAGGAAACGGTATCAAGCCTACCCCCTTGTTGTTTTATATATTGCTTGAGCCCTGGTGACAAATTACGGGTTCCCTCATCTTTAATAGCAAGAATGCAGATATCATTTCGGTGTTTATATAAATAATGGTATAACGAATCTGCTGCCGATCGTACGTGTGATGGGGGAATATAACGGGGTATCGAATCCGGGAGGAATTCGGGTACATGGTGCAGCGTGGTCCAATTTAGTGTTGTTGATTCTCCTTTTTTTACCAGTACCACACCATCACGATAATCCATTACGCCATAACGTTTGGTTTCTAACAAATCCTTTAGGTATTTCCGACTATCCGGGACATCCGCCTGCCAGGATCGATAGCGGATATCCCAATGACTTGATGGACCAGCTGCTTGCCGTAAATCAAGTAAGATATATTCTGCTGAATCGTTAGGTACGTTATAAATCGTTTCTCGGCTAGAAAGATGAGGATAATAGCGAGCATGCGTTGCCACTGCAACATCCGGAGGGATTTTCTTCATCATGGTATGTACGATTTGATCATGTTGGTCTGGAAAAATAAAGCCATTGAATTGCTTTGACAAAATCATACCAAATTGAGAATTACTTAGTATTCCTGCACCTAGCAGTAGAATGGAAAGGATCAGTATTGCTTGATTGGAATGTAATGCCTTCCAAGAACTTATCGTAATAATTGTTAAATAAAAAACAATGGGAATGATGTGCGCAGCGTATTGAAGCCCTAATTCATAATGAGGGGTGTGCTGGGATAGTAATAAAATAAATAAGGGGGCAATTAGGAGAATCATATGGGAACGTGCTAAAAATGGGAGCAATAAAACAGGAAAAAATATTTGTAGAAGATATCGGAGCTTCGGTTCGTCAAAAAACAAATACTGCATCAGATATGCTATATTCGTACTAGCCGTTTGAAATACTCCCATAAGCCCATGGGCGTGTTCCGTCTGTAATTCAAAATACCGACCCGCGTCCGGACCACCACCAAGTGCATCCATCATACTCAGTGCAAAAATGAAATAACCCACACTAAGAACTACCATGATTAATCCCATTCCACTCTGTTTCCTAACAAACAAAACATACAAACCCACAATGACCCCCACCAATGGGACATCTTCACGTACAAGCAGCATTAATCCAAATAAGATCCAAATCCATGCAGTACGACGACTTTCCAATGCAACAAAAAAGAATAATAGCAATGGTACCATGAATACCAAACCATGGAAATCGTATGTATTCATACCATGGGTTGCAGGATATAATAAATACACAAATCCAAGTATGCATGCAATCCCAGCATGTAACCCTTTTGCTTTGGCAAGTAAAAAAATGGGGAGTGCAGCGCTTGCAATAGCAATCGTCTGCAACAAAAGTAAACTTTCAGCACTTTGATACACCCAATAAAAGGGAGCCAATATATAGTAAAATGGTTGAAAATGCCCTGCATGATGTGAAAATGGATACCCCTTCAATGTAACCTGTGGATCTCCCCCATGATTAATTAAACTCCAAAACGCCTGATTTTGCCATCCCATATCAAGTGCATACGTGTGAAACGCTTGATGTTTTCCTATAGTATATACTCCAAAATAGCCTATATATGCCAATATCCCTATGCCCAGCAGAATACGTGCCCAAGTTTCTATATCATAAAACCGAATCCATTTATCTGATAGAATCGGTTCGGTTTCAAAAATATGCCACCACGCTATCCCCATTCCACCAAGAAACAGAATCATCAACACCATCGTTTCATAAAAATGGGTTTGCTCCATTCCACGAAGCATGAGTATAGGTAGCAACCCACTACCACTGAACAGAAAAAACCAGGACGCTATTTTCGATATGGAATAGGAAAATCCTCTTCGCTGAATTCGCTGATACACTATTACAATACCCACGCATAAAAAAACTATTCCCACAACTGAGCAACCAAGTATAAGCAAAAAGAAGGTCCGATAAGGAGGAAAATAAAGCAATTGATTATGTACTACAAAATCCGCCCGGACATACGGATTCAACACAAATAATGCTATCATCCAACCAAAGGATACCCCAGTAAGTAATACAAATAATGCAAATCGTAGTTGACCCCGTTCAATAAAGTCACTAATGATTGACGTACCAAATCGGTTTAATCGACGCATTTTTACTCCCTTCCAAAGTTATGCGCACAATTTATAAAATAGTGTGATGAATTTCAAACGAGAATGAAACACAGACATACACAATACTCAAAACATAAATGCACACGAGTTGGATGGTTTGAAGGCTTTATATATTTTATATTTGTCATATTATTCCGTTTTTATATTATGAATAATCAAGCATTGATCTGTCCCTTCGCAGAGTATTATAATCCCTTATTCATAGACATTTATATTGGGGTCTGTCCCTTCTCAGTTTATCAAATGTCTTTAATAAGTCGCGAGCTGATATTTGATATATTTCTTTACTATAATTGTATCCGCTTCCATATACTACGTTATCCCTAATCAGAAGTCATATTATTTGCTTCATTCGTGTGTAAGCCTTTTGCAATCAACGTAGTAAAAAAATTTTGGGAAAAATTCTAAATTCTGTTGTTAAATACTAGATGAGAAGCAAAATTTTTGGAGGTAAAACAATGCGAAAAAATCGAATCAAATGTATGGGTGGAACCTATCGTGTAGATAGCTTCACATTAAATCATCAACAATGTTTTGTTGCGGAGCCGATGAAAATGGTAATCCAAGAGATCTTTGAAAAAGCGATTCAGCGATATAATTGTCATATTCTTGCCAGCACCATTACTCCCACATCTATCCACTTGGTCATAAGTACTGAAGTGGAAGATGAATTGGCAGATATCTCTGTTATTATGCAATATATCAAATCACAAATTACCATTGAATTCAATCGAATGCACGGAAGACGCGGTACTATATGGGGTGAACGGTTTCACTCGGTATTATTGTTAACCCGGAGCCATATACGGAATGCAATTCAGCTAACCCATGTGCGTATTCCATTTGAGGAGGGGCATCCTGAAAAATACGGATATAGTACTCTGGGGTTTTATCAAGGTAAAAATCATACACTATTTGCTTATCGATTTGTATGGAAAGAATTTCTACGGATGAAATTAGATCAAGGGATTGTCTGTTACCGAGATGATTTACAGAGAACCAAGCAAAAGCGACACCGACGATGATTATTTTGGATTTCTTGAGTGCTTTCTTATTATTTTAAAGCTAAGGGAGTTACCATCGCGAAAGGATTGCTGAGTATGTCTAATTTGGAAGAAATCT
>CAYPZJ010000102.1:0-13832 GCA_964414635.1 uncultured Spirochaetia bacterium
GAATCAGCCTACACGACACATAGCCTCGTCGAGACGATTTGAATGAGCCCTCTAGTAGAGGGAATATGGGTTCTCCTTCGGTGGAAAATGATTGTTCCCAGGTTAGTGAACGTGCAGTATTGCCCGTATTGGCAACCACAAAAAATCCATCCATATAATACCCTATCCCTTCAGCCTCTACATGATGCAATGGTTCAAACCGTGTTTGTGCTGTTTGGTCATGCGTTTGGTGGGGAATAAATAGTCCTGCGAGAAATCCCATCGATTCCCCCGCCTGAAACGATCGTTGATCCTCATGTAAATTAAGGTGCAGTCGATCTACGAGAGCATGGTAGGGTGAAAAATAATGCATATTGTGATACCGAGTAGAACCCGAACCATGAAAAACGATTCCGGCATGATTATCAATATTAACCCATGCTGGATGATTCAGGTCGTAAAACCGATCTTTATCAGGAGTAGCATGGACAAAGCTCTCAAACCGTTCGGAACCTTCGGGATGATATAACATACGATAACCACGATGATGAGGTTCTAAATAAGGAAAATGGGCTTGGTGGATGGTCAGTGTCCCTTGCTTCCAACCATCTACAACAATATGCTCTTGTGCTTCGAGTTGTTCAATCCAACATAATCGACCATCCGGAAGAGCTGCCCACACAATACGTTGCATTATGCTTTGCTGAAATAGCAGGTTTTCAAGATAAATTCCCAATGCATCTACCTTTTCTTCAATTCGGAGCACATGATTGAGATAGGAATAGGCAAATTCTTCCTGATACAGATCATGGAATAATAACGTGTTGGATGCAGGTGTGATGAGATTGATTCCATCCCGAGTGAGTGGATATCCCATAAGGTTATTCCGCCAGGATAATGCGTGTTGCCCGTTATCATGTTTATATACAGCAAATCCACCATGTAAGAAAATATGACTCCCTTTATAAGTTTCATTGATTTCCTCTTGTGATGATGGAGGCGGATACCCTTGATTGGGTAAAAGCCGATAGGTAAGGCAGGCTTCTGCAAATCCTGCGATACGATGTTCTGACATAATCTGGGGATCCTGAACATTGTGGCAAACGTCGTGGGTTTCAGGTGGAAATAAACATCCATTCTGTCCTTTAAAAATCGCACTAAACTGATCCAGCACTCGATTCATATAGTAACCAGCATCCGGATCCCGTAAATAAACATGTGCAATGGCATGCAACATCGCTTCTGATCCCTGGCGATAAGGCCAATCCATCCCTTGAACGGGTTGAGGATATCCATTCCGATCGGTTAGTTTCTTTAACATATCATAGATATCCTGACGATGCCAATAGAGTTCCTGTGGTTCTGGTTTCCCCATCATTCGAAATAAATTAAGTGCAATACCCGACAAAGTCAGGGAAGCTCCGGCGTAATTAGGATGAAACGTACTATGATTCTCCACAGAAAAATCAGGCAGTGCGGTTAATGCATATCCACATGATGCAAAATATTGTGCGACGGTTTCCTGATTTGTATAAGGACTCTGATTAAAAATGTCATTGGGAGTGGTAGCTGTACAAAACATCCATTTCCGTGCTTGTGCTTCCCATTGTTCTACTTGTTGATGTTCCCCTAAATACAAATAACTCGAAACAAGACCTAACGCCGTCCACGCATTCTCTTCCATTTGCGTATCGCGATAGATCCCGTTTTTAGGATACATGGTACCAAATCGTTCGAGATAGTCTAGGCAGATGGGTTCCAATAGATTCCATGTTTCTTGATCCATTTCATTTTGTAATAATAATGCCGCCGTCAGTAAATATCCTAATTCCCGACCACACTGGCTTTCGGGGAAGAAGCCTTTCCCGCGTTCTCCCCATTTTGTACCTGCCAGATGTGTATGCCCTTTGCTTATTGTAGGACGAATGCAATCAGGAGGACCTGCATCATGGGTAAAACAAAGATAGCGAAACGCTTGGATTGCTGTTTCTTTTAACACATCCCGTGAATATCCAGTCGTATTTTCATCGTATTCTGGCGAGGTACTTGCTACCGCTAAAATAATCATGGGATGACAGGTTTCCGTGCCATACCAGTGGACACCCCCAAAAAAATATCCTGCGCGAGGTCGTATATCCCAGGATTCAAAGTGCTTCATTCCAAATGGGATCCATCCCTCAAGAATTCGTAATGCTTTACGAGAATACGTATTCTCTTCCAGTGCCAAGGGGGTGGAAATAATGTGTGGGTGATCGATTGGCATAAAGTCTCCTTTTATTCAGGATAAGCACGATATCGGTATGATAGAAACGCTCAAACAGATTAACATTTCTGAATAGCTATCCTTAAACACAAAAATCAATACACTCTATATAAATGTACTTATGCCTTTCAAGATTGTCAAAACACAGGCTGGTTCGTTGTGTTGCTTTTTTACGGATTTCCATTATTTATATGAGTAGGTAAAAGCAGATCTGTAAACAAAAATGGGATACTAACCGTACCACAGGAAAAATAAAAATGGGACATACATTTGAACCAGGACTTCATCCATTTTGGTTTTGGAATTCAACACTCGATAAAAATGAAATCCAATTCCAAATTCACGAGATGGCAGCAAAAGGAATCAAGGGGTTTGTTATCCATCCGCGACAAGGGATGCACGTTCCTTATTTATCCAATCAATATTTTGATTTTCTTCGATACACACTGGATTGTGCTCGAACAGAACGTTTGCAGGTTCATCTCTATGATGAATTTCCTTACCCAAGTGGAAATGCTGGTGGTATGGTTACCCAAGGGAATCCTGCATTTCAAGCGACTTCATTACAGGAAATTCGTTTAGCTCATTCGGGTGGATTCATACGATACACGCTTCCTCCCGGGAATGTTCTAGCGGCGTATGCCTACCCAATTTTTGAGGAACAACCTGCCTGGGATCACCCTTTAAATTTGTCTCCCTATATTGGAATGGTATACCAGCGGGAATCATATTTTGAATCAGGACTCACAGCCTATAATCAAACACGTTATTTTTCAAATCATCCCCAACCCGTATTGGAAATTACACTTCCAGATTATTCCCATCATTTGGTGATGTATATTCAACAACACATACAGGGATTTAAATATTATGATACCCCAGTTGACCCCTTGAATGCCGACGCGATGGACCGATTTCGCAAGCTAACTCATCACCGATATTATGAGGAATTGCATTCCTATTTTGGAAACCCAATTGTTTCAATGTTTGTAGATGAAATCGCGCCAGGTTGGTCCTCCCACCTACTTGCGTTATTCGAACAAACATATGGATATTCGCTGGAGCCCATGCTTCCTGCTTTACATCATGAAGACCATCCCAAGCATATACAAGTTAGGCGGGATTTTGATACCCTCCAGTATAACCAGTTCTGTAAACAATTTGAATATCCCATGGTTACTTGGTGTCAAAAAACAGGAATTCAGTATATTGGGGAAAAACCATCGGTTCGATTGCATCAGCTTGGATTAATGGATATTCCTGGGTGTGATGCAGGTCATACCCGAGCGATGGATCGACTGTCATTTGATTATGAGCGTCATCGAGGAAATCCGCGAGCGGTTGCATCTGCCATGTATTTATTTGGAAAACCCGGAGGATTATGTGAAGCATTTCATAGCATGGGTTGGGGAACTACTTTTTATGATTTAAAACGGATTGTGGACGCGCTTGTTCGACTTGGTATTCATATGATTGTTCCCCATGCTTTTTAT
Organism: uncultured Spirochaetia bacterium; assembly: GCA_964414635.1. Lineage (GTDB taxonomy): Bacteria > Spirochaetota > UBA6919 > CAYPZJ01 > CAYPZJ01 > CAYPZJ01. The sequence continues at coordinate 3,736 of CAYPZJ010000102.1, forward strand.
TATAGCACGCATGGATTACGAAAACACGATGCTCCTCCATCGTTATTTTTTCAGATGCCTTATTGGAAATTCATGAATCAATTCACGACTTGGATTCAGCAGCTTACGGAAGTTTTGACAGATACCTATCTTGACTCGGAAATTCTTATTCTGGATCCCCATTCCGGTGGAATAAACCCAACATCCCAAGTTGTTTTCGGAAGGTTGCAGCAAAAACTGGTTGAGGCACATTTAGATTACTATATTGGGGATGAATCCGTCTTTGATTTAGGAACATTAATAGATAGTGGGTTTACCATACGAGAGGTAACTTTCCGTTCTGTTGTAGTCCCTCCCATGGTACACATACCGGAAAAGTATCAAATGTTTATTCAACAGTTTCAAGAAAAGGATGGAACGGTCCTTTTTATTCAAACAGAAGATGATATTAATACCTGCTTAGCTACACTAACCGACCAGCGTTCAACTCCAGTCAGTATTCATCCAGAAGAGCCCTATCAAGCTTGTGATGTGGAAGTAACCCTTCGTACCGATGGTTATCGTCGTATTTGGGCAATTCAAAACATGATTGATGAGTCAATACCGTGTATTATTCAAGCGGAATTGGATTTGCATGAGGTTTCACTTGGAGCAAATGGGCTTTTTACAGATTTGGAAAAAACAACCCGTGGATATCGACGTACACTCCAACCATTTGAATTACTTCTTCTTCAGGACCGCATCAAAGGGACATTTACAGAACAGCAAAAAAACAAACCATCCTGGGATTTTCTTGCCATCGATATTCCGACGGAACTTGATTTTGAATTAGCAGCACCCAATTTGTATAGAATACATGCTTGGGAACTGTTTGTAAAAACGCAACTGGGATGGGGTTCTTCAATTCGTGTCACCACAAAACCGCTCCTTGATCAGTTGCATGATAGTCACCACCCCATTGTTCCGAGTTATACTTCCCGATTTGGACAACTACCCTCGATTGGATTCCCCGATATCGAAGTACGGTATGAACATGTCTTTTTGGTGTCTGAACCACTTCCCGAACCGATTTACTTACTATTAGAGCCGGATTCTCTACGGGGATCATCAAACATATATATTAATAATAATCGCATTGATGAAACAGATTTTCACCCCCATGACTGCTTCGTACGTGGATGGATGGGTGCTGCTATTACTTCATTTGTTAAACCGGGGGATAATGTCATACGAGTGGATGTTCAGACCGATCGGGAAGACGGTGGATTAGTAAATCCAATTTATCTGGCGGGGGAATTTGCGGTTCATTTAACAGAACATCGTTTAGACCCTTTAAAAACATATGGTCCCTTCGAAGCCTATACTCAGAATGGGATTCCTTATTATGCCCAACAAATCACGTATAGCCATGAATTTGATGGCAGGGCACTGCACAATGCAGATACCTGTTTGATTCAATTAAATTTTCCTGAAACCTTTCACGAAACGGTCGAGCTCGTTATTAATGATACATTCACTCAACCCATTTTATGGAAACCCTATCAGGTATTGGTACCTGCCGATGTGCTGAATCCAGATAAAAATATTATTCGGTATCGTGTGTATCCAGGTCTGAAACGAACATTTGAAGGATATGATAATGCAGCGATCGACTGAGGTAGACGTTTCATTTTCCTGGAAACATAAACGAGTTGCGGTCGTTTATAACACCCATGCTGGAACACAGAACACCCAGTCGGATCCAGATTTTTCGGATTATATTTGTGGGTTGCTTCAAAACTACGGAATTCGCGCAGATGTATTTCCAAGCCAACCGGATGAATTAGATACCCAACTATCGCATATTCTAAATCAAGCGTATGATATCCTATTAATTGGCGGAGGCGATGGCACGATTAGTTCTGTGATGCAGTTGGTTGAGGATCATCCTATCTTACTTGGTATTCTACCACTTGGTACGCTTAATCACTTTGCTCGAGATCTTGGTATTCCAAGTGAATTGGAGGATGCAATCCATCAACTCAGCCATGCACAAATCCGGTCGGTCGATTTGGGTTGTATCAATGGACGCCTGTTTATTAATAACGTCTCTATGGGGATTTATCCGTACGCTGTAATTTTACGAGATCGCTATCAAAAGAAATATGGTATACGAAAAGGGGCTGCATTCATACTTAGTCTCGTTCGTATCATTCGATATATGCAACGTATGAAGATTAAGATTCTACTTGATGGGAAGTGGGTTCAATTGCACAGTTCGTTAGTATTTATTGGAAACAACAAATATGAGATGACACCTCTACGTTTAGGAAGTCGTAAGCAACTCGATGGGGGAATCTTACATTTGGTAATCGCGCAAGAACATACCTGGTGGCGGCTTTTATTGATTGGATTGCGAGCAATCGTTAGCCAAAACAAGCGAGAGCCTGAATTACAGTTTTATGAAATGAACACGGTTCAGTTGGACACGAATACCAGTAGGGTTGTAATTGGGATGGATGGGGAGGTATATATCCTTGAGACTCCTTTAGATATCCAAATGAAACCCAATCACCGATCTATCCTATGTTAATATGGAACGCAAAATAATTCATTTATCCGATTTGCATTTTGGAACGACCAACCCTCAATTGGAAGTGGGTTTGCAACAGGTTATCCGCAATATAGATCCTGATGTAGTGGTAATAAGTGGTGATTTAACTCAACGGGCACGAACCATCGAATTCCAACAAGCCCATCGGTTTTTACAATCCCTACCCTATCCCCAAGTAACGGTACCTGGAAACCATGATGTGACACTGTTTGATTTATTTCGACGATTTTATAAACCACTAAACCGTTTTAAAAAGTATATTGAGCCAACATTATTCCCTTTTTATTTGGATGATCGATTGGCTATACTTGGTGTGAATACAGCTCGTTCACTTACCTGGAAAAGTGGACGGATATCCATGGAACAGGTGGATTATATCAAAGCAACGCTAGATCCCCTTCCTGAACAGTATTTAAAGATTTTGGTTACGCATCATCCCATAGTACCACCTCCCAATCAACTCCATCTGAAACGCTTAGGACGTGCTCGCAAAGCATTAGAGCGATTGGATGAAAGCCGCATCGATCTAATCTTAGCAGGACATTATCATATGAGTTATACCAGTGATACCATTAATGAATATACCTCTCTTCAAAATGCAGTACTCGTGGTTCAAGCAGGGACAGCACTTTCCCATAGGGTTCGGAAAACTCCTAACAGTTTTAATGTATTGTGCTGGGATACAAACCAACTGACAATAGAAGTATGGGAATGGAAGGATGAGCGGTATGTATGTGAGAAATCACATGTATTGCAAAACAAAAATGGCTGCTGGAATTTTAAAAATAGATTAAAAACTCCGAAAACCTACACTTAATAAAGTAATGATACACCTGTGGTTTATTTTTTGATTTTAAATGCGTTTTTACAAAAAACCATTGCTTTTTATCCGGGATTGATTATCTTTAGTACAGGAAGTTGCTTTAAGTCATTGAACAGTTTTCATCATAGTTATTTATTTGCCACAAGGCACGCTCTTATGACAGGTCGGTGGGATCACAACAACGTTAAACCGTTGCTGACATCGCCGCGAAAACTTATCCTAAGTTTCACACCTTCCTTTGCGTATTACAGGATTCCTTCCTGTGCCTACAATACGAGCAACAGAGGATCTCACCGACTACCTTTTTTCAAAAACAACGATACCAAAATCAAACCCAAATCGAAGCCACACGGGTTTGGTAGTTACCCAAATCCATTCTTTATTGACAAATCGATAGATTTCAATACTATTTATTAGTGCAGGCTTTTACCTTAATGCAATCCAATAAGGAATCATTACATGAAAGATAAAATTCAAACCGTCCTTGACCAATACACGGGTACGCAAGCAGAACTCATACCTATTCTACAACATACCCAACAAGAGCTAGGTTACCTCCCTCCAGAAGCGATGGAGCAGATTGGTTTGTTTCTTAAATTAACGAAAAGTCAGGTATACGGTGTGGCATCTTTTTATACACAGTTTCGATTTTCTCCCATCGGGAACAACCACATTATGGTATGTCGAGGGACTGCATGCCATGTGCGCGGTGCTCCACAGATATTGGATGAGCTTGAACGTCATTTAGGAATAAAAGAAGGGGAAGTGACGGATGATTTGGAATATTCACTGGAAACCGTAGCTTGTATTGGAAGTTGCGCACTGGCACCTTGTCTAATGGTCAATAAAAAAGTTGAAGCGTCCATGACTCCTAAAAAGGTAAGAAAGACTTTTAAGCAGGAGCTGCGGGAGGATCCTTCATGAGTTCTGAATTTCAACACCTCCAAACGAAAGCCCAAAACGAGTGGGATGCTCTTCAAAACCCTGATAAGCCAATAATATTTATCGGATCCGCTACATGTGGGAGATCTGCGGGGGCGTTGAATGCAAAAGAGATAATTCAGAAAGAATTAAAAACGTGTGCAATTCCTTATGAATTATATGAAGTGGGGTGTATTGGATCATGCTATGCAGAACCAATTATAATGGTAAAGAAACCAAATCATGCTATGATTATATACAAGCAGGTAACACCCAAACGGGCTTTAGAAATTGTGGAACAGGCTATCGTAGGGGATAATCCACTTCCAGAATACGCGTTGGGCTATTTTGGGGACGAGTCGAGAACGGATATGCTTCCGTTTTTTGAAACCTCTGTCCTACAAGCTCAAACCAGTCGAGTTTTAAGGCGATGTGGCTTTATTGATCCTATAAATTTGCATCATTATATTGCGACGGGCGGATATTCAGGATTGCACAAGGCTTTGGACCAAACACCGGAGCAGGTCCTAGATGAAATTCAACGTTCGGGACTTCGAGGAAGAGGGGGTGCCGGATTTCCTACATGGCGAAAATGGAAGTTTTGTATGGATACACCCGATTCCCCTAAATACCTTATCTGCAATGCTGATGAAGGTGATCCGGGTGCGTTTATGAATCGATCCCTTTTAGAAGGGGATCCACATGCACTTTTGGAGGGAATGTGTATTGCCGGGTATACACTCGGAGCACACGAAGGCTATATTTATTGCCGTGCGGAATATCCACTTGCGTTGGAACGGCTTGCAAACGCCATTCAGGATGCAGAATCTCATAACTTATTGGGTGGTAATATTTTACAATATGGGTTTAATTTCAATATCAAACTTAAGGAAGGGGCAGGAGCGTTTGTTTGTGGAGAAGAAACCGCATTGATTGCATCGATTGAAGGGGAACGGGGCATGCCTCGCCCCCGGCCTCCCTTTCCTGCGGTATCTGGGTTATGGAAAAAGCCGACGGTGATCAACAATGTGGAAACGTTGGCTTCTGTTGCGTATATCTTACAACATGGTGCGGATCAATACACCGAATACGGAACAGATAAAAGCAAAGGTACGAAAACATTCGCTCTTGCAGGAAAGGTTAAAAATACAGGCTTAATCGAAGTCCCACTCGGCACCACCTTACGGGAAGTAATCTTTAATATTGGTGGTGGTCCATTGGAAGACAAAGAGTTTAAAGCAGTTCAAACAGGAGGTCCTTCCGGTGGCTGCATTCCCAATTCTCTAATTGATACTCCTATTGATTATGAAGCCTTGGCAGAAGTGGGATCCATTATGGGATCAGGTGGGATTGTTGTAATGGATGAGGATACCTGTATGGTGGATATTGCCGCTTATTTTTTAAATTTTGTACAAAAAGAATCCTGTGGGAAATGCGTTCCATGCCGCGTGGGAACCAGACAGATGCTAAACATACTCGAACGAATAACATCTGGTGAAGGGCAACCAGACGACTTGGATCGATTATTGCTTTTAGCTGCGTATGTTAAAAATGGTTCCCTTTGTGGATTGGGTCAAACTGCGGGTAATCCCGTACAGACCACCATTCGATATTTCAGACATGAATATGAAGCCCATATTCATGAAAAACGGTGCCCTGCAAAGGTATGTAAACCCCTAATTCGTTATGATATTGATGAATCGCTGTGTACTGGTTGCCAAGCCTGTAAGCGCATATGTCCTACCAATGCCATTACCGGTGAGAAAAAAAGCCCCCACCTTATTAATCAAGCATTATGTATTCAATGTGGATCCTGTTTGGATGTATGTCCTGTAAAACCCAAAAAAGCCGTGGCATTGGATTCTCCTGGTATTAAAAAGGAAGTACCTGCATGAGTACTGAAACAAACACCTGGGTGAAACTTATTATCGATGGAAAACCTATTGAGGCAGAAGCAGGTAGTAATTTGTTAACGGTTGCCAATGCGCATGGAGCAAATATCCCCAATTTATGCTTTTTAGAATCCATTAGTCCAACGGGGGCATGCCGATTATGTCTGGTTAAAATCAAGGGTGGACGGGGCATGATTAGTGCCTGTACAGTAACGGTAACCGAAGGGATGGATGTTATAACAACCGATAAGGAATTAGAAGCAACTCGTAAAGGTATTCTAGAGCTGATTCTTTCAGAGCATAATTATGATTGTTCTATTTGTGGGAAAAATGGGGAATGCGCGCTACAAGATTTGGCGTTTCGATATAACCTGGGAATCGAGGAAAACAGAACGATAGAGGAAACCTGGCGACAAATACATTACCCCAAGGATTCAAGTTCGCCTGTGTTGCTATTTGATGGGAGTCGGTGTATCAAATGTGAGCGATGTATTAAAGCCTGTTATGAAATCCAAGGGAAAGGCGTCCTTTCGTTTTCCAAACGGGGGATGGCCACGACTGTAAATGCAGGATTTGGTACATGGAATGAATCAGAATGTGATGGATGTGGCGAATGTGTTCAGTCTTGTCCTACCGGGGCGTTAATAGAAAAACCACTTGTGGAGCGTTTCCGTGTATTCGATGTAGATAAGAAGGTTCAAACAACATGTAGTTATTGTGGTGTGGGATGTCAGATGGAATTATGGGTACGGAATAATCGTGTAGTGCGTATCCGTGGTGTTAATAAAGAACCCAATCGGGGACGGTTATGTGTGAAAGGGCGATTCGGGTATGAATTTATTCATCATCCAGAACGTTTAACTCACCCTTTTATCCGTAAAAATGGAAAGCTGGTCGAAGCATCATGGAAAGAAGCGTTAGAATTGGTAGCAACTCGCTTTACCGCGATAAAAAAACAATATGGAGCCGACGCGCTAGCTGGTCTTGCTTCTGCCCGATGTACCAATGAAGATAATTATACGTTTCAAAAGTTTATGCGTGCGGTATTGGGAACCAATAACGTGGATCATTGTGCTCGGTTATGTCATGCTCCTTCAGTAGCTGCGATGATGCAAACGTTCGGTAGTGGCGCTATGACAAATCCTATAATGGAACTGGAATATGCGGATTGTATATTAATAACGGGTTCCAACGTAACTGAAACACATCCTGTAACCTCCACATTTATTAAACGGGGGATACGACGGGGTGCGAAATTGGTTATTGTAGAGCCTCGGAAAATCGATTTGGTACCACGTGCCACCTATTGGTTGAAGCAAAATCCAGGCACGGATGTCGCCTGGATAAATGGTTTGCTTCATGTAATCATCAAAGAAGACTTAATCAATAAGAAATTTATCCAGCAACGCACCGAGGCGTTTGAAGCCGTTAAAGAAGTGGTAGAGCAATACTCGCCAGGTCATGTAGAAGCAATTACTGGAATTCCCCAAGACGAACTTATTGCAGTAGCCCGTTTATATGCCCAATCAGAAAAATCTTCTATTGTGTATGGAATGGGTATTACACAACATATCACTGGAACCGATAATGTATTTGCTTTGGTAAATTTAGCATTGGCTACAGGGCAGATTGGCAGGGAATCTACCGGAATCAATCCACTGCGTGGACAAAATAATGTCCAAGGGGCTGGGGATATGGGATGCCTTCCTAATATCTTCCCTGGATATGCAAGCGTTTCAGACAGTCATGCTTGTAAAGAATTTCAACGGGTGTGGGGTGTCAGGACCCTTTCATCTGATGTGGGTCTTACCGTTACAGAGATGATGAATGCTGCATTGACAGGATCGGTTCGTGGACTATATATCATGGGTGAAAATCCAATGATGTCGGATCCCAATTTAAATCATATTGAACAAGCATTAGCTGCTGTAGAATTCTTGGTAGTACAGGATGTGTTCCTCACTGAAACAGCTGCCTTTGCAGATGTGGTCTTCCCCGCATGCGTTTTTGCAGAGAAAGAAGGGACATTTACCAATACGGATCGCCGAGTTTTACGTGTACGAAAAGCGGTAGAACCATCCCCTGGTGTATATCCCGATTGGTGGATTACATCTCAAATTGCTAAGCAAATGGGACATCCTTTCCAACCTCAATCAGCGCAGGAAATAATGGAAGAAATTGTATCTCTGGTTAAACAATATGGGGGAATTACTTATTCTCGATTGGAACATGAAGATTTACAATGGCCCTGTCCTACGTTGGAACATAAGGGCACCCAGTTTTTACACGCAACCACGTTCCCGCGAGGAAAAGGGCGATTCACCCCTGTAGAATATCTTCCACCTGCGGAATTACCATCGGAAGCATACCCTTACGTTTTAAGTACAGGGAGAGAAATCTATCATTATCATACTGCGACCATGACCCGTCGCACAGTGCCTTTGAAGGAATTTAGTGATGCAGCGTATGTTGAGATAAGTCCTATGGATATGCAGAAATTGGAGGTAGAAGAAGGTCAATCGATTCGAGTCTCTACCCGACGAGGAAATATTGTAATCCCCGTGCATATGAGTGAACGGGTTTCCCCTGGGAGTGTATTTATCCCTTTTCATTACACCGAATCTCCAGCTAATCGTTTAACAAACGATGCACTCGATCCCATTGCAAAAATACCTGAGTTCAAAGTCGCAGCATGTCGACTCGAAAAAATTGGATCCTCTTAACACTAAAATGATCCATCCGAAACAATCCTTCCCTATTATCCAGCTTAAGAATGGAACCCCGAGTACGAAGGATGACTGGATTATTACCGAAGGTTATTTATTCCTACATTTGAATGGACAGGAATTGGGATCGATCCCTGCAACACCAAAAGAAATCGATGATCTTATTTTGGGATTTCTGTTTTTAGAAGGATTATTGAGTGATGATACGGTTCCTGAGATTCGTATGGAGCGGAATCATGCCTATATAACAATTCCATATCAATTATCTCCCATTCAATATTTCTCGCCTGTGATAGACTGCTTTACCGGGGAAGAAAACAAGGCTTTACATCTTAAGCAGATCGACGTAACTACCCATTATTCACCCCATGCAATCCATACAGGAATTCGAATGCTGAGCAATGTTCCTTCTCTTTATCAGGAAACAGGCGGGGTACATCTGGCAGGATTAGGAGAAGGAAATACCCTCTTGTATTGGGCGGAAGATATTTCACGACGTACTGCCATTCTCAAAGTGTTTGGTAAAGCCATTCGTGCTTCTCAAACGGTAAATCGCTTATCGAAATCAATATTTTCAACACTATATATGGTTTCTACTGGTCGCGTTTCATCAGATATGCTTGTCCAGGCGATACGAGGGGGAATCCCTTGTGTGTGTTCCTTGTCAGCACCAACAGACAAAGCCATTCGTTTTGCGGAACGATATAAAATTACCCTTTGTGGATTTGTTCGGGGAAGCCGTATGAATATTTATAGCCATCCCTTTCGGATTAGAGGGGCGACATCACTTTAAGGTTTATCGTGTAAATGTTATTCTGCTTCTTCCGCTGGTTGGTCCTCTTTCACAGGAAGACTAACTTCCAACCCGATTTTTTCCTGAATGTAGCTCTTTATGTAAAGGATAAGATCCTCTTCTTTTTCGTCTAACTCTAAAAGTTGGGCTTGTTTATCATGCAATGCATCCAATTGTTCTAGCGTAACTTCCAAACTTAGATCCGCAAGAGCCTGCAGATATTCATCATCGGTTTCGGGAATATGACCTTCCGGTTTCACACTTGATTTGAAAATAATCAAATCCGCACGCATAATTTGCAATTCTTTTTCCGTAAGAGTATCCAAGATCGCAAGCACCGGATCAGGTATATCAGATATTGGTATTAGTT
>CAYPZJ010000103.1:0-13804 GCA_964414635.1 uncultured Spirochaetia bacterium
CCTAACTTAAATGATTACGAAATACTATGCCTAATTCAGATACCACACCACAAGAACGAGATGGAGTGGAGCCTCTTCCTCCAGTCAATCCGTATCTTAAACGTAAACGATCACCTAAATTGCCTTCCATATTGGCTCTAGAAACATATGTAGATGGGATTACAAACGGGGATCGGGTGATATTAAGTAAAGCCATCACGTTGGTAGAAAGTACACTTCCTGAACATCAAGCGCTTGCTCAGCACGTCATTCATGCTTGTATTCCATTTTCTGGAAAATCGATACGTATTGGCATTACTGGCGTTCCGGGTGTTGGAAAAAGCAGTTTTTTGGAAGCCTTAGGAATGAAATTGATTTCAGAAGGACGAAACCTTGCTATTCTAGCCGTAGATCCCAGCAGTGAAAAATCTGGTGGAAGTATATTAGGGGATAAAACCCGTATGGAACATTTAGCTCGCCAAGCTAAAGCATTCATTCGCCCTTCTCCTGCATCGGGTTCATTGGGAGGGGTTGCTCGAAAAACTCGTGAGTCTATGATCCTTTGTGAAGCGGCAGGATATGAATACATTTTTATAGAAACGGTTGGCGTTGGGCAGTCAGAGACCGCAGTGCATAATCTTGTTGACTTTTTTTTATTACTTATGCTGGCTGGTGCAGGAGATGAATTACAGGGAATCAAACGAGGAATCATGGAAATGGCGGATGCTATTGCCATCAATAAAGCCGACGGAAACAATATTCTTGCAGCACAGGAAGCCCGGCAAAATTATGAAAAGGCGCTTCACTTATTTCCGCCTCATCCAGGTGGTTGGATTCCACAGGTAATAACTTGTTCGGCTCATACCCATCAGGGTTTGGATACTATTTGGGATATCATACAACACTATCATATTCAGATGACAAAAACGGGATATTTTCGATTACGAAGGCGGGAACAAGCACGAAAATGGATGTATGATGCAATTGAACAACAATTGAAAGTGCGCTTTTTTCAGAATCAACGGGTCAAACAGGAATTACCAACCATGGAACAACAAGTTGTCGAAGAAAAGCTATCTCCGTTTGACGCGGCTGCCAAGTTGCTTTCTCTGGAGAATAACAACCCCGATGTTATTCCCTAAACATTATTGAGAACAGTGCATGCGATTCTCCCTTCCATACTACTAGCTGTTGTTTATTCAAACTGAAATAGAAGAATAATTCCTCCAAGGATGAGGGTGGCACCTAATATTTTCATATATCCGATTTGTTCTCGGAGGAAAATGGCACTCAGAATAAATACAGCTACATACAAAGCTCCTGCCACAATAGGAAAAATAAACGACAAGTCTCTCTGTTTAAGTAGGTACATCCAAATCATAAAACCCGCAAGATAAAGGACAAATCCCACAATTAGCATCCAACTTTGAAAAGCCTGACTCAAAAAACCAGTAATGGATTCAAAGGTGATCTCTTTGAGTGCATGCTTAATCATAATCAGACCGGACGCACTTACCAAAGCATAAATAACTAAAATTCCTGCTAATTTCACAGCTCATTCCTTGGAGAAGGCATTACTATTAGTTTGAACCTGTATAACTGTGTTCCAACAAAGGAAACGGAAGAACGGAACGATAAGCAATAATACCCGGTCAAGTGAGATTAGTATGGTTAATAAGGTGCGATACCTGTTCCCTTCGATGACGACTTGCTTCCAGTAGCGGACTTTTGATGGATGGTATCGTTTAATCACAAAAAAATGGATAAAAATATACAGAGCGGTGAACCAAAATTCTCGATGGTTAAAGGAATCAAATATCTTTTTAAATACTTTTCGATCCTTATATCGTAGCGGAGTTTCATCTTCTGATCGATTGGCTTCTGCAATCGTCCGGTATACTTTAATAACAGGATTGTAATCAATGGGTTCAATAAAAAAACCACATCCACCTGGTTTCAGCACTCGTTTTATCTCACGAAGCGTTGGTTCCATATCCACATGATGTAGAACACCGTTTGCATAGACAAAATCAAACGTATGATCTGAAAATTGGAGTACTTCCGCTTCCATTACATGGGATTGAATGGAAAACCCCAGCTGATCCGCGCGGATTCGGAGAAGATTTATCATCCCTTCTGAAATATCAACTGCGTCTACCTGGGCTCCTTGTTGAGCAAAGTACAAAGCCGCTTCTCCTTCCCCACATCCCAAATCTAAAATGTGTTTTCCTTTAAGTTCCCCCATTTGTTTCAGAATAAATTGGTTTTCCAGGGATGCAGAGGAGGTAAAACTTAATGTGTAATCGCTTTGCTGTTCTTCCTGTTCTATCTCCCGGGCTTTTGCATCATGGAATGTTTTTTCACGCAGCTGGCGCTCATTCATCGGAGGATCCTTTGGTTCGTTTTATTTGTTCAATAATAAAATTAGGGCGATCTTTCGCTTCGTCATAAATCCGACGAATATATTCCCCAATAATTCCGAGGGAAATTAGCTGAATACCCCCAAGAAACAAAACTGCAGTAATAGTGGATGTCCAGCCAGGAATCACGGAATCCACAAATAACCACACTAAAAACGAATATAGGACGAATAATAAACTGAGGATTGCAGAGAAAAAACCTACATAGGTGGCAAGTTTCAGTGGAGCAGAGGAGAACGAAGTGATTCCATCCACCGCAAATTTCAACATCTTTTTTAAAGGATACTTCGTTTCACCACTATATCGTTTATCCCGATCGTAGGGGATACCTGTTTGTTTAAAGCCAATCCAACTGATTAATCCCCGAATAAATCGATTTTTTTCTTTTAAAGCCTTCAATACCAGAAGAATTTGTTTATCAATCAAACGAAAATCACCGGTATCCAAGGGAATATCCACATCAGTAATACGCCGTAGAAAACGATAGAACAACCGCGCGGTGAATAATTTGAACCATCCTTCTCCTTTACGATGCCTACGCACCGCATACACTACGTGATATCCTTCCCTCCATTTATCCAACATGTTAATGATTAGCTCGGGGGGATCCTGCAAATCTGCATCAATAATAACCAGCACATCGCCCTGTGCAGTATCGATCCCGGCAGAAACAGCATTCTGATGCCCAAAATTACGGGATAACTTAACACCGATTACTCCCGGATGATCGATGGATAACCCTTCTATTAGGCGCCAGGTATTATCCTGGCTCCCATCATCCACAAATAGAAACTCCGCACGGATCTTAGCTTGTGCCACCACTTCAGATAAACGCTTGTATAATACACCTATATTCCCTTCTTCATTGTAACAAGGAATTACAATAGACAATAACGGATCAGCGACGCTATCGGATGATGACATGGTATGATTCCTCCAATCAGATGATAATAAAATGTAAAAAAAAATTCTATGGGCTCCCTGCTGTACACGGGTGCATCTGGATGGATTTTCTAGTCAACAGGATTGTATATCAATGGATACGAATTTGTAAGGATCAGACTTGCGGAGTGTTGAAAAAATCATTCGATCTTTGTAGGGGTGACTCTTGCGGTCGCCCTTTGGAACAGGATATTGGAAAGGGCAGGCGCAAGATCTACCCCTATCATTTACTTTTTTCAACATCCCCCTTGTGCCTACCCTGAATAATCCAATTTTTCAGCTTACACGGATGTCTGCCTCTACGGATTTGTGGATAAACGTGTTACCATCTTGACTTTTGTAACACGAATAGATATACTCAAAAAGATGCGTTTCAGAAAATCAACTAGACTTCCCATGTCTAGCTATCGCAAAATCTGACAATACCCACAATAGGAAAAACAATGCTTACCACAAAATCCAAGGAGATGATGGTTCGTTCCATCCGAAAAACACAGTATGAGTTTCGCGAGGCGCCAGCCGCTTCTTTCAAAAGGGATTACGGCATTTATATTCATATACCTTTTTGTATGTCCCGCTGCAGCTTTTGCCCTTTTTACAAAGAGCTGTACGATTCCCAGTTGAAGGATCGTTATGTGCACGCGCTTTGTACAGAAATAGAAACAGCATCCCTTTCAGGTAAACCTGCCTGGGTATATTTTGGAGGGGGAACCCCTAATACCTTGAGTATCGAAGACGTATCCCGAATTATGGCTTCATTAAAGCAAAGGGTTTCTTTATCTAATGTCGGTATGGAATTGCTTCCTGCACGTATAACGTTTGATTATCTGTATGCTTTGAAGGATTTAGGGTTTACAAAAATTAGCATGGGTGTAGAAAGTTTACAAGCAGACGTATTGGAATCATCGGGAAGACGGAATCAAATGGACATTGCTATTGGTTCCCAATTGGAACAGGCACATGATCTGGGGTTAAAGGCGAATGTTGATCTAATGATTGGTTTAACGCAGCAAACAAGTGCGTCGTTTCTAGATGATGTACGCATGCTTGCAACGTATCACCCTTACCAGGTAACGTTATATCCCTTTATGATAATAGGCAATCAACAGGTTAAACCAGCGATGGATGATCACCAGCAGTTTGGGTTGATTGAACAAGCCGCCTCACTATTACAAGCAGCCGGATACAACCGGAAAGGCGTTTGGATCTTTTCCAAGGGAGAAGATGTGTATGATTCCAGTAGGGATGAGCTTGTGACGGATTATGCGGGATTTGGAGCCGCTGCATTTTCAACCTATGATACCTGGAAAGTTGTGAACCCAGAACTTTCGGTATATCTTTATAATAGTGATCAGAACAAACATTTGGCATTTGTTGCACCCAAATCAGCCGATACCGATGCGTGGAGACGATTTGCCCGTATGATCTATGATTTAAAACTGCACTCTCTGAAGGATGTACCCATGCCTATTCATATATTTGTGAAAGCGTTACAGTTACTTGGATATGGCTCTAAAGGCAGACTCACAAACAAGGGTGTCTTATTTGCACATACGATCACGAAAACGGTTGTGCAGATGCTTCCTTATCCACTACAAAATCCACCTTTCGTTTCAAATTGGGAATCCTACGAGCAGCTTCGATCGACGGTGACTGAAAAAACTCCGATTCAAGTTTAAGCTATTTCATGCTACCTTGCTGCATAAATCTTCCTTTCAAATTGTAAAGCCACATCTAATAAGAATACACAGCTGAGGTCAGATTAATATTTAATACAATATAGGATATGTTTGTTACTTCAGAAAGCAAATATAGAGGAAATTTTGAAATATAGTGTACTGAAAAGAAACAGGAGCCGTTGACGATACACTGCTTCTTACTTAATTTATACGGGGAATGATTAGACAGAGCGGGTGTTGTGTTCCAACGTTTCACCAAGCATACAAAACTGAAACACGTGGTACCCCAAACTACGTAAAAGAGGTAGGATTATGACCAACTGCCGAATCGTCAGATATCTGACTGCTGGAGTGCTAATTGGATTATTGCTTTTAGGGATGGGATCAGCCAGTTTTTCCCAGTATGGATACGATGCAGACACCGTGATTGTGGAAGGACCACCACTGGACAGCGAATTTGATGCCCAGTGTCAGAATGTTCAGGTAAATCAGCTGGATTTCCCGCGCAATATTGCCTATAACCTTTTGAAAGATGATTTCCCTTCCATTTATTACTATGAGTTGGATCTTCGGCTGTTGTTGAAAAACAATTGCCCTTCGATAAGATCTGTTTATATTGAAGTATTCTGGCGAAAAGGTGAAACCGAAGTAGTTTTACCTTATGTCGTAGATGTGGAGCCTGATAAGTTAGTAGTATTTGAATCGGATTATACCCGCCATTATCGTTCCGATGGATATCCTGCACCGGTGGAATTCCTACGTGCAATTCCAAGACCACTGGAAGAAATTACCGATCCCGAACCGGTACGATTTTATGCGAATCGTAATTTAGGAACACTCCCTATTGGGGCGGGATCACGGGTGTGGCGTGAGGAACGAAAACCTGAAACTGGAGATACAGGTACGAGCGATGAATTAACAACAGAAGAAGTTGAAGCCATTTCTGATGACATCTATGGTACGTATGTTTCTGAACCCGAATCCGAACCAGAAGTAGTGGAGCAACCAGAGGTACAGCCCGTTGTAGTCGAAAAAGATGAGCCTCCTGTGGAAATTTACTTTGAGTGGGGTTTATATCCCCAATTACCAGAAGACTATTATATAAATTATTTTTCTACGATCAAGGGTTTGGAGTATTGGACAACAGATAAGGGAATTCTTTATTTAATCAACCGAGAGGAAAATCCCAGCAAATACTATATCCAGATGGTACGGGATCAATATCAATATCAATCCCTGGATGTATTTCCTGGTGATACGGGACAAGCATACAATTTTGGAGATAGCACCCGCACCGGCTTTCAACCAGCGGGTCCCAGCATGGATTTTTATACGTCCCAGGATGCGGATTATGGAGAGGGATATTTGAATGGAAGGCGGGAAGGCTATGTTGATGCAGTAAGTGTCCAACCATCTACCCCAGGGCAATTAGACCATTTATTGAATGAAGATAATGCCGATTTTATTCGTGGATTTCGACGGGGGTATCTGGAAGGCTATGAAAAGGGAGAGCGGACTATTTCAACGTTTAGCTCCATCAACCGTCAACCAGGCATGCTTCGAGTCAATGCCCGGTACTCTTATTTCTTTGATGAAGGCATCAATTTAGTGGGACGTTCCACCGCGGTAGCTCCAAGCGAATCGGATGAACCGGAAGAAAAAAGAACACCGCTGGATTTATTCCGATCCCTTCCGCTTCCTCCAATTCAGCACCGACCATAAAACGCATTCCAATGTAATCACATCAAAGTATGACTACTTGTACCGCGCGCATTATTTTATTGAAATCTGTTTAGAGAACAGATTCGGTATTAGAATTTTTGAATATGGATTTTTTTCAATTGTTTATTTAGCGTTTCGGGTGAAAACGAATAGGGATCAAAATCATCGGGATATATTTCATCAAAATCCATATCATCTGATTCCTCTTGATTTAGTCCTGTCATATATTCGTTGTACATCATGATTCCACCGGTATCTTCGGGAGGGCCTGCCATTTCCCCTTCCGTACATTGGGCATATTGCGTTGTTGTATCTAATTCCCGATGGGAGATCCGCTCAATGAGAATCTCCCAATTATCCCCAAAATCATAAATATAGTGGATTTTTGATCCTTTTCGGGTTAGAAAATCAGCCAACCGATATTGATTGGCAAGGAGCGGTGGACCTTGGAGGGGATCATCTGAGAAAATGCGGTCACTCCTTCGTTTGTATTCTTCTGGTTCCATTATTTCATATACCATTCCTTTATGATTCGCAAAATAAATATACAGATGAGCATCTTCCCAATCCATGAGTTGCTGTAACACCATATGGAATGTTAAAAAATCTGTATATGCAGGAATATCGATAATACGGAAGACTTCGGGGATTGAGTCCGCAAGCGAAATCCGCAAGGTAAGGACCTTATTAAGAGATGCTTTTGCTGATGTAGGAATTGGTTTGGGCGCATCCTTTTGAGGGTTCTTGTTTTTGGTTTTATTTTTACGACCCGGCTCCTTTGATGGGAAACTATCTACCAGTTCTTGGTTGGGTTGCTTTTTCATTAATTTCTGAAATCGATTGAATAACTCTTTCTCATATAGTTCATGCTCATTAGAAAGTTGGATTAGCTTGAAATTGGATTGAAATTTAGGATCAATCATTCGTTTTTCAAATAGCGGCGCACTTTTTTCAAATACTCTTTCAATATCGTTATTATTCAGCCTAAGTTCACCTTGTTCTGATAAAACATTTAGAAACAGCTTGAATACAAACAAAAAATCCTTGATTTCGTTGAGTGGTAGGAAAAAATCGTTGGGAATACTTACCTCCAATAGATAAGTTACATCTTTTTTGGACCATTCCTGCACTGGTTTGTGAAGAGAACAAACGGCGAATTCCAATAACTGCTCGCATCCCTCCTGAAGGGCATAGATCTCCTCACTCGAATCACCATCTGTATTGTTTTGCAGTTTTTTAGATTTTTTCAATGTGTTTAGCGTCTTTTTTATACTTGGTTGATGTCGTTCCACTTCGCTATCGGCAAGATCCAAGATTTCATCGGGTATTACAGGGGGTAAAAAATCCTGGAATACTTTCTCAACATCCATTCCAAGTGCTTGACCCATCAGATTAATCATATCAACCATTTCCTGGGTTTCTGCTAAATCAAAATCCTCAGGTAGCGTATCATAATCGTCTTCATTATCATAGGAATCTATGTCATCCACAATTTGCATGGCTTTTTTTCTGACTACTGTAAGATTTATGTTAAAATGTTTTTTAATATCCTTTTGGGTAGGGGGTGCAGCTATCGATAGCATTCCTTCAAACCAATCATTTAACTCACAGAATGCATATGCAATACTCGCTGCCCATTCCAAGGTGTTCCCTTTCATAAAGTAGTCCTCATGAATATCCTGTAAATCTTCCATTATTTCTAACATAATTGTTTCCCACTGGGGAATTTCACATACCTTCTTACAAAATGAACCCAATAGTAATTCTATTTCTTTCTGCCGTACCGTAATATCATGTTCAGAATATAAACTCATGTTTACTCCTTTACCCTATTTATGTATTATGAGTTCTGAGATTTTGTTGAAAGGTTAAAATAATTTTGGAACGAACAATATTTTACCCAGAACTCTATGAGTTAGCATAATGTTTTTTAGGTCTTTCGACTACACACGCAAGATACCTAAAAAATCCATTGTCGATTTCTTTAATACCGATGCAGCTTGTTTTACAGGTAGGTCAGGATCATATCTGTCCCCGCTTGTTTCATAGAAAGTAAGGTTTCTAAAATAGTCCTTGATTTATCAACCCATCCCATGAATTGCCTTTACGAGTAACCAATTTTCAAATTTAAGAATAATCGTCGCAAATAATTATGGTGACACAAGGTTTTATCAGAAACAGGTCAAGGTTGAAAAAAAATTGTACAGATTATGGTTTTCCGTTTGGAAAGGCTTCGGTTTGGTGTTTTAAGTCACACACCATGTATGGAAATGGGGGATTGCTATGCAATATCGATTTTGGATTCGGATGGGATTACTTGGCTTAGCATTCATGCTTGCATTAGCTTGTACGGATATGAATTCACGTGCTTCTGAGGAAAGCGGATTTCATAAAACCGTAACACCTCAAAAGCGTGATATGAAACCCGAAATAGCAGACGAGGCATGGCATGACTTAATCCAGGGTACAATGCAGTTTGCTTGGGCATTATTTCAACAGGTATGGAAACCTGATCAAAATATATGTCTTTCTCCATATAGTATAGCCACCGCGTTTGGTATGGTTTACGCTGGAGCGAAAGGAACGACACGCATGCAAATGCAATCGGGTTTTCATTATATTCCCCAGGATGAATTGCATCATCATGGATTTAATAAATTGGATTTATTAATGCAGCAACGGAACCAAGGAGATCGGGTGCGGCTTTCTATTGTGAATAGTATTTGGAGTCAAACAGGAATGGCTTTAGTACCTGATTTTTTAAACCTACTTCAACGAGAATACGGAGCCGATCTAAACCAACTTAATTTTTCAGAAAAACCCGATGCTAGTCGCCGCTTCATAAATCTTTGGGTTGCCGATCAAACCGAACACAAAGTAACCGACCTACTACCAGAAAATAGCGTGGATATTCATACCCGCCTTGTGCTAACTAATGCGGTATACTTTCTCGCACAATGGCTGATTCCCTTTGAAATCGGGCGTAATACCGAAGCGCCCTTTCATAAACTTGATGGAACCACTGTTTCCATACCATTTATGAATAACGCCCATACGTATAACTATGCTGAAAACGGATATGCACAAATTGTAGAGCTACCTTATGATGGAGAGCACCTGGTAATGACACTTATACTCCCCACTTCACAGGATCTGGACACGTTTATGCAAGCATTGGATTGGGAAACATGGCAAGCGCTATGGAACAATCGATCCCAACAGCAGCTAAATCTATCCATCCCCAAATGGAAATTTACCTATCAGATCGCACTTAAACAAACACTTCAAACACTCGGTATTCAGGATTTGTTTTCAGAACGAGCAGATTTATCGGGGATTACGACCAGTTCGAATTTATTTGTGGATGACGCGTATCATAAAACTTTCATTGAAGTAAATGAGCAAGGAACCGAAGCTGCCGCTGCTACTGGTGTTGTGATGTCTAAAACAGCCGTTCCCCAAGGTATGCCTATAACCTTTGATCACCCATTTTTATTTTTTATTACAGACGTAGAAACAGGAGTTATATTATTCCAGGGGAGTATGGTCGATCCCCAAGCAGGTTAAAACCTAATTTTACCAATTAGCAGTCCCTTTCGAATAATTGAGTTGTCGAATCGAACCCAATTGGATATACTTCCCTTATAAAAAAAATATGGAAGAGATAACATCCCAACAAACCTGATATCTTTCATATGTGAAAGGCGGTGAAGATGAATAAATCATTAACAACGGGTATATTACTTCTGAGTTACGCTATTTTACTATGTATAGGACTTCTTGCTTGTGGAAGTAGTTCAGACACCCCAACAGAATCCATTACCGAAGCAGAACAATCCACAACCCCAACAGCATCGACCGATTCGACTGCTATTACAGAAGAAGGCGTCAGCCCAATGGAAGAATCCATTTCCAGCGAAGAAGCTGATGAACCGAGGGATCCTTCATCCTCAGAAGCAGTGTCTGCAGATACCATGGAAGATAATACACCAGAAGATGCAGATTGTCCTTGCGGAACGAAGACAACCTGTTCAGAGATGGATTCATGTGAAGAAGCTACCTGTTATTTGATTCAATGCGGGTTAACACGATTGGATCGGGATAATGATGGGATTCCCTGCGAGAGTTTATGTGAATCCTAATCAAATATCCTTAATTATCATTCGATCGTGGCTAGCTTTCAGCAGTTGTTCTGCTTCCATACTCCGTTTTGATATAATCATTTTTATAATCGTAAAGAAAGTGGGGATTGACGTATCCTGTGTAAGGAATTTCATTATAGAACTGCCAAGAGTAGGAAACGCGCCTATAGCACAGCTTGCTATAGCAACAATAAGATGCAAATCCATACGTAGCAAATCAAATGATTCGAAAAAGTAAAAAGTAGCAATTGGTTTCTCATGTTGGCTTAAATTGATTATCTTACTTGGCAAAATCCAATCATTCCAATTCGATGTTGGATTTTGTTATATTTGAGGAAAGCGCTTTGGTAGTTAATAGTCGAATGAACTGAAACATACCAGCGAATTAAATTGGAGGTTTTAGGATGAAACAATGGCGTAAGCTTTTTATGGCAGTTGTTTTGTTACTTGCTTTGGCAGCATCAACAACCCATGCATTGGCTCCGGGAGTTTCGGGTGGTACCAGTAATAAGGTCCACTTGGGAGCGGAGATCCCATTTGGGATGATGTTTTATGGAGGATTTGGAGGTGGTGCCGGATTGTTATTTGATATGGATTTTGGAGTCCATCCTGCTTTTTCCATCGCTCCTAGATTAGGAATATGGGCATTTAATTCTTTTCATATTGGTGTGAGCTTCAAAATTGGAATTATTGCTCCCAATTTACCAACAGGGTTTGCCATAGGACCGTCCATCGATATTTTTGGAATTGGAAGCGGTGTAGTGGGACTATTTCCTGCATTTGAGTTCAACTACAAATATTCATTTCCATTTCACTTCTATCTAGGTGGAAATTTCCGTGTGGGACTTCTAATCTTACCGGGTTATGGAGCAGCATTTATGATGGTAATTGGATTCAAACTAGGTGGCTGGCTCTAAGGTTCATCCATTTCTGATCGATCCTATCCTAACCATCACGATGTAGTGAACTGCTTACTATATAATTGGTGATACAAGCTGGTGGCATCGTGCATCAATCGCTGATGGGTGCCTCGCTCCACCAGTTTCCCTTCTCTAATTACAAATATTTCATCAGCATTCACTACGGTAGAAAGCCGATGCGCAATCACCAGGGTTGTTCTTCCAGGCAAAATCTGTAGCATCGCTTGTTGAATATAATTCTCACTTTCCGCATCCAGTGAAGACGTTGCTTCATCAAGTATAAGGATTTTGGGGTCCTTTAAGATGGCTCGCGCCAACGCGATTCGTTGTTTTTGCCCTCCCGATAGAAATACACCGCGTTCCCCCACCAGGGTGTCATATTCTCCAGGTAGTGATTTAATAAAATCGTGGGCAAACGCCGCTTTCGCAGCCTGCTTTATTTGTTTGATCGAAGCATTCGGATCCCCATACCAGATGTTCTCTATGATGGATCCACTGAATAACATGGGATCTTGGGGGACGATACCTATATGCCGTCGTAGATCTTTAAGCTTTAAATCCGCAACATTGTTCCCATCAATGAGGATGGCTCCGTGTTGGGGATCGTAGAAACGGGGAAGTAAGCGGACAATAGACGACTTACCCCCTCCACTTGGACCTACCAGAGCAACGGTTTTGCCTGGCTCAATGGTAAATGTCAGATCATGCAAAATTGGTTGATCGTTTTTATACCCAAAGGTGACATGGTCATATCGGATTTCACCAGCTATGCGGGATAAGGGGTTGGCTTTTGGTGTTTCTTTTACATCGGGGAATAGATCGAAGAATTCATAGATTCGTTCAATCGCTGCGGATGAATTTTGTACGATAATATTCAATTCAGATAATCGGGATAGGGGGAAATAAAGGGCACCAATATAACCAGAAAATGCGACCAGCTGTCCGGCGGTTAAATAATCATTCAATACAAAGAAACCCCCAAAGAGTAACACCATGACCGCACCGATATTAACAAGCGTAGCAGAAATCGCTTGAATAAGCCCGTTGAATTTTCCTAAGCGGATCTGATTCCCCATAAGTTCCTTTAACTCACCGATGAAGGATACTTTTTCATGCAATTCACGGGTAAAGGATTGAATGATTTCCACCCCTGTAATTTTCTCATGAAGATTCCCTGATATTTCTTGGATATTCTCCTGAACCAGCTTGCTGGATTTACGTACCACGGGATTAAACTTTTTAAAGGTAAGAATATATAAAGGCAGTACAATAAAGGCAATGAGTGATAATTGCCAATTAATGGAAAGGACAATAATTACAACGACAACTAACGTGATGATATCCATCACCGTAGCAATCACGGCTCCCCCAATCATTTGACGTGCTACTTGAATATCATTGATTACACGAGAAACAATAGCCCCCGCTTGTATCTCTTTATAAAAAGTTAAGGACATCTTTTGAAGATGCTGGAATAACGCATAGCGCAGATTAAAAATCATTTTGTTTCCCACGATATTTGCGAAGTACGTACGCATAAAGATGGCACCGCCCATGAGTATAAAAACAAAAATAGTAGTGAAACAGAGAATAAGCAGGTTGTATGCAGGGGATGGATCCAAAGAAGGTAGGATATTGTAGAAAAAAGAAAAATACGAATCTAAAAGGGGAGGGATCGGTATGGAACCCACGATATGATCAATAATGATTTGAACCAATAACGGCATTAATAACGGTATTAAAAACTTAAACGTACCACCAAATGCGGCTAATCCCACCAGGAAAGCATATGGTTTTGCAAAGGAGATAAACCGGAAGATGGGACGTCTGGTGGTGTCGTAATGAGCGGCATCAATAGGGAGGGATTTGCGCACTGTTCGGGATCCAAACCACGCCATACAAATAAGTTAATAAAGAATCCACTGAAAAAAAATACGAATAGATTGTACGGGTGCGATTTCATCTCTGGGTTTTTATAGATTTTATGTTTTAGATTATAC
>CAYPZJ010000104.1:0-13706 GCA_964414635.1 uncultured Spirochaetia bacterium
AGAACCATGATCAATGGTGTTTTAGATGGCACCTTTCTTATTCCCCCCGATATTCCTGAGATAAGTAGTGTATTCCCTGAGAATGGAGCACCCAGTGTGGAATTGGATACGCTCATTCAACTCACGTTCACCAAATCTATGGATCCGGAAAGTTTACTGGAATCCGTCCAGTTATTGGAAGGCGGAACGTCGTTGGAAATCGATATTGCAGCCAATTTAAATACAGCCAAGCTGATTCCTCAACGGGATCTGAGACCCAATACTGTTTATACTATTCAAGTGGCATCATCCTGTTTGGATACTCTGGGCGTTCCCTTGGGGCAGCTCTTCACAAGTACATTCACTACACGGGAATTTACGACCCCTGTAATAGAATATGTTTATCCTGAACCTGATGCAACGGATGTGCCTCGAAATGTAAAAATTCAGGTGTTATTCAACACTTCGATGGATATTAACTCGGTGTTGCAAGGATTTGAAGTACGGGATTCCGCCGGAACAGTATTAGATGGTGATTTTGTTATCAATACCACTTCTTTAAAATACCTCCCCGATGCGAATCTTAAGGAATTGGAAGAATATACCATCGTTGTAGGAACAGCAACTCGATCAATTGAGGGGGTAGCGTTGGAATCCACCTTTACCAGTACATTTACAACGAGTCTTAATTCGGATGTGACACCTCCCACCATTGATACGTTTTCGATTATAACCAGTTCTCCTACAAATGAACCAACCATTTCGATCAATCTTAGTAGTAGTGATCAGGGTACCGGTGTGAGTAAATGGCTAATCACCGAGGATGCAACATCACCTAATGTAACGGATTTTGTACTATCTCATCCCCTCCTAGTACGTATATCCTTACGGGGGAAGGGTCTCATTCGCTGTATGCATGGGCGTTGGATGGAGCAGATAACATCAGCACACCTTATCCAGTCCAGACCATCATGTTAGATACCATCGCTCCCACTGTAGATTCATTTACCATTACATCAGCTAAACCCACTACAACAAAAGATATCACAGTTAGTATCACAGAAAGTGACGGTACAGGAAGCGGGGTTGCTTATTGGTTAGTGAATGAGAGTTCGGCTCCACCACTCCCAGGAAATTTTATTTCGGATGTTCGAATTACGGATTTTACGTTATCAACGGGTGATGGTGAAAAAACCATCTATGCGTGGGTTATGGATGAGGCGGAAAACGTGGGGCAAGCAGTAGTAAGCGAAACCGTTATTTTAGATACCCAAACTCCGGTGGTGAATGTTTTTTCGGTCACTTCATCCGATCCGACTAACTTTGCTACCGTTCAAGTTAATATTGATGATGAGGATGATGGAACCGGGGTACAGTACTGGTTGATAAAAGAAGAAGATTATAATGCACCCGATGCTGGGGATTTTTCCTTGACTTCGCGTCCAACTACATTTACGCTTTCGGGTACGGGTGTGCGGGATCTTTATGTATGGGTGATGGATGGAGTCGGTCGTATTTCTTCTATTGAAACAACAAGCGTGGAATTTGTAACCGCCGGCTATGTAGCTGCAGGTGAAAATTATTTCGCGTGGAGCACCGATTTAGCGTCGGGAAATTGGCGGCGCCAATGGGTATCCTTTAATGCGAACGATATAATCTATGCCGAAGGAAAATTTGTAGCTGTTGGAAACGGTGGGAAGGTGTTTTATAATTCCGATAATTGTGCTGGGGATGGGGAATGGTCCCAAACCACTGCAGGAGCATACGATTTAAATGCCATCGCACATAGCGGATCCTATTTGTTGCAGTGGGAGATAGTGGATCGATTTGGTATAGTAGTAATGGAACCAGCTGGAGCGATGTTTCAGCTGGAAGTTTGAAATTTTATGATGTAACCTGGGGAGGAAAATTTGTAGCGGTGGGGGAAGATGGCACGACCCGTGTCAGCACTACAACAACGGGCTCGAGCTGGAGTTCTGCTACTACGATCCCCTCGGTCACATTTCTTAGTTCGGTTACATATGGAGGGGGCAACTATTTAACCATTGACACCGCTGATGATCAAATCTATCAAAGTAGCAATGGGACTAGTTGGTCCCTTGCCACCACTGAACCCAGTTTGTATATAAAAGAACTGGTCTATGCGAATGGCTATTATGTATCATTAGGAGGGGAAGTGGCGTACGCATCGACTCCCACGTCATGGACAGAAGCTGACGATCCTGGTTTGTACAATTTGCAAAATCTTATTTATGCAGGTGGAATGTATGTAGCGGTTGGAGATAACGGAACGATCTTCTATTCGTCGAATATTACCTCCACGAATTGGACCAAAGTGGATATTGGTAGTGCAGATTATTATGGTATTGCTTACTCTCCTTGATCGAAGTTTTCATCATTCATATATTGCTAACGTGTTGGAACCTATAGGGATCGGACATGATATATACGTAGGATACCATACAATGAAACAGTGGAAGAAACCCTTTAATCATCCCTTATTAACTCCTTCTGATTTCAATTTTGATATGCAGCATGAGAATATTATGTTTCCATGTGTAAAACGAATGGATCAGTGGTTGGCAGATCCGCTTGATACCTATTACATGTATTTTGCAGCGCATTCTGGTATTGGAATTGGTTTAGCCACGGCTTCCGATCCACTGGGTCCATGGCGCATGTATGAGCATAATCCGGTGTTTACTTTGGAAGCCGTAAGCCCGCCTTTCACGGGTCATGTTAGTTCTCCCGAATTATACTATCATAAAGAATCCAAGCAATTTTTATTGTATTTTCATGGACCATGCACCGTTCCTGAACGATCGGGTCAAATGATTGGATTAGCCACGTCGTCCGATGGACTATCGTTTCAACCCGTGGAACACAATCCTATACTTACTACCGAATCCCAAGGGAATTGGGATTCTTCAATGACAGCGTATTTACGGATCATTCCCGATAGCGATCCCATTTTAGGTTTATATATGGGGCATGATGGAGCTAAACCTCAGCGTCATGTCGTATGGGGAAGCAAACAGGGGTTGGCGCATTCCCAAGATGGATTTCATTGGCAGAAAGCACCCGGTAATCCTATCTTACAGGTTGGGGAAGGGGAATGGGGAGGTGTGCGTCATACGGCATTGTACCGAGAAGGGGATCAGCTTTGGGTTGCGTATTCCCCTCGAATTACCGAGGATTTGACGTTGGAAGCCATTAATCTGGCTCAGTTTCGGATTTCTTCCGATGATGAAAACAAAACAGCATCTACGGATTGGGTTCCATCCCTACATCTGGAAGAATATCTTGGAACCATTCTCAAACCCGATCAACCCTGGGAGAAGCAAGAATTGCGAGATCCCTTTTTCTTGCCCACAGAAGACGGTTTGTTTTTATACTATGTTGGGGGAGAGGAACAAGGGATTGGTGTGGCGAAGCGGATCGAGCAGGATTAGGTCTTTTCGATAAGCGCTTTTGTTTCGGACTGTTCGATGGATGATTGATCCTGTTCGTTAAGATCAGTGGGGAGTAATTCCACAAGTCGTTGTATGGAACTGTGACTTTTTTCCGAACTGGATTTCACCTTTTCAATGTTCTCTTCCATCTGGCTCAATGCCGCCGTTAAATCGTCCATACTGAGAACAGCGCCACTGGCACGCTCTACAATCACTTGCATATATTCCGCTACGGATCGTTCCTGGATTTCTAAAACACGAGTTGTTTGATTCATTCCTGTCGTAACTTCTACCATAGTTTGGTTGGAATGTTGAAGCTCTTTTGAACCGCTTTTTTGTTCTTCGGTAGCGGTAGTGATTTCTGATATGCGTTCAGCAGAGGAAGCAGAGGCAGTTCGTATGACTTCAAACTGTTGTTGAATTTGACTCATCTGAGTAACCCCATCCTCAGTTTTAGAACGCATCTGCCGGATTAGATCGATAATACGTTTTGCGCTTTCTGATGAGTTTTCTGCTAGAGAACGCACTTCTTCCGCTACCACAGCAAACCCTGCTCCTGCTTCTCCAGCATGAGCCGCTTCAATGGAAGCATTCAGGGCAAGAAGGTTTGTCTGCTTTGCGATATTGGAGATGGATGCAACCATTTCTTCCACTTCAGCCGAGGTTTGATTGATACCCGCATTGGTTTCGGTTACAAGATGAATCAGGTGGGCTCCTTGTTCTGCTTGATTGGTTAGATTTTGTGTGTATTGGTTGGCTTCAGATGTAAGATCGGCAATTCCTTCAATTTGTGCAACCATTTCATCATACGCAGCAGCATTTTGTTCGATTATGCTAGCTTGTGTTTGCAGCTTCTCATAGACTTCTTCCTGCATAGTGAGCATCTCTTCGATATTCTTATTGGTGCTTTCGACCAATTGAAATAATTCATGGAAAACCACCTGGACATCCAACACCTGGGATTTCATCTCTTCCAATTGGGTAGTGGCTTCCAATACGGTTTCATTTAAGATGAGCCCGCTTTGTTCAACCGTTTCAACTACGCTGCGGGATTCTTGAAAAATGGTTCCCATTGTCTCGGATTGTTCTTCGAGTTGTTTGCTATACTCTTTAATGTTTGTTACCATCCGACCGAATACTTTGGATACAAAGAACGAAATAAGGGCAAATACCGTCGTGCCAGCCAACTTATATACTTCCATTCGAATACTAAATTCATTAGGATTCAGAAAACCTGTATGAGCTGGATTATTTCCTTGGTGAGTCCAAAGCAGCCCAATATAGACTAGTTCAAATGCGATTGCAACAACACCTAATACAAGAGGTATCGGAGCATAATTATAAAACGCTGTAATAGCGATAACTCCAAACATCAAGGCTACTAAACCAATGTGTTCCAAACCATAATCATTAAATCCTTCAAATGAAAAACTATAAATTCCAACCAAACTTTGGATTCCAACAATAAAGAATACGAAGATAATCATTACTTTCCAGAGTGTAAGTTTACGTTTTAGATGAAACCACCATTGAAATACCGATGTGAAAAGTGCAATCAGAATAATGAAGATCCCACCATATCGTGCCGTGGCTTCCAAATAGCTGAACACAGAAAGTACTGCTACAATGGTAAGCAAACTCAGCGCCGTTTGTGCAAAACATCCATATCGCTGGATATGATATATTGATTCATTTACGAGCTGATCACTTTTCTTTTCGATAGATTGGTTCATAAGGAAAATTCCTCGCTTCTAAGCAGCTAAAAAATAGATAAAAATAGTAGCCTTGTCAACGACTTAGAACATGCGATTGAATACTTTGTTTTTTTTCAAACTCTTCAATCATCGGAATGCAAGACTTGATTTCTGCTGTTTCATCGTTGGTAACCAATGCAAAGATTGAGCATATATTCCATTTGTGGTCTACTGCCAAAAGCTTACCAGATGGTCACCATCTCTGTATACAAATCGGCTTTTCTAAGATGATTGCAAATACTTATTTGTATTCCGCCCCGATTTTTATTACTAGTCACGAATGATAGGATCGCATTGGTTCCCGTTTTCTATTGAACGTATTAAGATGGAGTGAAATGATGCGCAATTATGAATTAGCACAGTTGGATGAACTCATGGGCACCGATTGCCCCTGTGGGTGGAGCCGTAGAGCCTTCGTATCACCTGATAATCCGGTTGCGAGTATTCATCTGGTGGATATTAAAACGGATAGTACTCCTCATTACCATAAGAAAATGACAGAGATCTATCTAATTTTGGAAGGGGAAGGGCATTTGGAACTTGATGGAGAACGCATCCCTGTAAAACCTATGTCCACAGCACTTATTAAGCCTGGATGCCGGCATCGAGCCGTGGGGCTCATGCGTTTGGTCAATATACCGATTCCCGCATTTGACCCCTCCGATGAATTCTTTGATTAATGCAACCGGTGTTTATTTATGTTGATGTGGAGCATAAGCAGGTATTCCTGTAATGGCTTCTCCCACGATAAGCGTATGGATATCATGGGTTCCTTCGTAGGTATATACCGATTCCAAGTTATTCATATGTCGCATGACGTGATACTCATTTATTATTCCGTTTGCACCCAAAATCGTACGGGCTTTGCGAGCAATTTCCAACGCCATCGCTACATTATTCCGTTTGGCGAAACTTATTTGTACAGGGGTGCATTTCCCCTGATCCTGAAGCAGACCCAGGCGCCATACGACAAGAAATCCTTTGGTGATTTCAGTCAGCATTTCCGTTAATCGTTGTTGGATAATCTGAAACGAACCAATCGGTTTATCGAATTGGGTTCGTTGTTTTGCATAGGATACCGCCTGATCATAACAAGCCAGCGCTGCGCCAACCACTCCATAAGAAATACCAAAGCGTGCTTGGTTCAAACAACTAAGGGGACCTTTGAGTCCGGCTACATTGGGTAGTAGGTTATCTTTTGGAATATGACAATCCTGGAAATGAAGTTCACTGGTATCGCTTGCTAGTAAGGATAATTTACCTTTCATTGTGTTTGTTGTAAATCCGGGTGTACCACGTTCCACCAGAAATCCTCGTACCTTTCCTTCCAGTTTCGCCCATACCACCGCTACATGTGCTAAACTTCCGTTGGTGATCCACATTTTATTCCCATTCAGGACGTATCCATCGTTTGTTTCAACAACGGTTGTTTCCATACTACCCGGATCCGATCCATGATCCGGTTCCGTTAAGCCAAAACATCCGATCGCTTCACCTGCTGCCATAGCAGGGAGCCAGCGTTTTTTTTGTTCTTCTGTACCGTATGAGAAGATTGGATACATTACCAAACCATTCTGTACCGAAATAAAACTGCGTAACCCGGAATCACCATATTCCAATTCAAGATTCATTAATCCATATGAGGAATAGTCTAATCCTGCTCCCCCATAGGTTTCAGGGAGCGTGGTGCCTAAAAAACCCATTTCCGCAAGTCGGGGAACAACTTCGGTTGGGAATTCCCGGTGTTCGGTATAATGCTCGATATGGGGTAGGTATTCCTGTTTTACAAAAGCCGCAGTGGAATCTCGAATGGCTCGTTGTTCGGCTGTAAACAGCTCATTAATTTGATATATATCATAATCTGGTAACATACGTTATCCTCCGAAATAAGGCTAAATTGGAAACCATGATACGATCAAATGGATTATGATAGGGATGTTGGGATATGAACTCCCGGCTCCTTTTGAAACACCCTACCTAGCTGATCGCATCCTTGTTATCCTGACGGGCTTTGAGAAATACAAAGAACCGTGCATTTAAATAATTAAAAACAAACCCACAGGCAATCCCTGTAGCCTGAGCGATGACTTTATATTCTAAATATATTAACGCAAGCATTAAATTTAGTACTCCTAGATTGACTGCTAGCCCGACAAGAGAAACCGAAACAAACTTTAGATACCTTTTCCAGTTTAAGTTAAACGCATCTGTGTGATGTCGGAAGGACCAAATCTGATTTAATAAGTAATTTTGACTCACACTTACACAGAAAGCAAGAATAGAAATCAAGTTTGCATTAAAACCATTTAAATCGACATAAAGAAAATCGTTGTATTGGTTAGAAAACCAAGAAATCCAACGGCACCAAACCGTAGAAAACTAAATTGATATACTCGGGTTAGAAGTGAACGTAGTTTTGATCCCACGTCGTCAATCCTTTCGTTTCCGATCCGCCCGCATCCGCCATACGCCAATCATGGCTTCCCATACAATCTGTTTTGACATTTTTGATTTCCCTTGTGTTCGGTCGGTAAATCGTATGGGATATTCTACTATGGAAAAGCCTTCCAGATAAGCCCGATGCTTTAATTCAATCTGGAACGCATACCCTTCGGAACGAAGGGTATCCAAACCAATGGTTTCTAAGACCTTACGATTCCATAGATTAAACCCACCGGTTAGATCTCGAATAGGGATTCCCAGGACAGTTCGAGCATACCAGGATCCTCCCCGGGAAATAACTTTCCTAAACCACCCCCAACCATCAACCCCCCCCTGCGGAATATAACGCGATCCAATGACTACATCCTGCGTGTTGGCTTGTTCCACCATCGCAGGTAATGCAGCAACAGGATGGGATAAATCTGCGTCCATCTCAATAAGATGGGTATAGGTTCGTTCCAATCCCCAACGAAATCCCGTAATATACGCGGATGCCAAACCTAATTTCCCAGATCGATGCATACAATGAAGCCGTTCAGAACCATATGTATTCCTCATTTGTTCTACGACATCTCCCGTCCCATCTGGGGAATTATCATCTACTACAAGAATGTCCAGTGCAGTTGATGGAATGGTATCAACTATCAGAGGAATGAGCCGGGTTATGTTTGCCGCTTCGTTGTAGGTGGGGATGATAATCAGATTCTTCATGGTTTGCTTCTTTCTGACGATATCTAAACGTAATAAAAGATAAGGGGGACGGAAATGGCACCCGTTTTAAACGATGACTCGTTGTTGGAGGAGCGTGTTTCTTTTTTATTCGACATCGGAAACCGGGGTGTTCGTATTTATTTGGTATGAAATCGTATATGGTATTATCTCCAATGGGAGGTCGGTTCATCGCATACCCCTTGATACCCATTCAAAGTTGACTAAAAATAAGGAAGTTACAATCACCGATGAAAAGCAGTATTCTGACTACGATTATTTCATTTTATTCGAATAAATCCTGGTTTTGGACTTGGATGGCATGTATTATTGCCATGTTGGCATACCTGGTCTATACGTCGCTTTATGCGTTGGATATAAATCCATTTCAGGTGTATTTACATGCTGGACAATCTGTATTGGATGGGAAAAGTCCCTATTTGGCTGTTCGGGGGATCGCGTTATTCAAATATGGAACGTGGGTTTCTCTTGTCTTTGGTGGAATGGCGTTGCTGCCCCCGTTGCTTTTTGTGCTTATTTTTTATGGGGTCGGTATTGGGTTTTATGTTTATGCGCTCCTACGATTGCTTAGGGTTTTAACACCCATCCACCAATATAAACGTATCATTGTACTTCTTTTCGCTGCGTTGGGGGCTTATGTTGGATTTATGTTTAATCAAAACCAACTGCAAGTCAACCAATTTCTAATTGCGTGGATTATCTTAGGTTTGATAAACTATAAAGAAGGGAAGTGGTTATGGGCCGCCTTGTTTCTGGCATTTGCTACTACCTTAAAGATTTTTCCATTAGCGCTGGTTCTACTATTGTTTCTTGATTTTCGTCCAAAATTCATAATCGGGTTTATTGTATTTACGGTGGTTTTAGTACTTGCTCCTTCAGCTTACTGGGGGTGGGAATACCATAGTAGCTTATTACAGGAATGGATTCAGCTCAATTTGGCAAACACAGCAGGTCGATTTGGTAAGGATGCACTTTTTTATACCAGTTTGCATGCCTTCTTTGAATTGAATACAGGAAAGAATTTTCAAATCCCCTTATTGTTTGTTGCAGGGATTTTTGGATTATTATTAGCGGTTGTTTTTCGAGTTCGTTTACGAACCATGCAATCCCATCATACCACCTATCTTATCCTACTCATTACCAGTTATTTCATTCTGTTTAATCCTCGAGCGGAATCCCCCACGATGATTCTACTCACACCAGGGATGATTCTGCTTTTTCTTAACTTCATCCACACACGAACGACGTACGGAAGTACCCGCTGGAATACTGGTAGTCTGATTAGTCTGGGAATCATCTTTTTTCTTTGTTTTCTTTCCATCACGGATATAGTTCCCAAACCTGCTCGTGATTGGTTACGATTCCATGGTGTCCAAACTGTTGGTACAGTGTTGTTGTTTTTGTTCTCCTGGTTATTGCTCTGGATCAAACCGTTAAGTAAACAGGTAATCACAGATTGTTCTTCATTTAATGATTAGCTCTAGTTCACTCAGACCGCTCCATTTATATAAAAAGTCATTCTGAACTTGTTTCAGAACCTTAACGTAAAAAAATATACAGATACAGAAACGAGTTCAGCATGACCACTGCTCAGAAATCAAATTCGATGAATACAAGTTTGGTGTTAACCCAAAAGATAGCTTTCATAATAGATTGGCTATTGAGGTTTGTGAATTTGTATGATGAATCAGGATCATGAGCATTGGAAATGGCGTATGGAAAAAGCCAGGGAATTAGCCGCTTCGTTTGATGGCGAGCGTTATGGTGTGTCAGGGATTTACATTTTTGGAAGTACGAAAAATGCATGTGCTGGTCCGGGGAGTGATATTGATCTTATCATCCATCTCGCGGATAATCGAGCCCCTTCAAAAGCGCTGCTTCGTGTTTTGGACGCCTGGCAGGATGAAATCGACACATTAAATTATAAACGCACGGGTTTACGCACCACCGGATTGTTGGATGTACATTTTGTGACGGATCAAGATCGAGCACAACAGGAATGCTTCGCATCCAAAATTGATGCAGTAACCGATGGTGCCCGACCGCTACCTATGAAAACAACGGCGACCTGATCGCTACCTTATCCTCCCAGAAGCAACCGTTCCGCCTGATCTAAGTTTTCCAGATTAAACTGTATGATGCTTAATTCCTTCCCGTCGTGAGCAGCATTAAAAGCAACCGTTTTTCCAAGTTTCATGCTCCACTGACCCGATAGACGAGTGGCTTCATGGATATGCCCATGCAGCGTAAGTTTAGGTTGAAAACGTTCTATAAAACGGCGTATAGCAACACTTCCGACATGTTTGTCCAACGGTGCATGGTCTACATACGTGTTTTGCAAGTCTGCGTGATCTAAGGGTGTGTTATGTGGTGGGGCGTGAAAAAGCAGAATTGCGCGGTGGAAATCCAACTTATCTTTGGTTTGATACAAATCTTTATGTATGGTACGATATCGTTTATCGTAATTTCGTGTTTCTACAGAGTGGAAGCCATCTTCTGGAGGAATACATCCAGGATCCACATACGATCCCATATCATACCGTTCCCAATCCTTTAATTGAAATGGAGAAGGTGGAATGTAGGCATACCCCCAGATTTGATAATGTGAGAAAGTGCACATACGCTCTTGACAATACTGCCATAATCCCAGTTCTGAAAGGATTTCCATCCTCGGTTCGTCCATTTTTCCATCATCATTCCCCATAATAGAAAAGATTTCAGGATACTGTGATCCCATATCTTTTTTCAATGCCATGAGTTGGGGTTTAAGAAAGTCCATTAAAAAATGGGAATCGGTATTGGTAGCACCACTCAATGTGGCAATACCTGACGGAAGCAAATCCCCACCGATGAATACACCATCCGGCTCGGTTGATTGTATAAACCGAAACAGGTGAGTATATCGTGATTCCGAACCGTGTAAATCGGTTACAAAAAGGCAGGTTGCCATTTCTTTACGACTGTTTTTGGGTGCTTATTTGAGCAGTTTTTTAATTCGATTGATAAGATCGTCATTATCAAAAGGTTTATCAATAAACTCTTCTACACCAAAATTCTTCGCACGCCGCATGGTGTCATCATCTAAAAACCCGCTAAGGATGATAACAGGGATGTTATATTGAATGGCTTTCAACGTCTTTATGAAGGTAAGTCCATCCAGATACGGCATCTTAATATCCACAATTGCCAAATCAATCTGTGTTTCTTGGGAGATTCCAGCCAATTTTTTCTTTGCGTCAATCGCATCGGCCGACACGGAGACTTCAAACCCTGCGTCTTCCAGGCATTCTCGAAGGGAAATTTGAATATGACGGTCGTCATCCACAACTAATACACATTTTTTGTCACTCATAGCATACCTCATTCTTAAAGCTCTCCAAGTGCTCCATTATTATTCAAATAAAAAAATGGACACGTGTAAGAACACAAAAATAATAACACGTACTAGACAAAATCCGTGCGGAGGGAATAAACAAAACATCGTAGCGAACAAAGTGTGAAGCACTTCGAGTTTGAAAATGGCTTCATTGCTTCATTTCTCACGCTGACCCGTTTACCTCCGGGGTAAATTTATCTACACGTACTTTCCCCTTACCTTTGTGTCTGTTCTTTTGTTATTATACTCAAAATTCTCAGATTCGTCCTAAACCCCATCCTTAAGGGAGCAACTGAGTGCAGGTTCCAGAAATGGAAAAAGGCTATACTAATAATTTCTCAGTATAAACAAAAGGTTACATCTGCGATATAGTAATTCCGTTTAGGGAATTACTAAAAAAACGCATACATAAAAACACAAAGATCCCTACTTGTGTTCGTGATTATGCTTCCAGCATAATCCGCTTCAAGAGCATAGAAACTGATTCGATCAGTTCCTCGTGTGTATACCTTGACGTGAACCCACTCCAACTCATACCTGAATGGGTAATCTATTGCTCAATCGACCATATACTCGAGCATTCCGGGCGGTTTTATGTATACGGTCAATGATGTAGCTTTGATATATCGTCCTCATGCTACCAAACGAGGATGTGATTTACTACTAAACGAAAACAGCTTGGTTACGGTCGTATCAACTTATACCAATGAAAATCGTCGCGATCCTGTAACCGTGTCTGGATAATCTTATCAGAATCATATACAATATCTTCAACCGATACTAACACAGCATCTTCAAATGGTACTGGATTGGTCCAGGGTGCCGTTTCAAGACAGGGAACCAATTCGGACTCGGGCCATTCACAATTGGTTAAATGGCAGACCCATAGGTTGTAGCAATTGGGAAGCGGACCTGAATGAAACGGAGAAAGTTGCACCCGAAAATAGTATGTATAATTATCCAACGGCGTATTTATATCTCCATCTCCTGCTGGAAGATATTTACACACTTTGGCGCATTCCGTTGGAGAAACGGTACCGGTATCGGTGAAAATAGGCGTAAGGAAACTTGCCAGATAGAAGATGGATTCAGCGATGAAGGTATTATAATCCTGTACGTTTTGGATTACTTGGTTTTTAATACTTGTCGTGATGCCAAATTCGGTTAAGGAATCAAAAAGCATGATGATGGTATCAGTATTTTGAAGATTGGGTGCATGCGTTTCAATACAAACGGTATCATTATGATCTGAACCAGACCAGATTTCATCATGCCCCCCATTTTCTGCGTAGAGCTTACAATATGATGGGATTGTCTGATTAGAAGTATCCGTATCTTTTGGTAATTGCGTTCCCGATGGGTCAATTACTGCGAACGTTGTAAATCCATCACCCGCTGGATTTGATTCAGGATAGGCAAATCGATCATAATAGATATATGGAAGACAAACGGTTCCGTCCTCTTGCGTTATCTGCAATGGTAGTTTCCCTCCTGTTTCTGGATCGTTTGCTGAAGGGATGGTACCTGTGAAATTATAATAACCAAGTAGGATGCTATCGGTTTGTTTGAATTCATCACGGTAGGAAACATATATAAAGATGGTTAACGGTGAACTGGATGAAAACGCAATTGCATGGGGTCCTTTGTTTACCAGGGTCATTTCGACACACGCAACCAAATCTTCTGTAATATCCTGAGTATCCGAAGTTTTATCAAGATTCGCCCACGTATCGAACATAAATTGACATTTTTGCTCATCAAAGGAGTCTGGGTTACATGCATGGATGCAGAAATTCTCCGCAGTGATGTCATATTCTTTATCATAATTAACGGTAAGATTATCCGGTTCCCCTGTAACTGGTGTGCCCCATTTTTCTTCTGTATTTTTTGCATCTACATTAAATACATCCTGTCGATCAAGAAAAACGGAATCAGGATAATCTTGTTTGACACATCCGGCGGTAATCATACACA
>CAYPZJ010000105.1:0-13618 GCA_964414635.1 uncultured Spirochaetia bacterium
CATAGTACCAGCCTACACTCCAAGTATTTACATAGTCCTGACGAGATGTGGACCGATCCAACTGGACTATGTTTTGTTTGATGATATTCGGATGGCGCTCCCAATAATTCATCCATTGAAATTGATAATCGAGTAGAATATTCATCAGCGCATCGTTTACAACAAAAACCGATTCCAATTTCCCCGTTACCGTTGATCCATCCTCGATTTCAGATGGTGCATCTTGTAATAACGCTGTGGGATTGGTTTGTAATTGAATCATCCTGGGTAGAGGTTCAACCGGATCGGCGACATTGTCCGGGATAATATGATCTTCCCGAGTCATCCAATTGATATTTACACTAGCCGATGGTTTCAGCCGAATCGCATAATGGGGGAAAAACCGAAACGACATATCTCCATTAAAGATCCATGTGTTTCGAATCGTGGTCAGCGCTGGTTCATCCAAATCATCTCGACCAAAATAGCGCAAGCCTTTGTACCCACCACTCAGATTGGTTTCCCAATTCAAGGATTTCTTAATATTCCAATCGGTCGTGAGGGATGGTTGAATCAAAAAACCAAGCTGGTTAAACGCGGATTTATCATCCAACGTGAATGAGTCCGCACTGAAAACATTATTAAAATCAAAGGTTGGAGTAAGATCTAACGCCAGCGATAGATAAAACGGGGATAGGGTATGGGATTCATCGCTCGGTTCTGTATCTTCAAAACCGAATTCACCCTCTTCAAAATCAGGAATATCCAGCTCGATCTCCTCCTCTAAAAAAAAGGAATCCGACGCTCCTTCCTCTGCATCGTCCTCCAAGAAAAAATCATCAGAAGGTTCATCCGTATCTTCCAGAAAAAAATCCCCTTCGCCTTCTGGGGCTGTATCATCGGATGGGGATTCATCTGTTTGGGAAAATACTGGGATACTTACAAATATAAATAGCGCAAGCAGCGCACCACTTAGCCAAAAATTTATTTTAATCATATCTATATAGCCATTTTACAGATGGTAAACCTCCCCAAATCACTGTATTGTATTGAAAAGATGATTCAAAGGAGGTTCGAATTGCTTATTGTAATGATAATCCATCGATACTATCGGAATTGAATACGACTTTATCAGTGGTATCTTCTGCAATGAGGATTCCACCAACTGTATGGGTTGGATCCACATCGTCTGGGAGTTCTAACACCACTTGAAATCCTTTAGCGGTATTCAAATCTTCTGCAGTAAACGTATAGTTGAATGATTTACCGAAACTGGATGCATCATCGCCATCAACCATCTTCTTTACCACATGATCAAAATACGTTTGTCCATTGGACGCACTATAATGGATGTTGCTTTCTAAAAACCAAAATTGCACATCAATACCATTGGTTAATTCTACTCGAGGGATAATGGTTCCATCAAATTGAACGGTGATATTTTCACCGGAGGTATCTACACTTCCATTCAGAAACGCTAATACCTGAGGTTCTTCACTCATCGCTTCTACAAAGGTAGAAAGATATTTTGCGGAGGAACCTACTTCTGTAAAACGAGTTCCATTAAATAAAATAGAAGGAGTTCCTAAAAAATCATCCGGATACCAATATAAAATACGGTTTTCCTGTTCCTCCACATCGATGTTATCTCGGAAATGGATATAAGCAAGATTCACCTTTTCCGTTTCAGCTGCTGTAATTCCTTTAGACAGAATACGGCTATCCATCATGGTTTCAAAATCCAATTCAGCTGCATAACAGGGTCCACAGTTGTCCGTGGAAATTACTTCTATCAGTACTTCGGATTCCCATGTTGTCAGAGGTTCATCAATCACTACGCTTACCATTTGCTCTTCTGTAGTTGAGTCGGAGTAGGTAATCGTAATTTTTGCAGTATAGCTACCTGCATTAGCATACGCATAGCGATATTTCCCACTGGTATTACTTTCCACAACAGTTCCGTCATTCATTGCATCAAACGTATAGTTGGTAGGGGTTTTACTGGAATTGGGATTTGCTTCTAGGATCACTTCCCATCCAGCATATGCATGCAATGATTCCGATGCTCCGATGCTTTGGACTTCGGGTTCTACGGAAATGGCATATTCAACAAATCCATCTTCAGGTCCGTCGGGATCATCAGAGCAAGCGATTAATGTGAGCAAAGAAAATACAGCTACGACGGTGAATCCAACATATAAAATGGCTTTCATATCCTTCTCCTTCCAGGATAAATACTGTGTCTGTAGTTTACTCATTTATGAGTGGTTTGAATACGTTGGCGATATTACCAACCGTTTTGCCTCAGGAACTTGCGTTCAAACCGATTCATGTTGAGCATGGTTTACGGTATCGGTTCAATGAGGTTGATCGGAGTGCCGCGAGCCCCCGTCAAAAAACCGTTACTTCATAGTATAACACATTTTTTCTAACAAAGGAAAACTTTCGTTGACAAGTCTGGCTTTGCCCATTATTTTCTAGGTGACTAGCTTAAAAGGATTTGAATAACCCCAGTTAGAACCCGGGCATATGAAATACCGACGAATCAGACGTTTATACAACTATAGCCGCATGCTTTACCGTGAGAAGAATTACATGGCAAGTCTGAAATTGTTGGTAAAAATCTCCGCGGCGTTCAATTATCATAAAAAATTGCCCTTTACAATGGATGAGTTGCTTAAACATGCAAAAAAAATTCTTGTGAAGCTTCAAAACAATCCCACCCTTTTTATGGAAGCGAATGTCGAT
Source organism: uncultured Spirochaetia bacterium (assembly GCA_964414635.1). Classification (GTDB taxonomy): domain Bacteria; phylum Spirochaetota; class UBA6919; order CAYPZJ01; family CAYPZJ01; genus CAYPZJ01. The sequence goes on from CAYPZJ010000105.1 coordinate 2,728, forward strand.
TATGGCATCATATTACTCCACCTTCAGCGACCCGATGAAGCCTTGGTTTATTTTGATAAAGTCCTAAACGTGGATGAAAATTTCAAGAAAGCGTTGTTGGAGAAAGTGGAATCCTTGAAACTGCTGGGATACTATGATGAAGCAATCGATATCCTAAAAAAATCACTCGAACGCTTTCCCATGGATAGCTACTTCCTAAATAATTTAGGAGAGATCTTAGAAAAACAGGCAAATATGGATGCTGCGATGGATGTATATGATATATCCATCAATTTAACAACCGACAACTGGCTTTCCTATTATTATAAAGGGAGAATTCTTTTTCATATGGAGGAATACGAAGACGCCCTCCCTCATTTTGTTGAAGCAATTCAAAAATATAACCAAGAGGATTTTCGTGTTGTCGATGTGTATAACTATTTGGGAGAAACCTTATTAGAACTAAAGCGTTACAATGAGGCTAAGGAAGTCTTCGATGAAATCATCGAGATTTTTCCAAAACGGGCAGAAGGCTATTATTATCTGGGCGATTTTTACTTCACCATTGGAAAAGAACGGGAGGCACTCCGCTTGATAAACCAAGCTATCCGACTAGCCCCACCCCGTTCTGACTACTTATACCGTAAAGCTACCTACCTATTATATATGCAATTCTCCGAAGAAGCCCTCGCTTGCTTACAGGATGCACTGGAACTCTCACCGGATGATGTACATATCCTCGATTTAATGGGGGATATCTATTATAATATGGGACGCTATGAAGATGCCATCGATGTATTCGAAAAGCGAAACGAGGTTCAGGTGCTGGAAATCACCTATTACCATTTAGCCATGTGTTATTTCAAAATGGATGAATTCACAACCGCTTTGGAATGGATCAATAAATACATTAGCATGGACGACTCGTATTATCCTGCCTACATACTTCGCGGGAAGCTCAACGCGCATACAAATTACATCCGTTTGGCGCTTAATGATTTGGAGAAAGTGTTGGAATTAAGTGAGGGAGATGTTCTACTGTATGATAGCGATTTCTACTACCTTCAAAACCTCAATACAGAAGAAGAATATCATGAGTTCTTGAGGCAGATTCGCCCGCCATTACGATGAGATTCAGTCCCAGGGGGAATCGAACCCCCGTTTTCGCCGTGAGAGGGCGATGTCCTAACCGCTAGACGATGGGACCTTATGATCAGGCGGAAGGACTCGAACCTTCAACCCTCTGATCCAGAGTCAGATGTTCTACCAATTGAACTACGCCTGAAAGGCACAATACTGCTGAGAAAGAGTATAATAAAAATTTTCGAATCGGCAAGAACGGTTGAGCGCGGATGAATCTCCAAGTAATGTGAAAATAATTAAGACAACCTCTGAGGAATAAGGCATCGTTGCGAGAAGCGACGAAGCAATCTTTTTAAAAGTGGGATTGCTTCCCCTTGTTCGCAATGTCCTTGTTTTTGTTTCATCACTATGATATGCACCCGTTGGGGGTGCACGAAAGCGTAAACCCCCGTGTTCTCTTTTTTCTCAAAGATAACGAGCTAGGTCGTCCCAGTATACCGATGCCTATGCTGGGTTTCCCAATCCCTTTCCAATTGAGCGCGCCAGGATTCTGCGTAATATTTAAGTTCTGCTGCTATGTCTGGATAAGTATCCTTTAGGTTGTACTGCTCCGCCATATCGTTGCTCAAATCGGATAAATGAATATCATCTTGAGGGGGAGCCCCTTCAACCAACTGCCCATTGAGTACCAGTTTCCAGTCCCCATATCGTACAGCAGTTTGATCCATCATCTCAAAAAAGATAGATTCATGGGGTGTAGGTGCTTGATCACAGACCATAGAGACGACACTTTTTCCATCAAAAACATAACTTGCTGTATTCAAACCCAATAGATCCATAACCGTGGGAACAATATCCATCGCTGCTCCCATTTCTGATACTACCTGTTTCCCGGGAATATGGTCCGGATATGCCATCAGGGCAGGTACACGAATCCCCCCATCATAAAGACTGAATTTATGTCCTTTCAGTTTTCCAGTCGTTCCGCCGTAATACGGATCGGTAGTCCCATCTAACCAATTACGGGTTTCCCTGGATGGACCATTATCACTCTGGAAAAAAATGAACGTGTTATCCAACTGCCCCTGACGCTCCAATTCATCCAAGACATCTCCAACTCCATCATCCACCGCACTAAGCATAGCAGCCATAATCCGTCGATCCCAAGGCAGATGGGCGAATCGATCCACATACTTCTGAGGAGCATGCATCGGATAATGGGGAGCGTTGTAGGCAAGATAAAGAAAGAAAGGTTGTTTCGCCCTACTCTGCTCTCGTACGTATTCCACCGCCCGTTCACTAATCATTTCTGTGAAATACCGCCCATTATCATAGCATTCCTTTCCATCCTCCCATAAATCATGTACCGGGTCATGATTGGAACCCCAATACAGAATATGAGAATAATAATCGATACAGCCTGCCAAAAATCCAAACCAATGGTCGAATCCCTTTGCTTCCGGTCGCGATTCGGGAAGTGTTCCCAAATGCCACTTTCCAAGTAAAGCCGTATGATATCCAACATCCTTCAGAATGGTTGCCAACGTGGGCATATCAGCAGGGATTCCTGTCGCTTTGCGATGTCCTGCTAGAATAGACCGGACACCTGCATGGGCAGGATAGTTACCTGTGAGCAGCGAAGCCCGAGACGGAGAACAGACGGGTCCATTCGCATACCAATCGGTAAACCGAACGCCCGATGTAGCTAAGCGATCCAAATTGGGAGTTCGAAAATCTGTGGCTCCCATACACGAAAGATCACCATATCCTTGATCGTCTGTCATGATTAGTATAATATTGGGTTGGTTATTCATCTCCAAACTTTATCCCCTGCGCCAGCGCAATTCCCTCACTCCAGTTTATGGTATTCGTCTGACGGCGCATGTATTGTTTCCAGGAATCCGATCCGCTTTCACGACCACCACCGGTATCCTTTTCACCTCCAAATGCTCCACCAATTTCCGCTCCACTGGTTCCAATATTTACATTGGCAATACCACAATCACTACCCGCATGACTCAGATACTTTTCCGCTTCGATCATGTTATCAGTAATGATCGCGCTGCTTAATCCCTGGGGTACATCGTTCTGCATGGCGATCGCCTCTTCCAGATGGTTGTATTTCATTACATAAAGAATCGGTGCGAACGTTTCTTCTTGTACGATATCATATCGATTATCCGCTTCAGCAATAGCAGGGGTCACATAACATCCTCCTTCCATCGTTAGCTTTTCACCACCATATAGCAGTTTCCCCCCTTCCTTGCGTAATTGCTCGATTGCATTCATCATCATATCCACCGCTGCCGTGTCGATCATCGGTCCCATAATGTATTGCTCTTCTAATGGATTTCCAATGGAGACTTTTTTATAATAGTCTAATAGTTTCCCTAAAAAGGAATCATAAATGGATTCATGAATTATGATACGACGTGTACTCGTACATCGCTGTCCAGCCGTACCGACCGCACCAAAGAAAATACTTTTGAGTGCTATATCCTGATTCGCATGCTGGGAAACAATCACACAATTATTTCCACCCAATTCCATAATGGTTTTCCCAAGACGTTTACCCATCCGTTCGGAAATTCGTTTCCCAATCTTGGTACTTCCGGTGTAACTAACCAATGGAATTCGTTTATCATCACTCAATACATCCCCCACTTCACTTCCCCGTCCGATCATCAAACTACAAATAGCTCCGGGATAACCATTTCTTTCCAATACCTTCTGTGCGATTTTAATACTAGCAATGGCTGTCAATGGTGTTTTTGTGGAAGGTTTCCAGATGGTAGTATTCCCACAAACCAATGCAATGGCAATATTCCAGGACCATACGGCTACCGGGAAATTAAAAGCGGAAATCACTCCGACAATTCCCAGTGGATGCCATTGTTCATACATCCGATGTTTTGCCCGTTCCGAATGCATGGTCAAACCATATAATTGACGACTCAACCCAGTGGCAAAATCACAAATATCAATCATCTCCTGCACTTCACCCCATCCTTCCTGAATGGATTTACCCATCTCCAGCGTAACCAATTTCCCCAGCGCATCTTTATGCTCCCGCAGTTCCAATCCGATTTGTCGTACAACCTCCCCCCGCACGGGTGCAGGAACCATCCGCCATTCTTTAAATGCTTCTGAAGCGGCTTGTACTATTTTTTCGTAATCTTCTTTGGTTGTTAATGTAACATTGGCAATGGGTTTCCCATCAATAGGACTGTAGCTGGTTAGACTTTTTCCATTCGCGAACCAATCCCCATTAAAAGAACCCAGGTTTTGTTGCTCGATTCCAAGGGATGTTAAAATTTCATTCATAGAAACGCTCCTTACTGTGCTAGATTTCGGGGGTAGTAAATTTATAGGTTGACGAATAGGGGATCGTGCTGCACGGCACGTACTCCAACCCTTAGGTCAACCGATTGCTGGTTATCGCTGATACCAATCTTGTAGCGGTTTGACATCCAATTGATTATTGGTATAAAACTCCAAACCTGAAATGAACGCCAATGCACCTTCAATCGTGGTAATCACAGGGACTCCCATACGATTTGCCAGGGATCGAATCTCTTTTTCCGCGAGTAAAACCCGTTTGGAAGGGGAAGGAACATTAATTACATAATCAATTTTCCCTTCCTGTAATAGATCCATTACATGAAGGGATCCCTCTTGCACTTTCTTCAACAGCACCGGCTCCAACCCATGCTTTTTCATCATCTGTGCTGTTCCTTTAGTGGCATACAGTTTAAATCCCAATTCATGTAATTGATGCAAAGCGGGCAGCAATTGTTCCCGATAAATACGAGCAACACTCACAAATATTGATCCGTTTTGCACAAATCGTTGATGGAGGGATAGTTGGGATTTCATAAACGCAATCCCAAAATCGGAAGCAATCCCCATCGTCTCCCCAGTGGATTTCATTTCAGGACCGAGCATGATCTCTGGGAACCGATTGAATGGCAAGACTGCTTCCTTTATGGAATAGTAATCAAAATAGGTCGGTTCCCTGATATCCATCTCCGCTAGGTTTTCACCACACATCACCCGGGTTGCAATCTTCGCCCATGGAATCCCCGTAGCCTTACTGACAAACGGTACCGTACGGGATGCTCGAGGATTTACCTCTAGAATATACAACGTTTCCTGTACCACAGCATATTGTATATTCATTAATCCCACCACCTTCAATTCCATTGCAAGCTGTTTTGTCCATTCCCTTATTTGACGTTCAATCTCGGGGGAAAGGGAAAAGTGTGGAATGGAACAGGCGCTATCTCCGGAATGAATCCCTGCTTTTTCTATATGCTCCATAATACCCGCTATGATACATGTTTCCCCATCTGATACAGCATCCACATCAACTTCCACTGCGTCCAGCAAAAATTTATCCACGAGAATTGGATGTTCCGGATTGATTTCCATTGCTTCCTTGAAAAAATTCAACAAATCATCATCATCGTATACCTGGCGCATGGCTCGTCCCCCCAAAACATAAGATGGACGCACCATAAGCGGATACCCAATCCACTCCGCCAGATCCAGCGCGCCACGAGGTGTATACGCTGATCCACTCGCAGGTTGATTCAATCCCAATTTTACAATTAGATTTCTGAATTTATCTCGATCTTCCACCATATCAATGCTTTCTGGTGAAGTCCCCAAAATAGGAACCCCATCACGATACAATGCCAACGCAAGATTAAGCGGGGTTTGGCCACCCAACTGAATTATTACTCCTTCCGGCTGTTCCCGATCGATAATATTCCGTACATCTTCATACGTCAGCGGTTCAAAAAACAGTTTGGTAGAAGTATCGTAATCGGTGGAGACGGTCTCAGGGTTGCTATTTATCATAATGCTATCAATTCCCATCTCTTTTAACGTAAGCGATGCATGGACACAACAATAATCAAACTCAATCCCCTGACCAATTCGATTGGGTCCACCTCCTAGGATAATCACCTTGCGTGTGTCTTGATAGCGGATTTCATCCTCTTCATCATAGGTTGAATAAAAATAAGGGGTATACGACTCAAACTCCGCAGCACAGGTATCTACTAGTTTATATACGGGAAGAACCCGATGCGCTTCCCGATGCTGTCGGATTGCTTGTTCATCCGTCTGAAAAATATCTGCCAAGGTGCGATCGGAGAATCCCATTTGTTTGGTTTCCAACAGCAACGGACCATCTAACTTATCAATATTGTTATTTGTTTCTGCTGCCATTCGTTCCAATCGCTTTTCAAAGGAACACAATTCCCATAGGTTATTTAAAAACCAACGATCAATTTTGCATAACCCATAGATATCATCTAATGAATAGCCTTCCAGCATTGCTTTTTTTACATAGAATAGGCGTTCAGCACTGGGTGCTTGTATACGCTTATGGAATTCAGATTTTGAAAGTTTCTGCTGTTCAATTTTCGTGTGACGGAATCCAAAGAGTTTTATTTCCAGTGAACGCAATCCTTTCTGGAGCGCCTCCTTAAACGTCCTCCCAATTGCCATGGCTTCACCTACCGAATGCATTTTCGTGGTTAGGGTCGGATCCGCTTCCTGGAACTTTTCAAACGCGAAACGAGGGAATTTGATGACACAATAATCGATAGACGGTTCAAAACATGCTGGAGTTTCACGGGTAATATCGTTGGGAATCTCATCCAGCGTATATCCTATCGCTAGTTTTGCAGCAATTTTTGCGATGGGAAATCCCGTAGCCTTAGAAGCCAGTGCGGAACTACGTGATACGCGTGGGTTCATCTCAATCACTAATAACTCGCCATCCTCCGGGTTTACTGCAAACTGAATATTGCATCCTCCCGTTTCTACCCCTATTTCTCGAATAATTCGTATGGCTGCATCTCGCATCTCTTGGTATTGTGAATCTGTCAAGGTTTGGGCAGGTGCTACCGTGATGCTATCGCCTGTATGGACGCCCATGGGATCTACATTCTCAATTGAACAGATGATTACAACGTTATCTTGCTTGTCTCGCATCACCTCCAACTCAAATTCTTTCCAACCCAATACCGATTTCTCTAATAACACTTTGTTGATTGGGCTATCCCGCAAGCCTTGTTCGATTTTCAATTTGAATTCATCAAAATCATGGACTACACCCCCACCCAATCCTCCTAAAGTAAAGGATGGGCGAATGACTACAGGATAGTTATGTTTCTCTACAAAGTTCACCGCTTCATCAAAGCTGGAAATATATTCTGCATCCGCCATCTTTAAACCAATACGACTCATTGCCTTGGCGAATTCTTCCCGATCCTCTGCCTTAAAAATGGAATCGTAATTCACCCCCAGACTTTGCACACCATACCGTTCCAAAATTCCCTGTTCCATAGCGTTAAAAGCAACATTTAACGCGGTTTGTCCGCCTAACGTAGGTAAAATGGCATCCGGCTTTTCTTTCTGAATAATCTTCTCAATAAATTCGACGGTAATCGGTTCAATATAAGTACGATGCGCTACTTCCGGATCCGTCATGATGGTTGCGGGATTGCTATTTAAAAGAATGATTCGATATCCTTCTTCCCGCAATACTTTACAGGCTTGTGTTCCAGAATAATCAAATTCACACGCTTGTCCAATAACGATAGGACCGGATCCGATAACTAGGATGCTTTGAATATCAGTTCGTTTGGGCATGATGATGATGCTCCCGGGCGCGTTGAATAAATTCTTCAAAAAGATAGCGTGCGTCATGGGGTCCAGGCGATGCTTCCGGGTGGTATTGAATGGAAAAGATTGGAAGATGCTTGTGTCGGATTCCCTCCACGGTTTGATCATTCAGATTAAGATGGGTGACTTCCATGGCTTGCATATCCAGGGACTGGGGATCCACACAAAATCCATGATTCTGAGATGTGATATCTACCTGTTCGGTTTTCAAATTTTTCACCGGATGATTCGCCCCCCGATGACCAAACTTCATCTTATACGTTGTTGCCCCATACGCTAAACACAGCAGCTGATGTCCCAAGCAAATCCCAAATACCGGGAGTTTCCCTTCAAATTCACGAATCTGGGAATAAATATAGTCCAATGCAGCGGGATCCCCAGGTCCGTTTGAAAGCAACACACCATCAGGTTTATCCTGTAGGATGTCCTGTGGCGAAGTCATTGCTGGATAACATACCACATTAGCTCCTGCCTGATCCAACAAACGAAGAATATTCCATTTGACACCGCAATCCAACACAGCGATGGTTAATTCATGATTGGAACCTTCATTAAACCGGTATCGAGTGGTGGGAGTCACTTCTTGCACCAAATCCCGCCCTTCCATTCCCGGTGCTTCATCGAGTTTGATTTTCAAACGGGATATGTCTTCTGATGGAGAGAGGATCCCCTTTAACGCTCCCTTCTCGCGAATATGCCGTGTTAAAGCGCGGGTATCAATTCCTTCTAAACCCGTTAGGTTATGCTGTAGAAAATAATCCTGAATGGATTGGCTACTTGCAAAATTACTATGAATTTTCGCCACTTCCCGCACCAGCATTCCAGCTGCTTTTGGGGCAGCGGATTCCACATCCTGGTCATTCGTTCCGTAGATCCCTATCATAGGGAATGTCATTGTAACAATTTGGCCGGTGTAGGATGGATCCGTGATAATTTCCTGGTACCCGGTCATGGCAGTATTAAATACTATTTCACCAATAATCTCGTGGCGGGTTCCAAAGAGCTGGCCCCGGAAGATTTTCCCATCTTCCAGGAGAAGCAATCCGCTCATGTTTCCTCCGGGGAACATAGTCTTACAAAGTGATCTGGCAAAAGCTAATCAGATGATTCTTCCTACGATCACCGGCTAAAATAATAGGTTTTTCGGGAATTTACAACTAGATTTGGATGGTAAGGGGGCACATAAAAATCTTGGTAAAAACCTTAGAAAGGTGTTTCCAACTCCAGACATAATTAGCCACCGATGAATACGAAGTCTTGACTCTAAGTGAAATCGCACCCAAAGTTCCACCGGGGGTTGGCAAAGCTAGAAAGAATCATTACCTTCTGTGAGGATCACGGGGCATTCCCATACCCTTTTCTTACGGTTCATATACGAACCAAACAGCTAAGCAGAATTATCCTATCCGAGGGGCGTAACTATGAGTCAAAACAAAGCTGAGATTGCTGCTTACGGAGAAACGATTACCCATGTGGAATTCTCCATCGGAAGAGTGGGAGCAGTGCTACCCATGTTGTTATTTATTATTTGGGCGATTTTCCTTTCCATTATGAACTGGATATCGGAAGGGGCATTAATTTTAGGGATGATCCTCGCTTTTATCATCACATTGTTTTTTGCAAAGCGTCCGTGGAAAAACTATGCCGAAGCAATATTCAATGGGATGACTGTCCCTATTGGAGTTATTGCCATTATCTGCTGGTTTTTTGCTGGAATGTTTGCTGAAGTGCTTAAAATGGGGGGATTGGTTGATGGACTTGTTTGGTTGGGACAAACCCTTCAGGTCGACGGCGGATTGTTTGTGGGAATCACCTTCATATTAGCAGCGGCGTTTGCTTCTGCTGTGGGAACAGGTTATGGAACAGTTATTGCTTTTGTTACGCTGATGTATCCGACAGGATTGGCGATGGGTTGTGATCCGTTAATCCTGCTCGCTGCAATTTTAAGTGGAGCCGCTTTTGGAGATAATTTGGCACCGGTTTCCGACACAACGATCGTTTCAGCGGTGACACAGGAAGGCGATATCCCCGGGGTAGTTAAATCCCGTTTTCGATACGCAATTATTGCAGCGGTACCTGCACTTATCCTATTTGTTCTTTTAGGTTCTGCATCCAGTCCTGAAATCGGTGAAGCTATGTCGGATGCAGCGGGGGCTTCTATTAAACCCATCGGTTTACTTTTGCTTATTCCGTTTGTACTTGTTATCTATTTAGCATTGAACCGCAATCATATCATTGTAAGCTTAACATGGGGGATTGTGTGTGCGGTTTTTATTATGTTCATCATGGGGTTAATCCAAATGGGGAGTCAGGGATGGGCATTCTCTGATGTTATCAATCAGTTACTGTATTTTGGATCTTCCACAACAGAGCAAGCAGCATCCGTTGGGAAGATCATCTACGTAGGTGATGTAGATGGGAGCCCGCATCTGGGTGGTGCACTATATAATGGGTTATCCAATTATTTTTTAATGGCAATACTAGTGTTGCTCATTGTTTCGGCGGGGCATCTTATGAAAATCGGTGGAGCACTTCAAGCCATCCTTGATTTCCTGCTCCGTTTCATCCGAGAATCGGTACGCCGTGCGGAAGTTGCAATCTGGTCCATGGTGACCCTGGTAAACGTATTTATCACAATTAATACAGCGGCAGAAATTGCAGTATCTTCGTTCGTAAAAGCATTAGGGGATAAAGTAAACCTTCATCCATATCGAAAAGCGAATCTACTCGACGCCGTATCTTCTGCACTGGGATACATATTCCCATGGAGTGGTGCGGTAATCCTAGCCATTACTCAAATGAAAGTCATTCGAGCGGATTATCCGGTTTTAGAATCCATTGAGTCGTTTGCCACCCTAAATTTTAGTCATGTTTTCCCTTATGTATTCCATGGATGGTTTCTGTTGATTGTGATGCTCATCGCCGCGTTGACGGGATTTGGTAGACAATTCATGCAGCCAAAACCAAAGGAGTAAGAATCATGCAATCATTGCGAGGAACTCTTGAACAACACCAACGGATTATCGATGCGATTCGTTCGGATGCTACTTTACTTGAACGAGTGGAACAGGTAGCCGATCGGTTAAGTGAAGCGTTGGAACAACACCACAAAATCATGTTTTGTGGGAAT
>CAYPZJ010000106.1:0-13612 GCA_964414635.1 uncultured Spirochaetia bacterium
TTGAGCACTCATCGAAAGAGATAGGCGATATCCTAGATGTAATCACATCTATTTCAAGTCAGACGAATTTGCTAGCCATGAATGCTTCCATTGAGGCAGCACATGCTGGAGAGGCAGGGAAGGGGTTTGCGGTTGTAGCTGAGGAAATTAGGAAGCTTGCTGAAAATAGCGCGACAAGTGCGAAAGCAATCGCCGCACTTATTAAAAATACCATACAGAAAATTAGTGCATCAGCAGAAGCAGCGAAAGCTGCTGAAGTTGGATTAGATAGTATTCTTAAAGGAATCGATGAAACACGCTCTATCACAACGGAAATCTCTAAATCCACTCAGGAACAATCGGAAGGTACAGCGGATATTTTACATGCTATCTCGGTTTTACTCCAACTTTCTGAACAGGTAAAAGAGCAAAACGAAAATCAAAAAACAGATAGTAAAAAAATTGAAGAACTAATGATGACATTAATTGAAATAACCAAGGAGGTTTTATCCATAACGGATACACATAATCACGTTCGCTATGAAATGATTGATGCGGTTAATAAAATTGGGAAGATATGCATACGGAAGCAAGATACGATGGTTAAAATGGACGAAGATTATATCCACTCCACGCAATCCACTGGGAAAGCCATTGATCGGAGTGGTATTACCATACGTTAATCCGTAAACATTGTATGTTTTGCACAGTTACAAGTAATGCGGAGCTCATATATGGAATATCGATGTCAGCTGATTTTGTTTATTCAAAACACGGCTGAGCAGAACTGTTTATCTAAAATCTGTTTCGTTGATGGATAGATTATAACTGGTTTACTATTGGAGGAACTATGAATCACGAGTTAACATTTGAGAATCGATACAATTCAGAAAAAAAGATCCAATATTATAATGATGAACCTTCTGCGTTTCATTGCCACCACTACATTGGTTTGGTTACCAAAATGGCATTGGAATTGGAAGAGATTGATGGGATTTCAAAACTTTATGAAGCCATGGAAGAATCCTTTTATTTGATATTCCGCAAATATTTTGTTTCACACAATATTTCGGAAGTAAACAACCGTATTTCCATCGTGGAATCGTACTACCAGCAAACAGGAATGGGAAAATTACGCATGGATATTACCGAAGAAGGCGGAACGGCGGAAATGACGCGATCCCATACGGATGAAGGCTGGATAAAAAAATGGGGGCAAGCTTCCTTTCCGGTTAATTACATTGGTCAAGGATATATTGCTGGGGGAGTTGAAGCTGCATTTGATAAACGATTACGAGTATATAAAGTCGATGAAATACAAAGCATTGTGATGGGAAATTCGATCTCCAAATTTGTAATTAAAAAAAGGGGGGATAACAATGAATATCGATAGACAAAAAGTAATCTCTGATTTGTCTTCAATACGTGTTTGTGGGAATGAAGATGGTTTAATCCCTGCGTTTGGTGTATTAGTAAACGTGTTACCAACGAATTTCTGGAATACCTTTACTGAAAAAATGATTGCTTCTGCGGACGAAAGCAACTTCGCTTTGGTGGAATCAAAATTAGAGGAAGCTGCTGCTGAATGCGGGTATCATACAGGCTGGGGAATTATCAACTCCGAAGAGTTCAAATCTGTTGTACAACCAATGATTAAGCAGATCCCCGAAGATGTGTTACATGGTGCATATGCGGTATTGGGGGCTTGGGGATGGGCGGATGCTGAAATCATCGAATTGCAACCAAAGGTTAGAAAAGTAATCCGCGCACAGAAGTATTATGAATCCGAAATAAAGGACACGTTTCCACTTCAACATACGTGTGCTTATATGTTACGTGGAATTTCAAGAGCATTTATGGATATTGCCTACGGAGAGCCCTATCCAAAAGGATTAAACACATATGTGTGTGAACAAACCAAAGGCATCGAAATCGGTGATCCATATAGTGAATTCATTATTACAAAAGCATGATCTATTTGAATAATGCAGCTACTACATATCCCAAACCCGCGACGGTGGTATCTGCCGTAACCAACTACCTAACACATCCCCCCTCGCAAGGTACCCGTGGTTCACAAACATATACAATTGATCTTGCCACACGATGTCGGCAAAGAACAGCTTGTTTTCTTGGAATTACGAATCCTAATCAATTGATTTTTACAAGCTCAGGGACCCATTCCTTAAACCTTGCAATTAATGGACTACAGTTAGATTACTGTCATGTGGTAACTACTGCTATAGAACATAATTCTGTTTTACGCCCTTTGAAACGCTTAGAAAAAATGAATCGTATCGAATTATCTATTGTTCCTTGTGATTCTTGTGGGTTTGTTGCTCCTGAAATGATTCAGAAAGCTATTCAACCTAATACCCGATTAATTGTTATGAATCACGTGTCTAATGTATCTGGAAGTGTCAATGACATTGCAGCAATTGTAAAAATTTCCCAAAAAACGGACATCCCTCTGTTAATAGATGCTTCACAAGCGGTCGGAACAATTCCCTATTCTATAGAAGAATTGGGTGCGGATTTGGTTGCGTTTACCTGCCATAAGGGATTGCTTGGATTACCCGGCTTAGGTGGACTTTATATCGCTGATCGAATTTCATTGTCTCCCCTCATGGTTGGAGGAACAGGTGTGAAAAGTCAGCTACTAGAGCAACCCGATGCCTTACCATTACGATACGAAACGGGTACTCCAAATTACCCCGCAATGGCTGCATTAATCGCAGGTTTAGATTATATTGAGGAGATGGGGTTTGAACGAATTCGTTCACAAAAAGATGAATTAATATCCTTTTTCCTAGCGCAACTGGACAAATATCCTGGCATTCATATTCATGGTTCAAAGGAGTCAGCTAATCGTGAACCAATTTTTTCAATCACGTTGGATGGTGTTTCTAACAAGGATGCTGCCTATATCTTAGAAGAAAGCTATCAGGTGCGTGTTAGAGAAGGGCTTCATTGTGCACCGCTCATCCATCAGTATCTTGGCGCTCCAGAAACAGGAAGCATTCGATTATCATTTTCTATTTTTACCACGATCGAACAGCTACAATACGTGCTAACGGCTTTAGGCGAAATTTGTCTGATGAAAGGATAACCCAATTAAAATCATTCGTATTGTTGAAATCGAAGACTGCCTGGATGGCAGTGTAATTCAAGATATCCACCTTTCTGAATCAATTGATCCTGTGTTTATCCAAGGGTTGGAAAAATTGGGAGCATTGGAATATTATTCCCAATTCCCCCGCCCTTTTTTTAATCTTGATATCCCCCAAACCTGTATTTTAAAAGGAATCCAGGGCAATTCCTATATACGCATGTATGTACTTAAATCTCGTATTGATCGCGCTATTCACCAGCTGATGCACCATTTAGGGGATAATCATTCTTCTGTTTGATGAATCCAAATTTCATCCGTGTAGGTACTATGCCCATTTTCCATCAAGCGCACATTCATCCTCGTAATATGTTCCCATTGCCAACAGGTAATAAATTAAGTATATTCCAAAACGAATATGCCTGATCGAATGCACTTATTAACACGTTGGGTTACTCTTTCCTGTTTCCTGCTATTTGTTGGTACGCTAAGCTGTACTGAAAAACCGAAGTCTGATTCCCAAATCCACCCGATTATCCAATCCCTTACCCAACAAACCAACACACCTCCGTCAGAAACTACCACCGATCCAAATGCATTTCAGCGATGGTGTATCTGTTTTGGATCTGCAGAATGCAATTGCGAGTCAACGCCATCCGCCGAATCTTCGGGTAGCACTTCCCTATTTAAAGGATCAACCACACCAGCTACTGAAAACAAACAAACCTCTGATGAATCGGTTGGTGAGTTGGGTGGGTGGATCAAGAGCATGTACCAAGATGTTCGGCAATTTATGGGGAAAAAAGTGCTTCCCTTTATGGATATTCTTATTCTGGATCTAATCATTGCCGCAATTATCATTTTTTGTTCGCTAATTCTACGTAGGGTATTGGTCACCATTGTCTTACGTCGGTTGAGGAAGATAGCGAAACGAACAAAAACAGAAATGGATGATATAGCTTTGGAAGCGTTGAATAAACCGGTTGGCTGGTTTATTGTATTAATGGGGATATACATCAGTGTATTGGTTATTAGTTTCCCAGCTGATGTAAGTTATATCGTTCATCAAATTGTAGTACTGCTTATTATCACCAATATTGCTTGGATGCTTCTTCGGTTCAATAATCATATCACCCGGTATTTTATCGAGCATCAGGAAAAAACCGGTGGATTATTGGACGATACCATCCTCCGATTCATTTCCAAAGCAGGAAAGGTTTTAACCTTAATTATTGCTTTGGTATTTATGATTCAGAATATTGGGTTGTCTGTAGATGGATTAGTCGCTGCATTGGGGTTGGGAAGTGTTGGATTAGCTTTTGCAGCACGAGATATTTTGTCGAATATATTTAACTCATTCAGCATCTTCCTAGATAAACCATTCAAAATGGGAGATTGGGTAATCAGTAGTTCAATTGAGGGAAATGTGGAAGAAATTGGGTTCCGATCGGTAAAGATTCGAAAATTCGATAAATCACTCGTTACCATTCCCAATAATCTGATTATTGATAATCCCATCATTAATATGACCCGACGAGATATGTTTGGGAAAGGCTCGCTCCAGCGCGTATTGGAATATGTTTCGGTGACCTACCATACCCGTCCCAATCAGATGGAAGGATTAGTAGAAGCGATTCGGCAAATCGTACTTAATAATCCCCTAACCTGGAAGGAAAATTATCAAATATATTTCACTCGATTTGGAGAAAGTTCTCTGGATATTCTTATATATTTTTTCATTGAAACACCAACCTGGGGCGAATATTTACGGGAGAAAGAAGCAATCTTTCTTGAAATTATGCATGCTGTACATAACCGTGGATTGGAATTTGCGTTCCCAAGCCAATCCATCTACATGAAACAGGATGAAGAGGAATTAATTTTACCTCCAAAAGTTTCTCCAGAAAAGGATTCCTGACTTTTTCTATTTGGTTGGAGTTTAATTTTGTACTTTCCTTTAGTCGATTCAGCTGATCATATTTCCGATTTACGATCGTCTTTTTATCCTTTGTGTCTCAGCTTCGATGGTGTTATATTTCTTTAAAGGCAGTTTACACATTTGGTTCATACAGTTTCAGTGATATTCGGGTTCTGATTTAAACAACGTTGACCTCAGTCTTGAAGTGTTTTATATTTATGAATGAGAAGGAGCGAAACTATGCGGTTAATTCAAAGTTTATCCATCCCCTTCCGTGGAACCATCTATATCCTACTATTCCTGTTCTTTTTGATGGGTTGTAGTAGCGCAACTTCATCAACAACGGACACCTATAATTCAAACACTACACCCGAACAAGCAGCTGAGATTTATAAAGGACTAACCCTTTCACTCGATGGTGTAGAATATGTTTCACCATCAGGGAATCCAAAACACTTGTTTCAAACATATTATCTGGATGTACCCGTGGAAGATTATGTGACCGATTTATGGGTTCAACAAATACAATCCTACGGAGCAATGCGTGGAAAAAGCAAATTACAATTTAGTGGGAGAATCATCCAGCTGGATTATGTTTCCGATCATGTAACGGGAGAAAGCAACCAAAATGTACACCAAGTGCAGGATCCTAGTTTTGTGGATGTTGCTCCCAATGAACAACCACGGGATATTTCAGGGTTTCGTGGCTCGCCTACCTCTGTTACCATGCGTGAAACAACCCAATCACAAGCATATTTGACGATCTCCATGGAGTTTAAAATTGTAGATAATCGCAATTCGGAAGTAGTTTTCCAAGGGGAATTCTCCCAACAGTATAATATAATTCATTCACCCAAAGAAGATTTTGATGGTTTAGTGATTGCGTGTATTGACCAGTTCCTTACGTATCCCAAAGTGTTAGAAATATGTAAGGAATTTGAACATACATTCACATCCCCATAGGTTCTATGAATACTTCACTTGCCCAACAAAAGATTATTAAATTGTCTCAGCTCGTCTGTGATCGGATTGCAGCAGGAGAGGTTATTGAACGTCCTGCTTCTGTTGTACGCGAACTAATCGACAATTCCATTGATGCAGAAGCTTCTTCTATCTCCGTTCGTGTGGTAGATGGCGGACGAGCTTCCATTGAAGTTGTCGATGATGGGTGCGGAATGAACAAAGCCGATGCTATGATTTGTTTCGATCGGCATACCACCTCAAAAATCAGCAAACTAGAAGATATCTACCATATTACTTCCATGGGGTTCCGAGGAGAAGCCTTGGCAAGTATTGCATCGGTCTCGTTATTTGAAATTGAAACAAAAGACCGGGATTCGGATTTGGAATCGGGTGTCTATCTACAATTAGAGAATGGCAACGTGGTTTCCACCAAACCCATGAATCGGACACCGGGAACTACCATGCGCGTACTTAACTTGTTTTATAATGTTCCGGTGCGAATGCGATTCCTTAAAAACCCATCCTATGAGTTCCGACAAATTAAACGGGATTTTATACTTAAAAGCCTTCCGTTTCCAGATCGTTCGTTTGAATTACAACATAACGGAAAACAAATACTATATTCCCGTTCATCCCAATCGTTTCTAACTCGGATCAAAGATTATTATACCGAAGATTTAGTTACTGCCCTAGTTCCCATTGAAAAACAAAGTGTATATCAGGATTGGGTAATATCGCTCCATGGATATATAACGAATCCCACTTTCACACTGAATCATAAAAGAGATTATTATTTCTTTGTGAATGGGCGACCAATCTCATCCCCCAATTTAATACACGCAGTAACCCAAGGTTATGAGCATTTAATCCCCTCAAATGGATTTCCAGCAGTATTTTTATTTCTTACTATTCCACCCAATTTCCTCGATGTAAATATTCATCCTACCAAACGTGAAATCAAATTTTTTAATGAATCCTTTATTCATGGATTCCTTGTAAAAGCAATACGGGAAACATTTGGGGAACCACAAACACACATTCCCGCTGTGGAAATCCAGGGAGATGAAACAACCAACCATAAGGAAAACGAAACACAACATTTGGAATCAAGGGAACCAACCACCGAATCATTACCATCTGGATCACCATCCCCTCCCCATTCACCTCAATCCAGTTTACCCCAGAATACGCATGGAGTACATAATGAACCATTAGCATCAGAAGTAGACTCCCCTTCATCCAACAAACCAAACCATACCGAAATCGATCTGACTCAATTACCCCGTGGAAGTAGTGCATTCGATCAATCGAATACAATATATTCCATTCCGGGATATGAGCACCTACGCTTGGTGGGAACTATGTTCCATACATATATCTTACTAGAAGCCCCTGATTGCATGGTCTTGGTAGATCAACATGCTGCCCATGAACGAGTAAATTTTGAACAAATAAAAAAACAGATGGAGGCACAGGAACTTACGATACAAAAGTTGCTCATTCCTTCGTTGATACATGTAAATCGAATGGAAGAAACGTTGATTGAAGATAATCAGGAAACATTCCGGCGACTAGGAATAGAATTGGAGCAGTTTGGGGACGGTTCGTTTTTAGTCCATTCGGTACCAGATTTTGTCCCTCGGAATAAAGAAAAACAAGCCATAACGGAAATCATCAACCGGTTAACCGAAATGGGGGAAATTAAACCTACCACCATCCTGGATCAGCTTTTAAAGACACAAGCATGTCATGCTTCCATTCGCGGGGGTGATCCCCAATCCCGAGAGGAGATTTCCGAATTAATGCGATTATTGTTTGAATATACCAATCCATTTACGTGCCCACATGGACGCCCTATTGCTATTCGTATAAAAAAGAATGAATTGGAAAAGCATTTTAAGCGGTTGGGATGATTCGTTTATTCAATCATCTGATCCCACGGGAGTTTTTTAGGAAAATCGTGAAGATGTTCCGAGGTGGTTACACCCCCATCAATAGCATAATACTTTCGGATTCCTTTTATGAGAATAGTATACTCCACCAGATCATTCCAAAAGATATAATCAGTAAGTCCCGCAGATTTCAATCCATCCAATTCCCAACCGATGTAATCCACACAATATTGATCAGAGTTATCTCGATAATAAAAACCTTGAAGATAGGGGCGAATAAGGGCTCCTGCAGCTAATTCCTTCGCACGTTTGCAGGATAATGAAATCGTGTAATAGATTCGCTTCTCAGGGTCTGTTCCAAAACCATGTTCCCCATATCCCATTGCGTACCCACCTGTATAATGCGATGGATAGAACATGGGAGAAACCACATCTACATATTCGGAAAGCAATGTGATGTTCTGCCCGATCCAATTCCCCCAGGTATAGATGGAATTATATCCAAATAAATCAACAGATATAGGGACTGAAATTTCCTCTCGTGCCTTTTTTAAAAACGAAACCAGGGTTTCCCGTTTGGTTTGATGAGGTCGCTTAAAATCGTATCGACGCAAATCCCTCCCCCGCACATCGGGAAAGCGAATGTAGTCAAACTGAATTTCGTCAACACCTGCTTGCTCTAGGACCTTTGCAATTGCAATATTATAATCCCATACAAACTCACTAAATGCATCCACCCACTTTTCCGGTCCCTTATGCAACGGGTGTCCGGTCAGTTTATTTTTTACTGCATATTTCCCATTCTGAAATGCATAAAGCCGTTTATCCTTAAAGACAACCAATCTGCCTATTACATAGATTCCATCTTCATGCAACCGCTTTATTATATTCAGGATATCTCGATAGGGTTCCACCGCATCCGGTACCTGCGTAATCATCGGATCATCCGTAGGAAGGCGTAGCTGACCATAATCATCCTTCATATTAATAACAACACTATTGAAATTTAATGTTTGGAGTAGCTTTATGAGTTTAGGATAATTGTCTCCCAAAGTAAATGCCCAGCTGATATACATGCTACGCACACCATGCACCCGCTCATCCACAGGATATTCACGTACTAATGGTTTTGTAGGAATAAACTCGACAATTTGCTTCTCGGGACGATTCCAAAAATAATCGTATCGGTCATCTTGAAGAAATAAATGAAGCATCCCTAATGTGTAAGGATCTGGCTCCGTCTCGTTTAAGGCATAAACCTGGTACAAACGTCGGTTATTCCCAACAAGTAGCCAATCTTTAGTGATACCTAATTGACTATTCATAAACAAATCCCCATCGGGATAGGTTTTATAAACAGGCAAGGAAAGAGGGGTGATTTGTTTATCGTTAACCGAACCACGGTAATATCCATTTCCGAAGGCAAATCCGGCATAGAATATATCGGGATCTACTTCATCAAAACCGACAGCTGCAACTTGTTCGAGAAAATTGGGGTGGGTTACCGGTTCTCCAGGGACTCCTGCTCGAATTTTATGAATCGTCATACCACTTGTTGTGGAATAGTAAAATCCATTATATGCGGTACCAATTAGGATTTCTGCTGGATTGGTTGGATGAATAGCCCCACAAATATATTCTTCAAAGCTGGCTTTCCCTTCCATAGGGCACAATTCAAAAGTATACCCCCCATCCGAAGACATATAAATGGCACTGGATGTGACTAAAAGTGCATGTTGTTTATCCTGAGTAAGTTGATAACTTAGAATCGGTTTTGTTAGAAACGGTTCTTCAAATGGATAAATAACTTGGGGAGGTGGAACATCCGGATGCAGCTGGGTCCAGGATTGTCCATGATCTCGTGTTTCATAAACACCATGTTGGGTAGTAATCAGTCGAATTGCATGTTCAGGTAAAATACATAGTTTGCGAACTCGAAACCGTTTGACTTGATTGGTTATTTTTGGCAATGGAAGATCATACCAGACGGATGTATCGGGAAACCCATCTTCACGAGGCGTAGGAAGGCAATAGTGCGCAATTCCATCAGCTAAAGAAAATCGAAATAAAACTTCCTGTTGATACAAAGCAGATTCGGTTTCCGCTATTTTCTCTACCTCTTTGTAAAGGTGTGAAAAATCGGGTGTCGTGTCTCCAGAGCATCCGGAGAATAAGCAACTTCCTATAATTACGATGACGAACACACTTCGCATGGATTTTTACCCCTTACCACAAGCAGGTTTATTGAACCTAAGGATAACAAATTGTTACAGCATTGACAAGAGCGGAAGCGCCAAAGAGGAATGGGTAAGAATTATTCTGCTTTGTTCTTATGTAAATCTTTCAGTGGTTTATAGCGGACCGGACGGATGTCACCTGATTCATTTACGAAGGAAACTTGATCAATGGCATGTGTTACTTTAAGCCGATTGTTTCTTATGATTAATTCCACCCCAGGATAAACAAACCCCTGGGAGGAAATACATCCTTTTTCGGATATTGCATTTAAATAGCTACGTAAATGGTTTATTGCTTCTTTTTGATGATTGATTTCAGTCTCCAGCTCTTCTTTTTGATTAAACAAAAGCGTGAGTAATTTTTGCTTATCAGCTGGAAAATTCGCTTGATCCGATTCTTTCATTCTTCGTAGTACATCTATATTTTGTGCTATTTTCCGATAGCTTTCCAGTTTTTTGGGTAATATTTCCTCTAATTCCATCAATTCTGCCTTTTTTTCTGGATCAGTACTCGTTTCCAAGACGGTTTCTGTATACGAACCGTTTGATCCAATTTCTTTAGCATGGATTTCTTGAGCAGCAGTCAGACGTCCCCCTACAATCCGTCCCTTTCTTCCAAAGCATACGATCCGATTTCCTGCCTGCACGGTGCTATGAAGAATACCTTCTGAAGCAATTACATCTTTTTGGGCAACCACCGTTGCATTGGTGATAAATCGAGCCAATACATGTTCACCAGCAGCCAAATGCGCACCTTCTTTCCCATGTATCCCATTTTGAACGATAATATTCCCGCCCGCATCCAGACGGGCTTTTCCTACACTCCCTCCAATTTCAATGTTTTGCGAAGCTTGGATGGAAAATCCATCATCCACATTGCCCTTTACAATAACGGTACCCGAAAATTCGATATTTCCTACCTTTATATTTACATCCCCATCAACATAGTGTACTTTCTCAACATTGATAACCCCTCGCATGTATACGGCTTGTCCCGTAATCTCACTAACGATAGTATTTTCGTCCAAACGAGTATTTCTACCTAGCGGCATAGGGATTTCATGCCCTGATTTCGCGGGGATTTTTTCCCCATAAACAGTATACCCGGGTTTTCCTTTTTTGGGGGAATGCTTTTTTGCAAGCGGCTGTCCTTCGGTTACATTTTGAATCATCCCCCGCTCTCGATAATTTACCCGATCATGCTCATCCTTTAGAAAAGGTGATAAATCCTCCTGGTCAATACGGACAAAAAACTCCATGTATGCATCTTCCCCATGAATCGGCTCTTGTCCTTCTGCTACAATATATGCATTGTCAAATTCATCCCCATCTAAACAGTTTTTTATCGCATCATTTTTAATTCCATGGGTGATCCCTAATTTTTTCAATTTTTCGACGACCTCTCCCACCTCAAGAATTCGTCCATAGGATCGCGGAGGGTCAATTGTCATAAATACTTGCATAGCATCCGGTTCAACATGGAAATCTACTTGCATGTCATATTCAGGTAAAGGTTGAAACGAACCAAATTGTTCGTATTCACCCGAAGCACATTGAATGATTGCTCGCAATTTTTCATGATCGTAATCGGGTATCCCTTTCTCAAATATCATCTGCTGTACATCAACAAACGATACAGGTTTAGCTCCCCCTTCTGGTTTGGTTACCTTTAAAAATATTCCTTTTTTTGTAATACGAATGCGAGCGCTACCATGCTTTTCGGAAATAGGCTGGGCTTTCTCTTGACTAGGACGTGCTAAAATAACAAATGGTTTGCGACGAAACCCCAAAACCCCTTTGGATCCATGTTTTAGAATAGAATAATGTAAACTGGGTTTAGAACAGTTAAAAAATTTGCATGCTTCTTTTACCGCTTCATCCAGTGTATTCCCCTGGAATTCTTCCTCTCGTTTTTTAAGTCTTTCGCTTAATTGCTTGAAAGACTGCATGCACCACTCCTTTCAATACTCAAACAACCATCGCCTAGTCCAATAGTAGCTCACGAACTATTTATTAAACAATAGGCTTGCATGGTAAATGATTTTAAACCCTCTACAAAATCAACCATCTACGCTTTTAGAAACGCATCCATCCATTACCTCAATCCAAAACCGATAATACAGCATCTTTATGCTATACTTTGATATTCCTCATGCGATGTTTTACCCTACCATACCCACCAAATCAAAGCTTGTGCATATAAAATACACCCTTTTTAGAATTTGCAAAGGAAAAACTGAGTTTATGAAATTAAATACTTCAAATGTTTAAATACCATCAAATGCGACCTATTTATGTAGCGTAGCAAGACTTTTTTCGAATCGTTGTATTTGTGACTCAGCATACCTATCACTGCTTGATAAATACAAAGGATTATTCACGCACCAATAAGACGAAATGAAAATAAGGAAACTGGATTATTTTTTATAGTAATCCACCCTATTTTATGTAAATTTATGAATTTCCTCTTCTTGATTTTTCCGAAAACTTCGTTGTAATCGCGCAACCAATTACTACTGTGTCTTCCCCATGTTTTAAGAGGAATGTTCCCATTGACCCTGCTCGATCAACCATGCTTTGATATACTTTGCAACATGAATAGCATCGTCATTGTCACCATGTACACAAATGGTACGAATGGGTAATTCTATGAGATCGTTAGATCGTGTGTAAACTTTATTTTCAAGTACCATGCGCTCAACTTGTCCCATAATTATGCGAAGATCATGAAATACGGCATTAGGCTCGGAACGGGGTACGAGGGACCCATCATTTTGGTATAATCGATCGGCAAACCCTTCTGCCCAATATTCTAATTTGGCTTCCCGTGCTTTTTTTTCTAATAAAGAATGGGGCAAACCAAATACGATTGCGTCTGGAGCTATCTTCGAGATAGACGCAACAACAATATCTGCTGTAGGTGCATGATGATTCGCTTGCAAATACAGTGCTCCGTGAAGTTTTACATGGTGCAACCGGCTTCTATAGTTTTCAGCTAACGCTTTTATGACAGCGATTTGATATAGCAAATTGTCAAACAACTCCCCAGAGGATAGCATCATCTGGCGCCGTCCAAATCCTGCTAAATCCGGATAGCCAGGATGAGCACCAATATGAATTCCTTTTGATGATGCTAATTCGATGGTTTTTCTTATAACGGAAGGATCCCCAGCATGGAATCCACAAGCAATATTCGCACTGGAAACATAATCCAGAATAGCATCATCATTGCCAATAATGTACGAGCCAAAGCTTTCCCCAATATCTGCATTTAAATCCATTCGTTTCTTGATTCCTTTGTATATATCACAATCTTCCAAGGATATAACGTAATCTCTTAAACTCCATCTTTGGAGTATATCCTTATACATGGTATACGTTGAGATGTAAAGGATCTCTTCGTTTCATCACTTGTAAAATATAGCCAGACATAGCAAAGATGACAATTGGTTATTGAACTAGGGTGCGATTTCATCTCTGGGTTTTTATAGATTTTATGTTTTAGATTATACCC
>CAYPZJ010000107.1:0-13557 GCA_964414635.1 uncultured Spirochaetia bacterium
GGGTAATTCATGAATTACCCTTACATACCGTTTGATTTTAGGTCAAACTTGGTATAACATCTAAATTCCGCACATTTCTCCGCTTAATGAGCACTGGAAGTTATTCCCTGAACGAAGTCGAAAAGATCAATCCATTTGTATCCCAGCTGGAAATTATTCCATACATACCTTCTGACTTGAGTCTTCACTAGGTTTCTAGTATCTTATATACACAGGGATTTTTATTATCTGATCCCTTAGCTATCCTAAAAGGAGCAGGACTTGTGAATGTACTAATTATTGGAAGCGGTGGAAGGGAACATGCGTTGGCAAAAAGCGTAGCAAAATCATCCCAGGTGAAGAATCTATTTGTATCACCGGGCAACGATGGAATTGGGCGAACCATTCCAATCCTACCCATCCACAAACTTACACCTCAGGAAATCCTCCCCCTTGTTGAAAAACATACTATTGATACGGTTATTATTGGACCTGAAGCACCCCTTGCAGAAGGTTTGGCAGATGCACTGGAAAAAACGGGAGTCACCATCCTGGGGGTTGGAAAACGAGCGGCTCAATTAGAAGCCAGCAAAATTTATGCGAAAGCATTTATGCAAACCTATGGGATTCCCACGGCACGGGCTACATTCTATAGTGATAAACCGATACCAGGAGTGAAAGCCGTACAGAAGGTTGAAGAGGCGGAAAAGTTTCTTGAAACCGGGAGTTATCCTCAGGTAATTAAAGCGGATGGATTGGCTGCGGGAAAGGGAGTGGTGGTTGTCCGTGAACGCGCAGCAGCCCGCGATGCCCTTTCTTTTGTTCGGAATTTGGGGGCAGCGGGGCAAGCATTCATTATTGAGGAATATTTAGAAGGAATTGAATGTTCGTTGATTGCGCTATGTGATGGGAAGCATCTTTTCCCCTTTCCATTATCACAGGATCATAAGCCGGTGTATGATGGTGATCAGGGACCTAATACCGGTGGAATGGGGGCGTATGCACCGATACCCTGGGTGGATGAACAGCTGTATCAGAAAATAAATAATCATATTCTAAAACCGTTTCTAAAAGGTATTCAGCAGGAAGGGATTTCGTATCGGGGTGTACTCTATGTAGGACTCATGTTAGTGAAAGGGGAACCATTTGTACTTGAGTTCAATGTACGTTTTGGTGATCCAGAAACCCAGGTAGTACTTCCGTTATTGGAAAACGATTGGGGTGATTTGATGAAAGCCTATCGCGAACAGCGATTGGACGAGCTAACCCCACGATTTAATGAATCCTGCTTTGTTTCGGTGGTGTTGGCGTCTGGAGGGTATCCGGGTGCATATACGAATGGATTACCAATTATGGGTTTGGACGAGTTAGAAAAGAAAACCCATGCTTTCCCCATTTATGCTGGAGTGAAAGCAGAAGGGAACTCGTTGGTTACCCATGGAGGGCGGGTTATGAATGTGGTGGGGAAAGGGAAATCCCTTCAAGAAGCGATTACAAATGCATACGATGGGGTTCATTCCATCGGGTTTGAAGCAATGCATTATCGTGAAGATATTGGCAAGCAAGGGGATTCTATTCCACGCCAGTAGGACCACTAGAATCAGCGTACAGAAAACAAACCGGATAGATTGCAACCTGATTTCCCTTTGTGACCAAGTACGTTTGTTTATACGTGAAAGTTAAAGTGTTAACATAGGTGTCTGGGGAGTGATGCCCTACTACCGACACCCCCAAAAATGTCAAACCCCTTTTAAGTGGGTATATATGTATTTCAAACGACCTTACTTTGTTTATTGAGGAGAGCACTATGGCATCCAATGCGACACCCTTAATAGGAATTGTTACCGGTAGCGATTCCGACTTCCCATTTATAAAACCTATGATAGAAACCTTGCGTACGTTAGAGATTCCATTTGAGGTTACGGTAGCATCAGCCCATCGCACTCCAGAACGCGTTCGTTCCTTTATTCAAACCATGGAGCAGAGCGCAAAGGTGATTATCGCTGTAGCAGGAGGCGCAGCACATCTTCCTGGTGTTGTGGCGGGAGAAACCTTGTTACCTGTTATCGGGGTACCGGTTCCGACATCCTTTGGGGGAGGGTTGGATTCCTTGTTATCAATTAGCCAGATGCCGAAGGGAATCCCGGTGGCTACGGTTACTACGGGTTCAGCAGGACCTATGAATGCTGCTTTGCTAGCCGCTCGAATTCTCGCTACTGCAGATGCATCGATTGCCCAACGGTATCAATCCTTTCACCAGAATATGAAACAGGAAGTAGTAGATAAAGCGGATCGGTTGCGGGAAATTGGATTCGATGCGTATGTACAAGAAAAGGAGTAGAATTGATCATTAAAAGAGCTCAGAAGCGATCCGGGCATCTTCGGGTGTATCAATCTCCATCGCTTCATGCGCACGGATCCATTTTATCTGAAACGAAGCCCCCTCTTCAATTAGATCTTGTAATGCCTCCTCATAGTAAGCCTGGTGAGATACATGTGCTAATTTGTGTTGCCAGCGTTGTGCGAAAGCACAAGGATAGGCTGCGATACCAACAAATTCACCCCGAGCCTGTTCGGTTGGGATCCCTTTCCCGATTTGGATCAGTCGATCAGAGGAATCCAGTCGGACTTTCATTTCTTCGGCACCACATTTCTTTTCAATACACAACAATGTTGGAAGAGGTTGCGGCTCCCCAATACACTGAAGCACTTCCGGTTGAAACACTACATCCCCATCTAATACCAGAAAAGGATCGGTCACCTGATCCAATGCTAAAGATAGTGAATAGCCTGTGTTTGTTGATTCAAACCTGGTATTCTCGATATACCGAAGGGAAAGATCGGGGTAGTGTGGCATAATGTGGTCTTGTCCATAGTACCCTATTTGTGCCTTTTTGTACCCACAAATCAGCAATATCTCACGCACTTTTATAGAAACCAACGCATCGACCATCCGTTTGAGAATGGGAATCCCTTGAAAGGAAAACAAGCATTTCGGCACATTGGAATGAATAGGTGCGAGACGGGTACCACGACCAGCAGCAAGAATAATTGCCTGCATTGATTACTCACGGAGTTGGATTAATTCATTCATTTCGCGGACTGCCCGTTCTAAACCAACAAAAAGAGCATGACTCACGATTGCATGACCTATATTAAATTCTTCCAATTGATGAATGGAAGCAATAGGTATGATGTTATGGTAATTCAAACCATGCCCTGCATTAACCCGTATGTTATGTTGATTCGCATACGCAGCAGCAATCTGTATTCGTGTTTGTTCTTGTATTTGCTTTTCTGGGTTGTGTTCCAGATTACAATAGGTTCCTGTGTGTAATTCAATAAAAGGGACCTCCATTCGGGCTGCTGCATCGATTTGATTCAAATCGGGATCAATAAACAATGAAACACGAATTCCCCGTTCAAGTAGAAATGAAGTCCATCGTTTTATTGATTTAAACTGAGCTAGAACATCCAATCCCCCTTCCGTCGTTAGCTCTTCACGCTTTTCAGGTACCAAGGTGCACATATAAGGTTGAATATCGGCTGCAATATGGCAGATGCTTTCAACCACAGCCATTTCTAGGTTAAGACGAGTCGTAATTGTTTCTTTTAACAACCGAATATCCCGATCCTGAATATGCCGCCGATCTTCTCGCAGATGTGCGGTGATCCCCTGCGCTCCTGCTATCTCACAAATTCCTGCCGCATGAATTACTTCAGGATAGCGAGTCCCTCGTACTTGTCGAAGTGTGGCGATATGATCGATATTGACCCCTAAACTTCGATTTACTATCATGTTCTTATTCCTCCATGATTAAGAATAGAAAAAGATAGAAATACGGTCAACCAAATGCGTGTAATTTCAGTTTTGAGGTTTTGGATTCGTACAGAGGGCAGGTTTCAAACCTATTCTGTTAAGGAATTTTTACCGGGTTCATTATTTTTAACCGCATCGTTGGGATTGTTCTAGTGATTCACGACATACTGCAAATAATCGGTAAGTGCTCGCGCTTCGGTTTCTGTAAAGGTAAAACTCGGCATCACAGTAAGGAACGGATTCATGTCCGGATCATCCGATTGGATTATCGTAACAAACGCTGCAACATCGGATGCATCACGTTGTTCCCGTTGTAGCAGTGGAATGATATCCATAGCCCCTTTTCCTTGGTTGGTGTGACATGCCATGCATGTTGTACGAAACACCTGTAATCCGCTTTCCAAGGATGACCGATGTTGGGGATCGGAGATTTCAGGAAATAAATCGATGGAGACTTCTTTTTCAATGGGGATATCGCCCAATGATGCGATATAAATTGCTAGTGCCTGTGCTTCCTCATTGGTTGCAATAAACGGCGGCATATATGCTAAGTATGGGTTTTGCTTGGGATCTTCGGACCGCATGATTTCGATTAATCCTTGGATACCGAGAAAAGTACGATCGGCATTTGCATTAATATCCACGATCGATCGATATCCTCCCGGTTCTTTGGTATGGCATGCCAGGCATTGATGCCGGAAGATATGCTTCCCAACCTCTACTTCATTTTCTTGGGTTAGTGTTTTAACCGGAGCCCACTTTAAATGGGGAAGCAGTCCATCACGTTTGATCTCATCGATTTGGCTAACTCGAAGGCTATTAGCATATATATAATGGGATATGGTATAAGGTTTCCGAAGGATTTCACGACTAAATTCAAACGATGCAAAAATGAATAATCCCATAAGCAGGATCAATAGTGTTAAAACAGGGGTGAAGCGAATTTTGGGAGCAAAGCGGAGTACCAGCATTAGGATAATAGCTACCCCTAAGGCGCTCATCCCCAGATAAAAATACCGACTGACATCATCAAAATCCCCTACGATGGACTGTTCTTGAAGGAAGGTAAGTAACTGACGGTTATCATTGGGGATCGTAAAATAATACCAGAGCAGACTTAAGAGTAAGCCAACGATAACGGGTACAAACCATTTAAAATGGTATCGGAACAGAAAGGCACGCTCATCTGCGTTTTTTTGAAGGGATGCTATGAATGATGTAAAAAACACAACCATCATCAACGCTGCAAAGGTTCGTAGCACCAGGGAAGCAAAGAAACCTGGATTAAAGAATCCCGACCAAAAGTTGTGGTTGGTGATCCAGTCACCCGGTGTCAGCATGTAGGTAAGAATCCCATTGATAATAAAAAGACTAAGCCATGCTCCAACAAGGTAGATGTATCCTACACGTAAATGATTTTTTTGGCTGAGGCGGTCAAAACCGTAGAAATAAAACAGCAACGCTACGATTTCCAACAAAAAGAATACCCACTCAATCGCCCATCCAAAGACAAACGAATGAATCAAACTGGAGGTGGTTTCCGGACTGGCAAGTCCAATCACAAACCAAATGGCTACGCCAGTCAATGCACCGAATACCAAGGATAAGATAAGAAAAAATTTGGTGAGCTTTTTGAGAAAACCAAACCCTTCGGTATAATTCTTTTTTAGAAGGTATTTCTCTGTAAGCGGAAGGTAAATACCCGCTCCTACAGCGAAATGTGAGATGAATACATGGGGGATGGCTATAAAGGCAATTAACAATTGCGAACCAATAATGGGGATTTCCCAAAATGGATAATTCATAGAACCAACACCTCCGTGAAAGCAAAACCCTTAGGCGTTTTTATCCTGGATAAACCATTTGTGCATAAAGAAGATAGCAATCAACGCTGCTACAAATAAGAGTAAGAATAGAATGATTACAGATACATCGGACTGCACAGTAACCTGATTAAAGGAAAAACCTGCGTGGCTCAAAAACGCATCCCGTACACGATCCCGAATAACCGCCATAATAAGTACAACAAGTGCATATATTCCCGCTGGAAGGTAAAGGATAGGACTCTGTATATTTTTCATACGAAAACCTAGAATGCCCAGCCCAATACCCCCAAGTACAAACACTACATATAACCAACATGAACCAAGGTACCATCCATCGGAAGCCAGTATCGCTTGCACCTCTGAAGGGATGAGCTGGAGATAACCAAATCCCAACACCAACCCAATTGCCAAAAAGATGATATAGAGTATACTTCCCATTTGTTTTAATCGGTGAGATTCCTCAATGTTCTTCCAGTATCGACCCGACGCAATGAGAACCGAACCAACAGCAGATCCACCTCCCACAAGAAAATATAGAAATCGTAGCATCAATTCCATGCTATGTTTTTGTACACTTAATCCCGCACTGCTATTCTGATACATGGTTTGCCAGCTTTGAGGCTCTAACATTAATGTCATGATATTGGTTAGAATGAATCCAGTATAGAATAAACCAATTAGAAATACAGCAGCCCACCCCATTCGATACCCCCGCTCCCGATCAGCTATCGTACGAATTCGATAACTGACCAGATAGGTGGTGATTACGATGGGAATAATTATAATCCACCAAAAACCCATTAAAATCGTGGATGAGTATACAAATTGTCCATACAGAGTTTGGACGAACAACAACGGTGGAATACCAAAATTAACCAGCAGGGCAAATACGATAGGAAACGGCTTCAATAAATAAGTATTGGCAGCTGCTGAAAGAGCGGAGCGTCTCACCTTAAGAATCCCCGTAGTGACGATAGCACCCACCAAAAATTGAACGATCAGAATATGGATTATCCAGGTGGGGATCAGTAGAATTTTTTGAAACCAGACTGGTGCGGGTAGGGCAATAGGATCAAGTTGGGGTATTATCTCTAACATAGGAACGTACCATCCAGATTTTCTAGTAGGAATGTAATATATTTTTTTACCGAGCAAAGAATCAAATCGATTTGGATTCATCGAAAGCAGGTTAGGATCGATTATGAAAACCATGTAGCCGTTTGGGCTAGTGTATGGGATAGCATGTCCATAGCTTGCGTACCTATGGGATTAATTTTCTACTACGATTTTTTAAACTCGATGAGAAAGATGTAGTTTTTGACTTTTTTGTGGTTGGGGTTTCTGATTAATTTATATCGCGTTGTGGGTTGCCGTATATGTATTTAGGAAAGGTGGAGCATTCAGAGCGTATTCTGCCCGAAACACCCCACCCAAAAAGATCATATCATGTGTTTTGTTTTAGAGACTGGAATCCAGACTTTTCGCCAACCGAACTAGGGTAACAAATTCTTGTCGGTATCCCCAGGGGTCGCTACCTATATTACTTTGCGCCAGTTCTAAGATGGCATCGTAGGTGGTAGAGCCAGCATATTCACTGTTTCGTAATTTTTGAGCAAAATGAGCGACGGCGGCAGCAAAATAGAAATCCTGAGAAATGGATTGTTTTTGGAGCGCAGATTTTAACAAAGGTTGTTCAATTAATGTACTTGTAGAACCGTGTGGGGGTTTATAGCGGAGACGGAAAAACGCCAGTTCCGAACCAAATTCGGTATCCGTTGGTGCCTGATCCTGGATAGCGGCTTCGTGTTCCTGTTGGTATCGTAAGCTCGATTGGTGTTCCGGTGAATCTGTTAGTGTAATCTCATACAACGCCGTAACCGTGTGTCCTGCGCCGATTTCACCCGCATCAATGGTATCATCATCGAATTCTTCCCGCCGCAATTTTCGGTTTTCATAACCCAATAGGCGATAACTACGTACGAGCTGGGGATTAAATTCAATTTGAATCTTGACATCTTTTGCAATCGTCTGTAACGTCGCACCTAATTCATTGACCAATACTTTTTGGGCTTCATTTAGATTATCTATATAAAAGTAGTTCCCATTTCCCTTATTGGCTAACTGTTCCATGGTGTGATCGTTGTAGTTACCTGTTCCGAACCCTAACACCGTTAATGAAACTCCCTGTTCACGTTTGGTTTCAATAAATGAAACGAGTTCGTCATGATTGGTGATTCCCACGTTAAAATCACCATCGGAAGCGAGGATTACCCGATTGATCCCGTCTGAAATAAATGCACGCTGTGCGGTTTCATATGCCAGGCGAATTCCCTCGGAACCAGCGGTAGATCCTCCCGCGGTTAATTTTTTAATGGCATCCTTAATTTCCTGGTGTGACGATCCTTGTGTTGGCTCTAACACCAATCCTGCAGCCCCAGCATAGACAACCAGGCTGATTTGATCCTGTGGACGCATTTGATCGGTAAGCAAATACAGCGCCGATTTCAATAAGCCAAGCTTATCCGGGGTATTCATAGAGCCGCTCACATCAATTAAAAATACCAGATTGGCTGCTGGACGCCGATCAAACGGAATTGCTTTTCCCTGAATGCCGATATGGAGCAAATAGCGTCCTGGATCAAACGGCGAAGGAGCAATCTCCTGGTAGATTGAAAATGGTTTATCCATGGGTTGGGGATATGAATAATCGAAATAATTTACGAATTCCTCCACCCGTACCGAATTCGCAGGAGGAAGCGATCCCATTTTTTGAATATAACGACGAGCATTGGAATAGGATCCCGTATCCACATCAATACTGAATGTGCTCACCGGTTCTACTAAAGGACTTTGCCGGGGATTTTCCTGAAATTCACCATACCGCTCTCGATTTTCTACCTGGTTCGGTGAAACCCAATCATCTGCGTCTATATCAAGCAATCCCAAATCTGGATTTTGCTGATCTGCTTTAAAACGTCCTGGCTGATTGACCGATCCAGAAGCCGGGCTAGGTGCATCCAATCCTGATATTTCTTTTTCCTCTAACATATCACCACGCTCGAATTCCTCGTTTTTTTGTTGCTGGGATGTCCTTGTATATGTATCGTTTACGATGTTGGATTCTGACGATTCGCTTGGTGAAACCGGGGGTTTTGCTTTTGGTCTTGGAATTTCAGCCCGTTTTCCCTCTTCTTGATCCAGCTGTGCAATCATTTGGGATTCATTCATATCGCTGGAATAGGAACCAGAGAAGATTGGTATAATCCTAAACAGGATCCCTGCTCCCAATAAAATGACTACCAATGCTGCTGCTAGCAGGGTATAACGAACTGCTGGACGCCCCACCCATTGAATCAAACGAGATTGATTCGCTCGTGGATGATGCTTCAAGGCGTTCTCGATATGCTTTCGTTTGGTTTCTTCATCTACCCGAACACGGGTTTCATCAAGGGTATGTTTTAATTGATCTGATTCGTGATTCATAATAATACTCCTTCGATGGAAATCAGATTACGCAGTTTATTGCGTGCTTTGGAAAGAGAGGAACTGACCGTCCGTTCCTCCAGTTCCAGGGATTGGCTGATCTCTTTGTTGGATAACCCAGCAAAATAGCGTAATTCCAGGATTTCCTTCTCATGATGGGGGAGATCCTCCAATCGTTTTAACAATGCTTCCATCATCTCTTTAAGTTCCAGTGTCTTTTCGGGAAGTTCCAATCGATCCCATATGGGATCCATATGGTAATCCAGAGAGACTTCTTTTTTTTGGGTACGATAATAGTCGGCGATCTGATTGCGACAAATTTGAAACATCCAACTCTGGAATGCTCCTTTTTGAGGGTTATAGCGTTCGATATGTTCGGAAATACGGATGAGGGTTTCCTGTAGGATATCTTCCGCATCATGCACCAATCGCACCTTAAAAAGAATAAACCGATAAAGACGATCATAGCAAACATAAAGCAGCGATTCCATATGCTTAACGGATCGCTTGGCTCGACAGGCTAACTGATCCATAAGTGACTCCTTGGGTATGGTTTTATAAGACGTATAAACCGGATCCGGTTTGGTTTTTCATACATGGTGTAACATACTACCGTTGAACGATACCCGCTCCAGGATGAATACCATGGAAGCATCTAACCCAAACGTGCACGCAACACCGACGTACATGATAGTATACGGAGTTATAAGATAATTACGGGTAAAAAAAAGTAATCTGTGTTTAGCGTTTAGGATTTCGCGGGTAGCAAGAACCCCTAATAATCTTGTAGAATTTATTTTGTGTATTGGGCTACACTTAATCAGAGCATAACATTCTAACCTTCACGAAAGAAAAGATAGATAGCAGCTCTTGAAAACCATTGTGAAACGATAATTCCACCCCCATTGAAAATGAAGATGATTTTTTGTATTTTAACTAGCGTGTAGGGAAATTGTGACGCATGAGTGAGAAACTTAACCATTCGCTTATTAAACGAGTTGTTATCAAACTGGGAAGCCAATTAGTAGTAGATGAACGTGGAATCCTTGCGTATGAACGCCTTATTAATATTGTCAATCAATGTGCGGAACTTCATAGAAATGGGAAACAGGTTATTATCGTTACATCGGGAGCAGTTGGTTTAGGTCGTCGTGTATTAGATGAAGAAAGCAACCTGACCTTATCCGAAAAACAAGCATGTGCAGCGGTGGGACAAAACCATTTAATGCATGCATACCATCGTCTGTTTCAAACCCATACCATTAATATTGCGCAGGTGTTGTTAACCGCATGGGACTTTGCAGATCGAACCCGGTATTTAAACGCCACAAAGACAATCGAAACCTTGTTAGCGTATGGCGTTATCCCCATAATCAATGAGAATGATACGGTTGTAACACAGGAGTTGGATGAGGATACGTATACGCATAGTTTTGGGGATAACGATCGTCTTTCAGCATTAGTAGCATGTAAAATCGAAGCGCAGTTATTACTTCTATTAACGAATGTGGATGGATTATATGATAAAAATCCTTCCCAGTGTAATGATGCAACGATTATTCCTCTCATCGAAAGCTTTGAAGAATTAAGCACCATTGAATTAACCGGTAAATCCAAATACGGACGGGGAGGAATGGCATCGAAAGTGGAAGCGGCGCGCATTGCTTCAATTTCTGGGGTGCAAACGATTATCACGAATGGATTTAAACCCGACATCATTCGCCAGTTTTTTTCCGATGATCCACCAACGTATACTATGATTAACCCTCGGTCCACCATATCTGACAAAAAACACTGGATCGGCTTCGCTTCTGGATATCAAGGCGTGGTTGTTGTAAACGATGGAGCACGCCGAGCATTGTTAGAACGGAATGCCAGTTTATTGCCGGTGGGGGTTGTTGAAGTTCACGGTTCCTTTTCACCAAAACAAGTAGTAAGTATTCAGGATGTGGATGGAGCAGAATTAGGGCGGGGATTAATTAATTTTTCTTCGATGGAATTATCCACCATTATGGGAGCCCCTTCCCATCAGATTCAGTTACGTCGTCTGGGGAATGAGCGGGGTGAAGAGGGTCTTTTAGGAGATGGAAGGAGTGAAGAAGTGATTCATCGCCGAAATATGGTGATATTCTAACCTATCGTTTCTAGAATAACAAGCACGCGAGATCAAGGAGGAAACCATGCCCAATCCCAATTCTATCGAATCGATTCTTCGGAACGCTAAAGACGCGTCGTTTCGGATGCCTATATTAACAAATAAAGAAAAAAATGAAGCGTTGGAAGCGTTTTCCAACCTAATTGAGCAAGAAGCAGATTTTTTACTTAAAGAAAACCAACAAGACCTGACCGCTCAAGAACATAAAATTGCACCGACCTTGTATCAGCGCTTGAAGCTGGATCGTGGTAAAATTCAGCAGTTGGTTCAAGGAATTCAAGGGATGACCCAGCTGCCTGATCCGGTGGGACAGGTACAGCTCCGTACGTTGTTGGATGAGGATTTGGTACTGGAGCGGCGAAGTGTTCCCATTGGTGTGATTGCCGTCGTATTTGAATCGCGCCCGGATGTAATTCCGCAAATCCTGTCTTTGATCTTGAAAAGCGGGAATGCGGTTGTTCTAAAAGGTGGGAAAGAAGCGCTCCAGTCGAATCAAGCGTTTATGCAGTTGGTAACACAACTCAATAACCAATGTTCGTTTCTTCCAGCAGGATGGGCAACGCTGTTTGATACCCGTGAGGCGGTTCAAGAAATGCTGGCGTATCATCAGTATGTGGATTTGGTGATTCCACGGGGATCCAATGAATTTGTTCAGCAGGTCATAGCATCCACGAAAATTCCAGTGTTGGGTCATGCCGATGGGATCTGCCACGCGTACGTGCACCCCAGCGCCGATATCGAACAAGCGGTTAACGTAACGGTAGACTCAAAAACACAATATCCGGCAGCGTGTAACGCTTTAGAAACGTTGCTTGTCGATACGATGATTGCGAATGAATTTCTAAAAACATTGGAACCAGTAGCAAACCAAGTAGGGATCCAATTACGGGGATGTCCACAATCCCAAGCGATTCTTCCGGGGATCGATGCCGCTACCGAATCCGACTGGCAAACGGAATATGGTGATCTTACCTTGGCGGTACGTGTGGTAGACGATATGGCACAAGCCATTCAACATATTAACACCTATGGATCGCATCATACGGATTGTATTCTAGCTGCGGATGAGGCAGCCCAAGGGACTTTTTTAAATCAGGTGGATTCCGCCAGTGTATTTGCAAATGCATCAACCCGCTTTGCCGATGGATTCCGCTATGGATTTGGAGCAGAAGTCGGTATCAGCACGGCGAAAACCCATGCTCGTGGTCCGGTCGGATTGGAGGGGTTGGTGATTTATAAATATGTGATTAAAGGAAACGGACACATCGCTGCGGATTATGTAGGGGAGCAGGCACGCCCCTTCCTTCATAAATCACTAGAGGTTTAATACATAGGCGAGTATCCCTTCCATACCAATAAAGCAGATCAGAAAACAAAAGGGATGAAACGCATACCAAAAGGTTGAACGCGGCGATGGGTTTGTGATTTTAAAAAGAAGGATTAAATACGTTCCCGCTATAACGAGATAAACCATGCTACTTCCAATCCACCCCCATAACGGGTGGGAATACGTTGCGATTCCCACATCCGAATAGTTTTTACCCCGAATAAAGGTAGAAATCCAAATTGAAAAGATGGCATCTGCGAGGGCACTGATAATAGTAATGGGATATATCCAAATAAACCGCATACGAACCAAGTACGAGTCAAGCTCCTACTATTGTAACACAAAAAGTCATTCTATACTTGTTTCAGAATCGCAATGAGTGTGAATTTTGCGTATTTTATGATTATAATACGTCCGATGGATGGCTCCATCGGCTCAAAGCCAATCTTTCAGGATGATTTTTAGTCTCAAGAAGTATTCGCTACAATGCTGTATCACATCGTGCTCTAAAGGATACGATTGCCGGTTTGCTTGCACCATAGCTGCATCCGTTGTTGTGTCCTCGCTGCGGCGGCATGATGTCGTTAGAGACGGTGATTGTTCATGGCGCTAAACAGCGGTGGGAGCGCTTGTTAAGCGAGAAGATTCTGATTGGTGGTCGGTTTTATACCTGGCATGTGGAATTGATGCGTCCTCCTCCTGCTCCTCAAAAGGATTCCCCGTGAGTTTTTTACGGAGATGAATTTTGGGGTGGTTTTATGTTTTTTTTGTGGGTTTTTCTCTGATTTTTTCTGTATATTTAAGGGACCGGAAGGTTTCTGGTCAGGGGGGATGGATTTTTGTAGCTTGCGGGAGTATATATGGAGGGAATCGGTGGGAAGTAGTTTCCTAGGAGTTAGTCTGAAAGGTTTCATCCTTCCCCCGAATGAATTCGGGGCTACAAGAGTGGGTAACGGCTTAGGACTAA
>CAYPZJ010000108.1:0-13491 GCA_964414635.1 uncultured Spirochaetia bacterium
GTCACTACCCCAAGTATCTTAAAAAACATAAAAATTGCCCAAAATTCGCACCCATACGGTGGGGGTGAATTTCAAAAAGAGTTTTTTGTAAAAAAAGGTATATCATATTCAATACCAATACTGATGCATTTATTCCACCCCTCATTTTTACAGATACTAACTGTTGATCGCTAAATCCTGATAAGTTGTGCAATCAGATATGGTTTATTATTTTCTCTTCACCCTAGTGTGGAGTAATCCCCTATGCCCCGTCTGGTACTGCTGATTCTTTCTTGTGTGCTGTGTATCATCCTTGTACAGTGCTCAGAATTACCCCCCAATTGCCCGTACACAATCGATGAAATAAAGAGCAATACTTTTTTTAGTACATTCGGAGGAGAACCTGGATCGCTGGATCCCCAATATTCCTATGAGGGAGGTTCCATGTACTTCATCGGAAAGATTTACGATCCCCTCCTCACATACCATCCCCTAATGCAGCCCCGTGAATTGATGCCTCGGACTGTAACAGAAATCCCACAAGCTCAATATTTTAATGCATCAGACGAGCCATTACCAGCAGATGCACCAATTAATCGTGTTGCGAAAGTTATCTATACATTTCATCTGAAAGAAGGAATTTATTTTCAAGATCATCCCTGTTTTGCTAAGAACTCGGATGGTTCGTATCGCTACCACCACTTAACTTATGAAGATATAGCAGGCTTTTATTCCATATCTGATTTTAAGCATACCGGGACCCGTGAATTGACAGCAGATGATTACATCTATGGTTTATACCGTGCTGCAGATCCTCGTACCAATTGTCCTATTATTTCTACGCTGAAGCGTTACATACGAGGACTGAAACAATTAAATCAACAGCTTGACGCGAAGCTCAAACAGATTCGGATGGATCGCCGGGAAGCTGCTGGGGCGTTTTATAACCAGGAACGGGATGAGCGGGAGCATCCTATAGTTTTTGACCGGATGCAATTTGCTTGTGAGGGGATTATCAAACATGATCGGTATACGTTTTCCATTGTATTAAATGAAAAGTATCCCCCTTTTTTATATTGGTTATGCTTATATTTTGTGACTCCTATCCCCTGGGAAGCAGAATTGTTCTATGATCAAGGTCCTATGATTCAGCAAAATATTGTACTAAGTCGGTTTCCAGTTGGAACGGGACCATTCTATCTGGAAAAACTGGATCCCAATTTAGAACTTATTCTCCGGCGGAATCCACATTTTAATCATTTAAAATATCCGATCAAAGGTAAACCAGAAGATTATACGAATGGTATGTTGAAAGATGCTGGGAAGCCAATTCCATTTATTGAGCGTGCTATTTTTAAGTTGGAAAAGGAACCCACGACGCGTTGGGGGAAATTCCTGATGGGATATTATGATCAATCGGGGGTGGGGGAGGAGGATTTTGATCGGGTAGTACAAGTGGGTAGGGAGGGATTTGGTTCCTCTGATTTTATTGAAACCATGAATATCCGATTAAAATCCGCTCCTACCCTTTCACTTTTGTATTAC
This sequence comes from uncultured Spirochaetia bacterium, assembly GCA_964414635.1. GTDB lineage: Bacteria > Spirochaetota > UBA6919 > CAYPZJ01 > CAYPZJ01 > CAYPZJ01. Next base: position 1,525 of record CAYPZJ010000108.1, read on the forward strand.
AAGTGGAATATGCAAGATCCCGTATGGGGAGGATTGGAAGAGCCAAAGTGTAAAATGCGGCAAGCGGTATCCATTGCGCTTAACATGGAAGAACGGATTATGATTTTTAATAATGGGATGGCACATGTAGCCCAGCACCCCGTCCCACCTGATGTGGTAGGATATGTGGGGGGCAAAGAAACCTACAATAGCTATACCCATAATTGGAATGAAGAAAAAGGAATTCCGATACGGAAAACAATTCAGGAGGCGAAAACGCTGCTTGCAGAGGCAGGCTATCCGAATGGTATTGATTCCCAAGGGAAACAACTGATTTTATATTTTGATAACGCATCCAATACATCCAGCTCATCGGAAGTGGTATGGGTACGCAAGAAGCTGGAAGTGCTGAATATTCAGGTGGTTTCTCGTACCACTGATTGGGGACGGTTGATCGATAAATTCAAAGAAGGAACCTATCAATTTACATTCTATGGGTGGGGTGCTGATTATCCCGATGCGGAAAATTTTCTATTTTTATTTGAATGCCCGCATTATACAAAAGATTATAACGATTCAAATTATGCTTGCAACGACTTACGTTATAATAATCCCGAATATAATCGTCTGTTCTATCGGGTACGTAGTATGGAACCTTCTCCCGAACGACAAGCGCTCATTGTACAATGTATAAAAATACTTCAACATGATGCGCCCTGGGTTTTTGGCTGGGTTCCTTATGGATTTAGTTTATCCCATGAATGGGTAACCAATGAAACTGCAGATCGGGGGATTAGTTTGGAGTACATGCGATTAGATACAAATCTGCGAATTAAGCGAATCATGGAATGGAACCAACCCATTTATTGGCCATTTATTTTATTATTTATAGTGCTGGTCTTGTTAATCACACCTGTGGTTATTGCATTCCGATTACGTGAACAGGGTAAGATTTGAATTAGCCTGTTTTATCCCAGGATTTCATCTCATGCATAACCCGTTTCCCCAAAAGACGAAGCGGTTTACGTAAATCTACAACCCGATACACAAAAAATAGAGCCTGCAAAGGTATAAGCCCGTGACTTGTGCTTGGGCAGGTAATATGGGAAAAGTGATACTTATGAACTAACCCATTGGTTTCCCCATGGGGGTGTGGTAGGTTTTGGATTAAGTAGGAGGAAGAAAAAAGAACAGATCCCGTTTCGTTTAAAAAAGGAAGTTCATTTTGTCCATCTGCTAGGATATATCGAAACCATGAATTGGATGTATTGTCTGTGTTTTCTTTGTTTTGAAGCCATTGAGAGTCCAGAATAGGGTGTATTTCGGTTACATCCACCAAAATATAATCGGTATTATCCAGCGTGTTCATTGCTGTACTTTCCAATGGGCTGTCTTGATTAATAATAGATGGGTTGTAGCATTTCTTAAATTGAATAGCCCCGCTACACATCTGATTACGGTTACTAACCACACCCTGTATTTGATGAATCGTATGCAGAACACGTTTGGTAGGTTCTAGCATCCTCGCTTTATCAAATGTATTTCCATCCAGGAATGTGATTTGCTTCGATGAAGACGGATGCGCATATACCGAACGCTCAGTCATTTAGATTTTCCTTTCCCCAAACAAACCCTGGTGCATTTATTAACACTTTTTGTTTAACATACGTTACTAATTATAGTTGTAAGGGCGGGGTTATTCCGCTCTTACTATTTATCATACTGCAATGGTTTGCATTTTTACTAAATAGTTATTTCAGGATGAATGATTAGAATCATTGCATTCCTTCGTATTGTAATAACCGAGCCGAATGAATTTTGTGAAAATAATTTTATGGAATGTATGATTTTTTCATTTGCGTTCAGTCGTTTGAGGCTTGACGCACTAGTTTCGTCTTAATATACTTCCTTAAGACCATCCTGGAGGTATATATGTTCCACTCTATTTCACGATCTTATCCACTTTTACTTCTTGTTGGTATAGTCATGGTACTTATTCTTTTCAGTGTTGGGTTAAGCTGTTCCCAACGGCAAGCGGACCAATCTACCCAAGAATCTGAAAGCCAAACGAAGGAACTATTAAAAATTGCAGTGATCCCCAAAGGAACGACCCATGATTTTTGGAAAGCGGTGCATGAGGGTGCAAAAAAAGCGGCAACGGAGCTCGGAGTCCATATTTTTTGGAATGGACCCAATCGGGAGGGTGATCGAGATTCCCAAATCTCTATCGTGGAAGATTTCATCGTTCGCCAAGTGGATGGGGTAGTCCTTGCTCCACTCGATGCGAACGCTCTTATTCCTGTTGTGGAACGTCTACATAGAAAAGAAATTACTACTGTCATATTTGACTCAGGAATTAATACGGAAGCATATGACGCATTTGTTGCTACGGATAATTATGCGGGAGGAGTGTTAGCAGCGAAACAAATGGGTTCATTGTTGAATGGAATGGGGCGTATTCTTGTTGTTCAATATATGGTTGGTTCTGACAGTACAACCCAACGCGAACATGGGTTTATAGAAACAATTAACCAAATGTATCCGGAGATTACGATTATCGATCAAAAATATGGGATGGATACGGTCGAAACAGCTTTGCAAGCAGTAGAAGATTTGCTAACCCGTAATCAAGACGTACAGGGGATTTTTGCGTGTAATGAATCCACAACGGTTGGAACTCTCCAGGCGTTGGAAAGCCAACATCGTACGGATGACGTAGTTTTTATTGGGTTTGATTCATCAAAGCCCTTGTTAAATGGGTTACGTGCTAGGAAAATTGATGCGTTAGTGGTACAGAACCCTTTTAAGATGGGATATGAAGGAGTACGGATAGCAGTGGCGCATCTTCGAGGGGAACCACATCAACAAACTACCGATACGGGAGTGCATCTGGTAACGCTGGAGAATATAGATTCAGAGGATATTCAACGGATTTTAAATCCACGATAGTTGTTATGAATGCCATGCAGAAATCCTCACAACCTTTTCTTAAATTAGAACAGATAAACAAACGATTTGGAGTAGTACAGGCTCTGGATCACGTGGATTTATCTGTTAATAAGGGGACTGTACATGCAATTGTGGGTGAGAATGGAGCAGGGAAATCAACCTTGATGAAAATTCTGGCTGGTGTTCATCAACCAGATGGTGGTTTGATATATTATGAAGGGAAACCTCAGCAATTTGCTACCCCTAGAGAGTCACACCAGGCGGGAATTGCCATGATATTTCAGGAATTGGATTTGGTAGGGGATCTAAATGTTGCAGAAAACATTTTTTTAGGAAGGGAGCCAAAGCGATGGGGTTGTGTGGTGGATTTCCCCGAAATGATTTCTCAAACCAACGCGTTACTCAAAAAAATCCGCTTACGAATTGATCCCACAAGTTTTGTGCGGGATTTACCTCCGGCAGATTGTCAGATGATCGAAATCGCAAAAAACTTAGCTCGTCAAGCCCGTTTGATTATTATGGATGAGCCAACCTCTTCCTTATCTGCAAGGGAAGCCAAGCGATTACATACCCTAATCAGTCAACTCAAACAGGCAGGTATCACCATTTTATATAGCTCCCATCGATTAGAAGAAGTCATGGAAATTGCAGATGTAATAACGGTTTTACGAGATGGACAACATATAACCACCCGTATGAAAGCGGACTCAACCATTCCATTGATTATTGAACACATGGTTGGTAGAACACTGACCGAATTTTATCCTGCACGGTTAGCCCAGCTTGGGGATCCCGTTTTAGTGGTAAAAAACATGTATACAAATCAAGGGGGGCATAATATTTCATTCACCCTTCACGAAGGGGAGGTTGTTGGAATGGCGGGGTTGGTAGGGTCAGGGCGGACCGGGGGTGTGCAAGCGCTTTTTGGGATTGATTCATTACATTCGGGATCCATCTCTCTTCATGGAAACCGGGTGGATCCCTTAACCCCCAACAAAGCCATCCAACTTGGCATGGCGTATCTGACGGAAGATCGAAAACGAACGGGGTTGTGTCTCAATTTATCTTCCACATGGAATATTACCTTACCCTCACTTTCCAGGTTGGGTATGCGGTGGATTATTCATCATAAAGATGAACAAGAGCTGGCTCGACAACTGGGTTCTCGGATGGTAATTAAATGGGCAGATCCATCCCAACCTGTAGAGAACTTATCCGGTGGGAATCAACAAAAAGTACTAATTGCACGGTGGGTTCTGTCCAATGCCGATGTGGTAATATTTGATGAACCGACTCGGGGTATTGATGTGGGAGCCAAGCGGGAGGTATATCGTCTTATGAATCAGCTTGCAGAATCCGGGAAAGCGATTTTATTTATTTCATCGGAATTAGAAGAGTTAATGGGGATGACGGATCGGATTTTGGTGATGTACCGTGGAAAACTCATGGGAAATCTCACCACTCGTTCCACCACACCGGAGGATATTATGAGTCGTGCCACGTTGGAGATCAAAACATGAATAGCATGATACATCGGTTTATTCCTTTTTTAAGCCTATTTCTTATCATACTTATCCTATCCATTATTCAGACAGAAACGTTTCTAACCATCGATAATTTTCTTAATGTATTTCGACGTTCTAGCATGATTGGGCTAATGGCAATTGGAATGACGTTTATCATTATTAGTGGAGGTATTGATTTATCGGTAGGTTCGCTAATGGCATTATCAGGGATGGTAGGAGCAGGTTTTATGGTTTGGTTTTCGCCCACGGATTCGGGAATGTGGTGGTATATGGGATTGGGTACCTTGGCAGGAATTACCGTTGGTGGAATTGGGGGATTCTTAAATGGGATGCTCATTACCCGGATTAAGCTTCAACCGTTTATTGTGACGTTGGGTACAATGAGTCTATTTCGTGGAATAGCATTGGTGATGAATGATGGGCAACCGTATAATGTTCCCACATATCGTTTCCTTGGTGATGGAACAGTATTAGGAATTCCAATCAGTGTTATCATACTCGCAGGTTTTATCGTACTTGCTTTGTTTTTGTTGGGGTTCACCCGTTTTGGACGGTATGTCTATGCAATCGGATCGAATGAACAAGCGGCGTATCATGCAGGAATTCGTCTTAGAAGGATAAAAGTAACGGTATATACATTGGCTGGTTTTTTAGTAGGATTAGCCGGTATGATTACAGCAAGTCGTACGATTTCCGGACAGCCGACTGCTGGTGTTGGTTGGGAGTTAGATGTCATTGCTGCGGTGGTGATTGGTGGAGCTAGTTTATCAGGTGGGAAAGGGAGTATTGGAGGAACTATAATTGGAACGTTTCTCATTCAGTTTTTACGTAATGGATGTACCCTAATAGGGATCAGTACGAATGCTCAGCTTATTGTAATTGGTGTTATAATAATACTTGCGGTATCACTGGATCATTTAGCTAAAAAACGATCAGAAAAAACGAGTATTCCGAATTCTAATGCATCCGGTTAAGATTTTTGGGCAAGTCGGTCACTCAAATTTACCAGACGCCGAGCAATATTGCTTAAAATAAGTCGAGCGAACGGAGCTGATAATTGGATGCGGCGCTCAAAGGTTTTACGATCCAGGCGGATCACAACGGATTGTGTGGCGGCTGTTACCGTTGCCGTGCGGTCTTTATTCAACAAAAAACCCACTTCCCCAATACAATCACCCGGTTCGGATACATGATTTATTTGCTTTCCTTCTTTTGAGATTAGTAAGGATCCTGATTTCAGGATAAACAAATATTTGGGGGATGAGTCTTCAGTCATTAAGATTTCACCTTGTTTTAAGGTCAGTTCTGATTTGGAAAGCTCTTCGGCTGTGTTGTTCCATTCTTTCCCTTTATAGTGAGAAATCCGATAGATCGGGTTTGGATCATCAGCAGATATGATATCTCGTTCAATGAGAGTAAGGGATTTATCAATCTCAGCAATGCGTTCTGCCATATTGACACCCAAACGGTAAATAATACCAGGTGATGTTGCTTCTAAAAAATCGTCAATGTATTCTGTTTTAATCTCCAAGCATTTCACATTGGTTTTTGCTTTGCAGGTGGCGGTGACTTTATTACTAAGAAGGAATGAGACTTCACCAAGATAGGTTCCAGGTTTGCTCAGCTCACCCACCAGTTTATCATTGACAAATACCTGAATTTTTCCATCCAATAGGATATACATAGCTTGTGGATCGGTTCCCTGTTCCATGAGTACGAAGTTCCGGGGTAAATTCACTTCCCATTTTTGCAATTTGGAAGTAGCTCCGAGATTCATGAGGCTATCCTTAATTTAAAAAAATCCCTAATCTCCCATCCTAAATATTAGCGCATGTCCCATACATTAGGGGTATTCGGTTTTATGACAACAGAAAGCCCATACCAAACCAAGAAACACGCCAATCACTTTGTATAATATACTTAAACCATTCCTTTTTGACAATTTGTAAAATAGATTTCTTGTTTTATCACAACTTCCTGCGTTATTCTATTTATAAAAGCTTTGATTAAATTGTGTGTCAAATATCTAATCACGAGAAACAAACGTACTATCTCAATAGTGGAGGATAAACGCAAGCTTTATCCTCACAATTCCCTCCTATGAAATAGGGGTGACTGTTGCGGGGTCTGTTGAATAATAATGAATCAGATAGAATAACTTTATGGGACAGGTGTGAAACCTCTCTCTACATCAATTCTTGTAAGAGTAGATCTTGTACCTATCCTGAATAATCCCATTTTTCAACAGTCCCTTGCGACGTCGCCATTACGATATTTAGATGTCGCATATGTACTGGATTATACTCAAAATTTTTACATTTGATGAAGCAATAGTTATCTCAACCGGGTTTGGGTTTAATATTCTCTGCAAAACGAATATACTCACCTAAAAAGAGGCATGACTTTTTTTGGGGTATGTTATTGAGCGAATCACAATGAATACCCAACTAAATCAAATACTTTGTGGTATGCATTTAGATAGAAGGATGGTTTTCCATAAAAGCATCTAGTTTTTGCTTTAGTTCCTGTTCCATGTTGGATTGGTCAGGTAACAAATTGTGCTGCTGATGTGAATCCGAAAGAATATCATATAATTCAACCTGGTCTTCATCGGGTCCAAATTGTACACGGGTATATTGATTATTCTGTACAGTAACTACATGGGTATCACTTAGTTTAGCAGCCGCGCTAATAACTATATCACGATGGATATCGGCTTCCCCTTGAATTACTGGCAATAATGATTTCCCATCGATATCTTCCGGCACTGATTTCCCTAGACAATCTAAAATCGTTGGGAGAATATCTACCGGTTGCACTAATGCGTTGGACCGACCTGCTTTCATATCTGGATGGTAAATAAATAATGGTATATGGGTTAGTTCCTGATATAGAGGGAACGCACCCCGTTTATCCATTACAGAAATATTACTTTTTCCTGTTCGATCATGCTCTCCCAAATATATCCCGTGGTCGGAAGTAAAAATAATGAGACTATCCTCCATCAAACCTAATTCTTCACATTTTTCAAGAATACGTCCAATCCATTTGCTAACCAACTGAATCTCCGCACTATAATGGGCTTGCAAATTCTTTAGTTCTTCAGGTGTATAAGCATCCGCTCGCCCATAATTGGGGTGAAACATCGGATCTCCAGTATAATGGGGGTCGTATTTTCGAACGATGTATTCTGGGGGATCCCACGGTTCATGGGCATCAAACATATCCATCCACAGAAATAGATGATTAGCCTGATAGTTATCTTCCATCCAACGAATAACATGATTCGCTGTTCGAGCCATAAATCGGTCTTCTTCATATCTCCAGTGTCGATTGGTCCAACAATGTTTATCTACTAATGCTGTTTCATGAGGAATTGCTGTTGGATGCGTTGGTGTTGCATGTTGTAAATAGTCGACTCGCGTTTTTGAATGTGACATAGCTGGTTTTATAGGATCATTCATCCTTGTAAAGGGAATATCCCCTTCCTGTCCTCGTTCCCAATGATAACCATGAAATCCTCGCATTAAATTATAACCGCGACCTACCAAATGGGGCGTATCGCAGATCAGCTGATTGGCAAATCCATAGTGTTGAAGATGATCTGCCATAGTAATATGTTGATCTTCTATCCGTGCCCAACCAGTATATGGGAAGTGGAATTTCCCGGTAATCAAATCTGATCGATGGGGTATGGTGGGAAAACTTCCTGTGTAGCATCGATCAAATACCATACAACTTTTTGCAAATGTATCCAGTGCTGTGGTATCAATAAAGGAATTCCCAGTACACCCTAGAAAATCGTATCGAAAAGTGTCGGACACTAAAAGTAAAACATGATTAATCATAATGGTTTCCTTGGAAAAAAATAAATTATCCCATTTCCATCATAATAGTACTGCTGGTGGGATTCTCGAATCCATCAGTGAAAACACCTAACCCAAAAACTGGAGTTATATGGATACTCTTAGTTTGCAGTATAAGAGAATTTTAACCAATGGACATCCGTCGCATTAACCATCCGAAAGGTAGACGGTACATTAAGAGTTAATTCTTGTTCTGAAGGAATGGCATCATATGTTGTAAATGTATTGTCGGATAATTCCAACACAGCCCCACTTGCGGGGATCTGCTGCTGATCAGTAGTAAGCAAGATGCTGTATTCACCTGCAGAAGGGGAATCATCCTGAACCGATGTTTGAATCCGTACGATGTAATCACCCGAAGGCAAAAAATTGGACATAAAGGGAGCACTATCCTGTAACGATACCTCGCATGTTGATAAACTCCCACAATTGTCCCGAGCCAAACTCTGAAAGGGTGTAACCAAATAGTTTTCCAGATTATTATCCACTTTTTGAAGCGCATACCACGTTGCCAAATCAGTAATACGGGTATTTAATGTACTAACCAATGCGCTATCATTTTCCAAATCACTTCGGAGAATCATAAACATCAAATCGGTTTCATTGGAAACAGGGTTAGCATATAAAAATAGTTCAGTTGGGCCACTGCTTTCCCAGGTAAAATCCTCAAAGACAAACCAGTTATTATCAATGTTATCTTCATAAACAATCGGTGGAGAATTAGGGAAATCAGCATCCAGCTGAGGGATTAGATTGAATGTCCCATTTGCACGATAATATGGATCATACCATATCTTCAACGTACTTATATCCAGGCTTTCTCCCCATCGAATCCCAATAAATGGAAGTTCCAACAACACAAAATCTTGTGTGGTAATATACATGATGCTAATCAGTTCATCGGCAGTAAAAGGATCCGTCACCCCCACATCGGTCGTCCAAAATACGATTTTCAATGTTTGATTGGCCTCCACAAGGATATCCACACACCCGTCATTACGGATCTTCGAATTGGGGAAACTCATTGCGCTTTTATTTTGAGGAACAACTTGGGGGATACTCTCCTCAGGTAATACCAATACGGCATCTGATTTTTCTAAGGTACAAACATCATCATCAATAATAACACTTGTTTCCTCCAATCCCAGTTCTTCAAGAGTCCCGGTTTGATACGTTAAGGTTGGATTGCCCGTAACGGTCCACACTTCATTTTCATAAACCATGGTATATCGCTCACCTAGTACACCCTGCCACGTGCATTTTTGAAATGTATTTGGACCCAATTGACACACCATTGTAAACATTGCGGTCGCATCTTGATTGTCATGTGGAATTGTAAGGGATTGTCCAGAAACCAAGGGTTGATCACTTAAAATGTTACTTTCTTCACCTCCGTCAATGGCTAAACCCGCACGAATAACGGATTGTTCACTATTATTCTGAATTATTATCAATGTGGGATCACATCCACAACTGATAAACAACATACTACCAGTCAGGATCACCCATGTAAAAACAATCATATAACGTCGCAATATTTTGTGAGTTACAGGTATTGAAAATAGAAAAAGGGATTGTTTTAGATCACCCATGAAATTCCTCCAAGAAGCAAGCTAAATCGTCTTAATTAACGTGTCACCACAGCAAAGTATAGCATCGTTAATGGATCTATCAATCAGAATTTTCACTCGGTTCGATTTTTCGCGCGATAGGTTTTTGAATAGTACCGAATGTCATTGTATTTGTAACAAAGCAATCTGAATTAAAATGGGAATACAGAGTCACCTCCCTCCTTGCACTGCTTACATAATTGATAATCCAAATTTTCATTCATTTAAAATACGGGAATGAAAAAAATAGGGAATATGCTGGTTTAAGAAATCATTCCACTTCAAAGAAGGAGAACCTAATTAAACCTGCTTTCTTACAAAAAACAAATCACACACCACTGGATTACTAAAACCGAATTGACCTGTAAGCGTTATTCATTATACTCTATTTGTCTACTCTCAATAACCAATAGGTATTGGGATTTTCAGCATGGTTTCTCTTAACACAGAAGGCACCCTATGGCTGATTCCATCAACACGCTTATAGAACAGCTGGATGATTTCCTTGCCCAAAAGGATCTAAAGCAGGCATCACAATGGCTCACAAAGTTAGAGCACCATCCCGATTATAAAACGAATCCGTTGTATCAATGCGAGTATTTGTTGGACGAAGCCATCATTCTGGAATTATCAAACGAGCATACCGAAGCACTCATTCATTATCAAAAAGCCCAAGACTATGCAGTACGTCATGGTTTAGCCCGTCAACAAGTTTTGATTTATATGGGCATTGGGCGCATTTGTCGAAATGAAGGGAAACAGAATTCCGCTATCTATTTTTTTGAGCAAGCGCAGGATGTTGCTTTAAAAAATGATCTAAAAATGGATGTCGCAGGTTTGAAAACCAATCTGGCGATTATGCATACTTCACAAGGTGATTTTCTGACGGCTTATAAACTCTTTTTTGAAGCCAAATTGGTCTTTGAGGAATTGGGTAAAACTCGTCATGTTTTATTGGGTCTATCCAATATTGTGGGATTATATCGAGAGATGCATCATTATGAAAAAGCAGAGAAAGCCATTCACGAATTTATGCAGCTATATGATCAGGAACCGAATGATGCCTATTTGTGTGATGTCCTGATTTCAAAAGGATACATCCATTTTCATCGATGCCAATTTAAAGACGCGATGGTTGTATTTTCTGATGCATACCAGTTAGCAAAAGACCTTTCCATTAGTGAGTTTATGATTGATGCCCAACTTGGCAAAGTGCAGGTTTATTTAGAACAGCAGGAATCCCATAAAGCTTCGATGCTTCTAGATCAAGTGGATCAAGAAGTCCAACTGACGAAACTACCTCGGTCTCGATCGTTTTATTCACTTTTGCGGATTGCTGTTGCATTCAAACGTGGGGATTCCTATCTTATGAAGGATGGAATCAAACGGAGTAAATGGATTATTGAGCATTATGGGTTTAATCATCATCGCACCATTCTTCACCATTATTGGGCTGAATATTTTCTGATGGAAGAGAATTTAGAACAAGCACAAGCCCAGATTGAGCTTGCTATCGCTTACTCGAATGAATATATTGATCGCTATTATCTTGCCAAAAATCTATTTTTAGCAGCATGCATTCAAATTAAATGTGGAGATTTATCAGAAATTCATTTAGATAAGGCGATGCACGCTGCCCAGGACATCCAAAACCACAAAATACAACAGGATTATTTAATCCGTATGGCATCGCTTATGGAAACGTTTAATACGGATCAAGCAAACGAATGGCGTGAAATGGCAGAGCAGATCTATTGGTGAATCACAGATAATTCAGGCTTAATAAACCTTGCGTTAGTAAATCTACATTCAGGACACCTTTTTAGTAGAGTTATATTTCTAACTATCACTCTCGCAACGCAACCTAAAGAATGCGTTTACAATGAAAGTATTAGAAACGGTGTTCTTTAGGTAGTAGTGTCAGTAGGGGTTTTGGGTATATCATTATTATTGTGTAAACAAAGGGTATCCTGAAGTAAGGTTAGTAATAGAGTATTGGAAGAACCTTACCAGATGAATTTGTGAAATTCCATTCCA
>CAYPZJ010000109.1:0-12981 GCA_964414635.1 uncultured Spirochaetia bacterium
AGGCGGTATATACAACGCTTGAAGCGGTTTTTAGAGAGCGCGTAATATCAGTTATTAACAAAATGAAAAGCACGAGGTTCTTATGACGACTCAAGCGCACTTACTCCCTCATTCCAATACAAGGAATGCAAACATACCCATCATCGGGGTGTTTGCCACGTGCGATCCCCGCGTGGATGACGATTCCCGTAAACGATGCGTCAATATAATAAAAATGGCAGCCGATGTGTTGGCAGGAGGCGTATGCTTACCGGATCAATCACCTGTAAAGGTGGTTTACAGCGATGTTCTTGTGGAAGGGGAAAAGCAGGCGGATCAGGTTGCATCCCAGTTTCGCGAAGCAGGGGTGAATATTTTGGTTTGTGTACCTGATACATGGGCGTTCCCCCAACCCGCGTTAATTTCTTTGTTGAGTCAATTTCCAAAAGATACCCCCATCAACTTAACATGCGGGAATAGCGGACCGAAACCAGGTGTGGTGTTTGTCCATGCCGCAAGCGGAGCCATTTCGCAATATGGCAAGTTGATTCACATCAATGTGGGAACATGGCCCGATACTGGTATGGAACCTGTTATGACGCCCTCTACAGCAGATGCACTTCTTGATTGGGCTTATGCTGCAGTAACATTCAAAGGGCTTCAAGGACGACGGGTTGTTGTGCTGGGACGTGATTCCATGGGCATGGAAACAGCGCTTGCGCATATCATCCCCACTCGAAACACGTTTGGGGTGGAAATCACCCGATTGGATATGAAACTGCTTGCGGATATGCTCCAAAAGCAAGCCTATAATGTGGAGGAAATGGAAGCGTTATTCCAATGGATTACATCGTTTCGCCCCGATGCGGTAGAAATAGCAGATGCGGCGGATGAACACCGCTTCAAGCAATCCTTGGCAATGTATTTGATTACCCGTGATTTAATGGTTGATTTGAATGCGGTGGGTGGTGGATTTATGAGCCAGCTAGAGTGGGGTTCGGATCGACGAGGGATTCCCCTCCCGGTAGCAGATGCAATGGAATCCTTATTTAATTCCACCTTTGATCATAAGGGGATGAAAGCTCCGCTTCCATATGCCACAGAAGCAGATGTACAGGGGTTACTTACCCAACTTTTTTTCACCTGGTTATCAGGTGGGAATCCTCCCTTATTTATGGATTTCCGTAAGGTGTGGGAACCATGGGAAATCAAACAGGCAGCAGATGAACTGGGGATATCCTACTCTCCGACGGATCGGTGGGTTGAAAAAGGAATTGTTGATGGGGATAATTCGGGAAGTGCTTCGTTTAATTGGGCGGCAAAACCTGGTGCGACGGTACCCGAAATTATGCAGAGGATTCGATTTCCGCAAGCAGATCCGTTTTATTTTCCTGGACGTGGGAATTCGGTATTTTTCGTTTCTCCAGGTGGGATTCAAGGAATCGCCGGGCGTTTGCATTATAGTGCCAGTTCAAATCAATTCTCACTTATTTGGGATGAAGCCGAAACGGTGGATCTTCCGGAGAAGCTTTCGGAAAAGGTGTACAACACCTCAACAGCTACGTGGCCACATACGTATGTGATTCCTAAATACGCATCGATGGGAGAATACAAGCAATTTGCCCCTGCCAATCATTTTCATATGACGTGGAATCTAAAACCGGCTCGGTTACAATACTGGATGGATCTTACCAACGTTCTGTCGGTTATACCGTGGCAGGCACGCCCATCCTATATTGAAGGGGTCGATCGCCCAATCCCTCTTTTCCATCTCGTGAATGGTGGTGAAGCGCAGGCAAAACTGTTACGGAGCCTGGGATAAGGTAATTTCTTTATTGGATCCCTCTGTAAATGCCTCAAAAATACGCGTGACTCGCCAAGCATCTAGGTTGGGAAAATATTACGAAAGCTATGGCTTCCACACCCAATAAATCCCGCTCGTATCTCTGACTCATCCGATAATCTACCTTTAAACTCAATTCGCATGGGATCACAAACCTCTCAAACCCTATGTGTCAGCGTATACTGGCAAAGCATCGGGTGTTTTATCAACAATGCACCATTTTTTTAATCTGAATGGATCATATATGGAGGGATTCCTGTATACGGATTCACTTCAGGAGTATAAATAATTTCGTACCGTTGCTCCTCTAATTGTAAGCGCAACGCAAAGGGTGGGGCATGAACATAACTGGATGGATCAACCCCAAACGGTTCCAATGTTATCTGATCATTCATCGAAATATAGTTATAAAACAAATACCACCAAATCGTATCCAAGCGCTTTGTCGGAATTCCCAGGGAGGCACTTGCTTCTTCAAACACCCCTTTATATTGATTTCCTCCTTCACTAATATAATCTGCGGAGAGTAAGGTAATATACAATCCCCAGATCTCATCCGGCTGAATAAAAGGATATTCATTTGCACCAAGCAACATCTTCACTTCAGTATCCCATTTAACCGTAGTCATGTCGGTGTATGAAAATGCTGGCACCATCATATGTTCCAGCATAAGTCCTTCAGGTGGTACAAGTTCCTGGAGGGCTTTTTCCATCAATTTTTGATGGGTTACGGCATAACAGGGTTGAAACACATCCTTTTCACAATCGGTGAAAAAGCGAAAGACCAGATCTTGAATAATCGGGTTTTCATCCGCTACATCCAACAGGGATGGGGCATATCTGGCGAAGAAGATACGGTATAGCTGAATTTCACGATCTGTTATCCGTCGTGATTGTTCTATTTTTAGTTGTTTATCTCGCAATTGCTGATTAAGTCGTTCCACCGTTTTTTGAGTCTGTTCCCGCTGTTCCAATAGCGTTCGTAACTGTTCATTCATTTGGATTACACGCTCATCCAGTTCGGTTTTCCGCTCCAACAAATCCTCCAGGATTTCTTTCAAACGTGCACGAAATTCTTCCGGATCGGCTTCGTAATCCACATCGCCTAGATATGCAACCAGTTCCTCCAAACGTTCTTTCAGTTCGGGATCGGTATCGGGAAAGGTGTCCAAAAACGTAGCGATTCCATTCGTAACGGCATCCATCGAATCACTGGTTTGTTCATGAAGGCTTCGTAGATGATCACGCAGATTATTAATATGCCCATTGATTTGATTCAATTGATTGGTTAAGCTGGTAAGTTCTTGCTGCAACGCTTGCTTTTCCGCACGAAGATCATGAATTTTATCTTCATTCTGACGTTCTTGTTGGAGAGTTGCTTCCTCCTGCCTGAGGCTATCTAATCGTTGACGCAGACAATCGAGCGGGTTGGACTCGCAATCCCCAAACAAATTCAACCGATTCCCGTATTCATCCAACATTTGTTTCAACGTCCGTGCTGTGCGCTCGAGTCGATCATACAGAGTTAAGCAAAATTGATTTCCCGGATTTCTCCCACAATTTCGTGTATTAAGCTGGTTCATAATACTAAATAAGCGGGTGAATAAATTAGAAATAAGCGCCCGTTCCTCATCCAGCTGCTCCAGCTGGAGTTGTGCATCCACCGCTTCAGATTGATCCAAACGGCGTAGTTCTGCGAGTAAGCTTTCCATCCGCTGTTCGGCTTCAGCTACTTCTGCATCGGTGCTGGGAGGATTTTGTGCAAGTTCATACAACTCAATCATAATTTCCACTGCACGAATTCGGTTTTGAATACGTTCGATATTTTCCTCCAACTCGATCAACGGTTCCTGCAACGCTTGAATTTCCAACTCAATGGCTTCGATCCGTTCGCGTCGTTTTCGGCTTTCATCCATCAGATGGTCGCTCTCATCACGCAAATCCTGAATATCGTCTCGTATATTTACCGTGTTCTCAATTCCAATTAATTGTTCAATAGTATGAACCAATTGGTGAATGGCTTCCGATTCATCAATCAACTGGGGCACTTCGGTTTCTGTATCTTCCGTAAGGGCTTCAATCCTTGTTCGTAACGTGTCTAATTTCTCTTGGCTTGAATCCAATTCAACCTGGAGCGCATCTTTCTCCGATTGCATTGCTGCTTCATTAATTTGTTGCTGTTGGGACTGTAGGATTTTCAATTGGTCGAATAGCACCAGCGCCATCGCTTCCAATAATTCTTCTCGGTATGTTTGGAATAAAAACCCCAACCGCTCCATAAAATTGGGGGAACCCCGAAGGAAAACAATTTCCCCCCGCCCTGTATTGCCTATGTTGTATACCAGTTCCGAGCGACGCTGGGTTGTATTCTTTAAATTTTCTTCTGAGACCGTAAATAATGGTTCATCGGTATCAAGGTCTTCTGGTACCTCTCGTAAAATAATATATCCAGGAACTTCTTCCCCACCGGGAAAGCGCAACACCAGTTGATATGGTTTTTCCGCTGCCAGATGAACTTCTAATGAACCTTCCGGTAATACACCTACTTTAAGCTCATCTCGAATTGCCAGTTGAAAATAGGGGGGTAAATCAAAACCAACTTTGTAGGGACGGTTTTCAGAAGGGGTTAAAAAGTACGCTGCGTTAAACTGAACCTGGGTATCCTTATGGGATTCAGCCGTATTTAAATTGGCTTCTCGTTCTGCTTTTGTTCCAACCTTCCCTAATCCAGGACACCCAACAAAGAGTAGTAGCATCCCTAATACGGCTCCAATTATTCCTCCACGTGCTATTAACCTGTAATATTTCATACGTTACCTCGTAAAATCTTTAATAAGTCATATCTTAACTGCTATGAGTATTTTCCCTCGCATATTCAATTTAATACCTCTCCCCCTTTGAAGCGTGGAATAGCTTGTGCATCTCCAAAGAAGGTGGGAAGGCTTAAGGCGGTATATTGAGAATATACCGTTTGTAATTTTTCCTGAATGGTCTCTAACGAATACAAATCCGCTTTTTTTATATCTGTGAAATTGATTCCATGGGGCATGCTTTTTAAAACCTTGTTTCCAGCCAGATCCGCATAAGGATCCACGGTCTTCCATAACAGATTGTTGTCTTGATTAATATATGCGAATTCTACACTCACTGAATAGTCGTAATCACTTGTAGCCCATAAAACAGGACCAAAAACCAAAACGCCCCCCACAATGGTGAACGTGAAAAATCGACCTGCTTTTTTTAGATGATTATATTCAATACTATTGCGCTTCACATCAATTACAAACGCCCCAGCGATATCCACTTCTTTCATCCGTTCCTGGGCATAGGGTGTAAGTTGGATCTCACCTTCACGAACAATCCCTTCCAGTTCCGATTCATCTGTGTAATTGAGTGTATGGACGATCCCCACATCTTCTTCATTAAGGAAGGTAAAAAACGGGACTGAATTATGGGGATAGGTTTCAAACTCATCAAGAAAAGCAGTTTGAACAATTTCATCCAAGGATAGATTGAGTTCAGCTAATAACGATTCAGCACTCGTAGATTGTTCTTCATCAGGTACCAGGTTAGCGGTGATTTCCATTTCTTCTTGGATTCGTACCAATACTAAATTATACTGTGGATAATCAGGTAGCATTGCTGGTGTTTGGTCAACCGTTTCGCCTTTAATATTCGGTACGCAATTAGTCATACTCATCAATACCATTCCTAAGAATAGCGCAAAACCGATTGCTTGCATTGCTATTCGTTTATAATGAAATCGATGTGTTGCTTTTATAAAGGTTCGGATCATAGGATTACCTCATGCTGTAATAATCAAAGGAGCACCGTGTTTGATTCAGAACCCAACCGGTGCAGGATAGATATTTATTCCCCATTGAATCTTATTCAACCAACTCACGCTATCAACTATTTCTCTAAACACGGTGTGTATCAAAGCCAACAAAAAAATGTATCACGATTAAAACAGACCAGTTTGTCTATTATCTCCATACTATGAATCAGACGGTGTTACCCAGATTTTTATTCATTTACAAAACCCTGTTCTCATCCTTAGATACTGAGAAATCATTAGTTTGTCCCCTTTCTATTTCTGGAATCAGCACTCAACCGTACGCTTAACAGGCAGTCCCGGGTTTTCTTAACCAAGAATTTATTTCGCCTTCAACCCCCAATTCCCTGTTCCCTTTAACCCTCTTCTGTTTCAGTGATCAGGGAACACGTAAAAAAAGGAGAAGCGGATAAAACTCTAAAAAGCCTTTCTTTAGTCCTTTCACGTAACCGAAGGGTAGGGGACAGGTTTAGGTGGGAGTTTGAATAATACTGTTTATAATGAAAAACCACTTGTAAACGCCTACCTTAAAGATCCCGAGTGGGAATTTTGTACCGATTTTATTGTTTATCCTAAATAGGGTAAGGAGTGATAAAGTTACTTGGTAGGTGTAATTCATGAATTATCACTACGAAATCATCCAAAAAATTGTAGGAGTAGGTTGTCGTGTAATGCAAGCTCCCACTTATTTTTGTGCAATAACCCACCCAGCTTCAAGAATAATAAACCCGAAACAAAACTCACCTCGTACCGTACCGTTAGAATTTGACAACATTCCCCAATTTCATTACATTACCCTCCAGAATCTTCAGGGAGAGGTGTCCGAGTGGCTGAAGGTGCACGCTTGGAAAGCGTGTGTAGGCTAATCCCCTACCGGGGGTTCGAATCCCCCCCTCTCCGCATCGCAAGCCTTATTCGGGAACATTGAACGAGGTAGGCTCTGTGCGATTGGTCTGAAACCAGCGTGTCAGGACCGAAAGGGAGCAGCACAGTTTTTGTACCGATGTGTTACAGTAAGCCTATCTCGTCCAATGTTCTCTAAGCGAGAACCCTATGCCCTACCAAGTGATTGCACGCCGCTGGCGTCCACAAACCTTCGACGAGCTCATCGGGCAAGATCATATCACCAACACCTTACGTAATGCGATTGAAAAGAAGAAGATAGCCCAAGCCTATCTATTTAGTGGTCCAAGGGGGGTGGGAAAGACGTCCGGTGCACGAATTTTTGCGAAAGCGTTGAATTGTCAGAATGGAGGACCAACCCCACAACCCTGCGGAACGTGTGATAACTGTAGAGAAATCGCGGATGGGAATGCTATTGATGTATTGGAAATAGATGGGGCGTCCAATCGGGGGATTGATCAAATACGGGATCTGCAGATGCAGGTCCGCTACCTCCCTACCAAGTGTAATTATAAGATTTATTATATCGATGAAGTACACATGCTTACCACAGAGGCGTTCAATGCTTTGTTGAAGACGTTGGAAGAACCACCACGCCATGTAATTTTCATTTTTGCCACCACCGAACCCAATAAGGTGAAAGATACCATTCGGAGCCGATGTCAGCATTACAATTTTCGAAGATTAACCGTTGATACTATTTTGAAACAGTTGCAGCTCATTTGTGAACAGGATACAATCCATATTTCGGATGCCGCGTTGTATTTGGTAGCGCGGGCAGGGGATGGATCCATGAGGGATGCCGAGCAAGCGTTGGATCAGGTGATTGCATTTTCGGGGGATGAAATTACCCAGGAGGAAGTTCATCTGGTGCTCGGGTTGGTTCGAGAGGAATATTGCATCCAGTTTATCCAACGGTTGATTGAAAAAGATCTCGCAGGATTGATCCAGCTTGCATTGGATGTTATGAATTCCGGCTATGCGTTGGTGAATTATGCTCAGGAATTGATCGCGTATATACGACATCTCATTTTGATTAAAAATGTGGATGCAGAAGCCTATGCTCAATTGTTTTATTTCACTCCAGAACAAATTAAAACGTTGGAACCCTTTAAAATCCAATTTACCCAATACCAGCTTAATGAAATAATGAATCACCTAATTAAATTACATAGGGATTTGAAAGACACGACTAACGAACAATACACGTTCGAAAGCTATCTCTATCGATTGGTGGACTATGAAAATTTCATTAATCTATCCAATCTCATTTCTCGGATTGAGCAATTGGAAACCAAAGGTTGGAAAACCGACGCATCAGCAGAGCTTGTTGAAGCTACCCCTTCATTAAGTACAAGCATCCCGAAATCACCTTCCCAAAAAACAATCGAGCAATCTGCACCCACAGAACCATCTCCATCAAACGAATCCCCAACCCAATCGGATTCTAAATCAACAGATCCGGATTCTTCCAATGTGCTTTCAGAAGCGGAAAAGAATAAAGCTTTAGCAGATTTGGGATTGCCAGAAAACTATTTTGCACATTGGATAAAGGAATTGGAGAAAAACAAGGATAAAGCATTCCTTGCAGCTTCTCTAAAACATGTTTCCAGCTATCATTTACAGCCCGAAAAAAAGAAACTGGTTTTAAAGTTTCCTTCCGAGTTTTATTATACGCGATGCAATTCATACCGTACTGATTTAGAAAATCATTTTGCTACGGTGTATAACTTATCGGTTGAAATTGTGATGAGTGTTGATAGTGCAGCGAAGAAAGGCAAACGGGATTCGTCAGAAAAAACCGAATCCCAAATTCTCGAATTATTTGACGGTGAGATAATCGTATAGTGGCTTCCGATGTGCTCTCCTCTTTACATGTACTGGATATCTTGTTATTCCTTGATGGCTATAAAGACGAGGTAATCGCTGCGTATCGTACGGTAGCAAGCAAATTCAAGCAACCACATGAACAACGAATATGTGAGAAGCTTCTCAAGCGCGAACAAGTATCAAAAAAACGGTTTCACCTTTTTCTACTACAACTGGCGCCGTTGTTGCAACTAGAGCATGAATTTTTTAGTAAGCGCTCCGTCGTATACGCCATAATTAAGCAGCAACTGGGCAAGCGTGACCAGCTTTTATTGTTACTTCATCGCATACCATTTGATTCTATCCCTATGGTTATCCAATGGGCTAAACAGATGAAAACGGCGCTGATAAATCTGTTTAAACAAATAGAACAAATCAATTCGAATAAAGAAATGAAACCGATCCTCCGTTCCCTCCAAACGCTTGAAAGAAAAGAGATTGAGCGTTTGGAGAAGATCCTTCAGCTTTACAAAACAATTTGACACACTGGGGGGTGTTGAAAAACGCAAATGTAGGGGCAGGTCTTGCGCCTGCCCTTTCCGATATCCTGTTCCAGAGGGCTATCGCAAGAATTGCCCCAACTAAAAACATTTGTTGGAGTAAGGCTTGTGACATGGTGATTTTCAATTATTTGGAATGAATCGTTACAAAACTATTTTTTAAACTCCTACACCACAAAACATTGGCATCCAATGAAATCCTTGCTATTTTATTATACAGGTGAGAAACGCATCACCTAAAAAACGGATCGACCTCCATAAACCGGTTGTCATCCACAGGAGTTGTATATGCCTCGTTTGATTCCCCTTGTCATCTTATTATTCATACCGATATTTCCTCTATACATTTTTGCTTCTCCTCCGGATCGGTTCGGAAAGGAACCTACATCAATGGATGGGTATATTCCTGATGATATGGTTGCCCAACCCATTCAAACCAATTCATCCATTGGAGCCGAACAAATGGGTATGCAGGCACCAGTGTTTGGACACCATTATGTAGTGGTTATTCTTGTTCAGTATGGCGATATGGCTGGATCCACGCAACCGACGGATTGGGAATCCCTTTGGTTTAATCCTTCAGATAGCGTGAAAGAGTATTATCTACATAATTCGCGTGGTTCATTCTCGGTACAACCAGCATCAGAAGAATATGGTGTGGCAAATGATGGAATAATTGGTTGGGTGGATACCGCTTCTGATTTTTGGGGAAATACGAATCATCCCTTTCCCGCTGGGGATCAGAAACGAGAGGAAGATGTGGTAACCCGTCATGAAATGGCATACAATGCGATTAAAGCAGCGGATCCCTATATTAACTTTGCTAAATACGATACCAACAATGACGGGCATATTGCAGTAAATGAATTGCACATTGCTATTGTAAGTGCTGGATTTGATCGAGCGGGGGCAAACAACGTTCCCAATGTGATGGCGCATCGTGGTTCGTTCCGACGGGTTCCCGAACAGACCATCCCGGTGTATCATACTGATGATGGCGTTTTGGTTGGTGATAAAACAAAAAACGGGGGATATTCTCTGGTGGGTGAACTCCATTACGATGGAACACCCTATATGGCTACGTTAGGACCGGTCTGTCATGAATTCGCTCATGATATTGGTGTCCCAGATATGTATGATCTATTGAATCAGGACCGTAAGGGGATTGGTGATTTTGGATTGATGTCCTCTGGTGTATGGAATCGGGAGAGTTTTTCGGATAAAGCAGGGAGCAAACCTGCGAATTTGTGCGCTTGGAACCGAATATATTTAGGATGGGAGCAGGTTAAAACATTGGATTCACCCCAAGCCGCCGGGCACTATGAAATCAAAGCGGTAACCAGTACTTTATATTCCGAAGCCTATTATGATGTTCGGTGGGGCGATTATGGGGAACATTTTCTATTGGAAGTTCGCAAACAGGAAGGATATGATGCAGGGCTCCCAGGGGAAGGGATGGTAATTTATAGGGTGGATGAGGAACATATTGCCGCCCATGCCGATCTTAATGAGATTCAGTCTCACGGAAAATATGGAGTCGCGGTAGTGGAAGCCGATGGGGGAAATCAACTTGGAGGCGGGATTGATGAGGGAACGGCAGGTGATATGTTTTCCCTTGCAACAACATTTAATTTTAATGCAGATTCTAATCCTGCTAGTGTGGATTATGAAGGAAATTCAACGGGGATTGCTGTGACCGATATCAGTGCTCCTTCCCAACGTATGTCCTTTAATTTCACATGTTCTAATGATGCACCCACCGCTCCAAAAAATGTAACTGCAACCAAAGGTGAACGAGATTATATCTATGTTAGTTGGACAGGTGTAACCAACGCAGAAGCCTATGCGGTATTTCGTGCAAAAACCGATGACAACTGGGAATATTTCAAACTTTTGGATGCGACCGTTACAAATACGGGCTATGAAGATCATATTGATTGTGTGGGGGTGAGTACGGAAGGTACCTTGGTAGGCAAATTTATGTATCGGGTGAGTGCAAAAGTGAATGGATTATGGTCATCTCCGAGCTCCCTCTCAGAAGATAGTGTGGGATGGGTGATGCAAGGACCTAGTACCGTCACCCCTTCACGAGGAATTTTTTCAGATAAAATCGCTTTAATCTGGCAGGCGGTTCCAGAGGCAACACTCTATTATATTCTCAGAGATACCACTGCAGAGAGCGCATCCCCCTCAACCATTGGGAATACAACAGGATCCTTTTATATCGATACCGATGCGAGCCTTACTCCGGGGACGGATTATTATTATTGGGTACTACCCATCCAAGCAACCACCCAAGGATGCTATATGACGCCCAGTTTCCCTCGAGCGGGATCAATCAGTTCTGGGAGTGTAGCACCGATCTATGGGGTTGTTGCATCGGATGGAGCATATCGTGATAAGATACAAGTGTCGTGGGTAGCACAACCGGGGATTCAATCCTACAAAGTATATCGAGATACATCTTCTGTGGGTACGTTTTCTGATTTGCGCACCCCATCTCCTATTACTACTTCGATTTTCGAGGATACGGATGTTGCTGCCGACACCGTTTACTATTATAAAGTTGAAGGCATTGATATAGATTCCGTATCGGTTGGACTGAGCTCGGATATGGATGCTGGATTGGCTCAATCCGTGGTTACAGGTGTTCAGGCATCCGATGGGGAACCCGATGCTATCACCCTTCAATGGGAAGCATTCAGCGGGGCGCAATCCTACGCGGTATATCGAGGTGAAACATCCAGTCATCGTCCGGTGTTTATTGGAACCACAGCAGATACCTCGTTTCCCGATCAAACCGCCAGTCCTATTATAACATATTCGTATTGGATTGTAGCGGATTTAGGAGATCGATTCACCCCATTTAGTGATCCGGATACAGGCTATCTGCCGCTTCCGGCTCCAGGGGCAGGGCAGGTGTTTCAAGGGGCTAATCGGGGTGAATTACGCATAACCTGGGAACCGGTTCAGGATGCAGAACTGTATTTTATTTTGCGTAGTCAAACATCGGATGGAACGTTTACCGAAATTGCCACCACCAGCGAGACCAATTATATGGATACAGGGTTGGAAGATTTTACAACCTATTATTATAAAATTCAAACCCAGAGCCAAGGGTTAATCAGCATTGCTTCGGATCCCTTCTTTGGTGTTACCCTTCCCACTGGGACACCCCCGGAGATTACTGTATTGTATAATCCTACCGATGAATCCTATTATGGTACTTGGGAACCCATTGTTCCGCTTGTAGTGGTGTTTGAAACAGGCGATCAACCGTTTCAATGGGAAGGAATAACTGTGGAAATCCTTGCGCTGGATACCGATCCGTTGGGTATTAACCGTTTGGAACTATTTTGGGATGTCGATGATAATCACGTCTTTGAGCCGAATGCGGGGGATGTATTGCTTGGAGCGATGGATAATCCCGAATTAAATACCCCACTGAATATTACACTGGATTCGGTTCAGCAAATAGAAATGCAGAAGGAACTTCATATTGGTGTGAAACTATTTCCGTCGTTTCCTGCACTTGTACAGAACACAGCACCAGACCATACTATCACCGTGGCATCGGTATTTGTTTGGATTCTTCCGTTGGTTTTTCTGCTGCTCTTGGTCTTCGGGTGGATGTGTGTTCGCCGCCCTACCCGTAGATATCCTTGGATAATTCTCCTTTCTATTGTGCTATTTACGTATGGTACGTTTATTAGTTGTAACGATATGGCACTCCCCATCTATGATACGTCCCAGCAAACCATTCATTCCTATCAGGTGAGCATACCTGCGGGAGGAATCCACGGGAAATTGGACACCACACCGTATCCCCATCTTCCAGCAGAACAAATCCAATCCGGGTTTATCCGGGTATTATTTCAAGAATGATAGGAATGGATTACGATGGGTGAATCCCATAGTGATGAATCAAAAACTAGATCATTGCGAATCAAGTGAAGCAATCCCTCTTTTAATAAAGATTACTTCGTCGCTTCGCTTCTCGCAATTGACTATGTTATTTGTGAAGCAAGGTGCTGACTTCGTTTAAATGTGCT